>DASRON010000021.1:0-17108 GCA_035646815.1 Patescibacteria group bacterium | reverse complement strand
CTGAGTTAAAAAGGCAACCCTGTTATTTATAGGCATATTTGATAATGTTTTAACCTCTGCATTTTGCATGAAAACTTTATATCATAACGTAAATGTATTTACAAGTCAGAAACATAAGCGGGAATGTCCCAGACGTCCCTTGTCTTTAGCTTCAATTACTTACTAAAAACACCTAACAGAAAAATAGCTATATTAGTAATATTTTTCAACATTAACTCTATGGAGCTTGTATTATCTAGAGGACTGGGCACGTGCTAAACCTTTATATTTTTTCCAAAAATTATGTAATCCTAATCTTGCAGGCATATTCCCCATAATCTTAATAAATACTTTGTCTTCTGGCAAAGTTCCTGTATACTCTCTAGACTTAGGATACTCTTCTAGTTTTCTGTCTCCAAACCAAACCTCGGAAGGTCTTGTAGTATATGTTTGGCCACCTTCTGAGACAACATTTACATCTACTCCGGTCCTTCTCACTGCTTCTTGTGCAATTTGTAATCTATCTGCATCTAACACCATATACACTACATTGAAACTCATTAATGATTTTCTTGTTGACTCCATATTCCCCACAGCGCCAACTGCTCTCCATTTAGCCCATTGTGGTGAATCAACTCTTGCTTTACTTTCGTTCATAACTAGAGTTTATAACATATATTTATAATTTGTCAACTATGGGACTAAAATGAGGCCGAGATGCCTAAGGCATCTCTAATTTTTCTGTCTCAAAAATGCGGAAATGTCTCAAGCATCTTCTCTTTTAGCCTCAACTCCTGCTAGAGCACTTAAAGAGAGATTAGCATTCTTAATTGATAAGATCAATAAAAAAACCCAAAGAATAATTTAAGAATTATTTGAAGATATTGTTAAGAGTTTTTTCTGAAAAAGTATTTGCTCAATTATAAATAATTGTTGTTTGGACATTAGTAGAGGCAAATCGTTGAAAGCAAAAAACTTTGCTTCAGCTACTTCTGAGCTTTTTCTAAACTCACCACCCACTAATTTTCCGACAAAACCTATGTCAATACGAGCCGATTTCCTGTCGGTTCTTATCTTTAATTCTTCGTCAACGCTTACCACAAAACCCGACTCTTCTTCTATCTCCCGCTCTAACGCTTCCTGCGGATGTTCTTTTGCTTTAATATACCCACCTGGTAGTCCCCATTTCGTTTGTCTGTAGTTAGATTTAAAAAGAAGAATTTCATTTTTGTCGTTTAAAATAATTCCAGTTACTCCAATTAAGAATTGATCCTGAAACATTCGCATAACAAAAAGCTGTATTGATTTAGGCAAATGTAGTTTCCTCCAGATCTTAGCGAGGATTTCCATATCATAAGGATTTATCATCCGATGGATGACCTGATTCAGCTTTTAGTCTTTCGTTTTCCAATTCAAGTTGGTGTACTTTCTTGGTAAGCTCGGAGATTTGTTTATTTGCATCTTTAATTTCACTTTCTTTCCCGTGAATTTTTAAAAACGACGAAATAACGCCAACAAGACCCATAATCCAGCTTATCACAAAACCCAAAACCAGAGATACCAAAACAATAAGATATAAAGGAATCCCATTTAAATGATAATTAGCAAAAATTATAGAAATCGTTTGTGTATTTTGTGTTGCAAAAAAAGCAACTCCAATTCCTAAAACAAATAAAATTATTAAAGCAAACATCTATAAACAGCATAGTCTTATTCTGTTCTTTTTACAATAATGAAAATTTGGAAAAAATTAGAAGAAATTAATTTCTTTGCCTTAGAAAAGCAGATCGCCTTTGGCGAGCCTCGTCTTCAATTGCGGTTGTACAAAAATGCGGGAATATTCCAGTCATTCCTAGTTTTTAGCTTCTTTAACTACTAAAAAAACCTAGTAAAAATTTAGGATTTACCACTAATAAACCGTAGCAAAAATACAACTATCGCAATAACGAGTAATATATGGATGAGCCCTCCACCGACATTAAGGGCAAACCCACCCAGCCACATTATTATTAAAATAATTGCTATGATTTCGATTGTTCCCATATTTACACCTCCTTTACTTTATGAAAAGATAGATACGATAAGCGCTAAGATAATTACAAGAACAAGAATGTTAGGAAGACCTGCTATCGCAATAATGCCTAGCACAGAGAGAATCCATAAAACAAGTAATATAGAGGCAGCTGCTTGAAACGGACGAGGTAAAATTCCTATTGCCCAACAAATTACCGCAAGTATAAGAATTTCCCACAAAGTTACAGTATAATTATTAATTGTAAAAAGCTTAATAGTTGGAACAGAAATTCCGGACACAGGAGGATATCCAAAAAACCAGAGGACAATAAGAATTATAACAATTGCAACTAACATAATTTATTGTGTTTCAACATCTTTTGGCGTAATCGGGTAGATAAGATTTAAAAGATAAACAAGTCCCCAAGCAATACAAAGATATACAATTGCAGCTACTATTGTTGACCATTCAAAAACAGAGGCTTGGGTACTAGATGTTCCTAGTATTCCCCGAAATGGAAGAGCTAAGGGATCTGAAATTGTATAAATTAGACTTGTAAAACCACTAAAAGGATTTGCACCTAATGCTTTCAGCGCCATACGAAATCCAAGGATTATTTCTATCACGCCCAGAATGTACCAAACGACTTGATTAAATCTAAAAATTGTTTTTTTTGTTTCATACACTTTTTGAGGAACTTCTCCTTTTACTTTAGATTTGCTCTGCATTGTGGTTTTTCTAATAACTTGCTGAGGAGATTCATTTTTAATTGTTGTTACTTCTTCTTGGTTAGCATCTAATTGTGGCATAACAAAGTTAAATATACACAACTATAAAAGAACCTACTGTAATCCGGATTACATTTTTTCTGTAATGTAAGCTAGGATTTTGAGGACTTTGAAAGCAATTCAGCATTTAACTTCTTAATATTTTCAAATACCATTAAGTGATCAACATGTTTAATTAATCCCTTTTTTTCGAGTTTTGTTAGCTCATTGCTCGCAGTCTCTCTTGCTACCCCAACTAATGTTGCTATATCTTGTTGAGTAAAACGATGGTGGACAATAATGCCGTTAGTACTTTTTTCCCCAAAGTGTTTAGCTATGTATAACAATACCGAAATTACTCTTCGGTATGCATCGCTGAATACTAAATTTTCTATACGAGCAAGTGATTCTGCATAGTCTTCTATTAATTCACTTAACAGCTCAAAGATTATAGAAGGCTTATCTTTAATAAAATTTACTACTTGATTCCTAGGCGCACGTCCTACTTCTACAGGAGTTAAGGCTTCGAAATTGTAAACATTAGGAATACCATTAATTGCCCACACCATGGGAAAGTATGAAGTGGGCTTAAGGATATGAAGCGTTAATTCAAGACCTGTTTTGGAAATAGTATATTGCCTAACGTATCCTTTTTTTAAACAAAAAATTCCTTGGGGATCGTCATCTGCTCTAATAAGCATTTCACCCTTTCTATAATTGCGAGTATTAAAATGATTATAAAACGTTGCGAATTCCTTTGTTTTGCTTACCTTCATCTATATTAGATACTATTATACAGCATTCATTAAACCTATAAACTTTTATTAATAAGCATTTCTAATTATCGTATGCTTAATGGTGAAGATAACAATAGCCAAAGATTGCGAAAAACACTATTTTTGTAATATCTAAATACCATAGTTTTTAAATTTTTCATAATTAAAATTATTAAAAGATCAAGTGCGGATTAAGTATTCTCTATGTCATAATTTGGGTAATATAAAGTTTACCTATTTTTTCAAAAACGTTTTTTATTTTTAAGACAATACTGTTAAATCTATCTTTCATTAAATCTCACCTCCTTTCTTATTGCCCCTTTTCCTTAATAGTATTATTATATCTCTACCCGTAGTGCTGTCAGTAATTTAGCACTCTAAATATATGTAATATTAATTACAAATAGCCATGTCTTCTAGAGATATGATTTACCATCACAACTTTTATTTTTATAAAAGGAGTATAATTATGATGTTATGATAACAATTTTTTCTAGTCATAAAGCTGCCAACAACGAAGGCAATAAATCTAATAAGATAAGCTATTGGCTTAAGAAATTGCATAAGCAAGAAGAAAAAAAGGCTGAAAATGAAAAGAAAGAAAGGTTTTTTGAGAAACAACGTCCGTCGTTAGAAAGCTTTAACTCAGGAGATGTAGAACCAGCTCCTCAAATAAAAACAAAAGAAGAGTCAGAAAAAAAAGGTCATCAGGAAGCTGTCAAAAACCATTCTAGAAAAATAAACACTGATCAACGTAAGTTAGATAGTATGGTTGCTAAATCAAACCGAATTTTAATAAGTATATCTTCTATGTTTCCGTGGGATTTTTTTGTAAGCTCTATTAATGTTGAAGAGACAAGAGTAACTGTTATTCACCGTCAATTTTTTGCTACCCAAGTACATAGTGTTAACATTAAAGATATTTCTAATGTATTCATAGATACATTTCTTTTTTTTACAACGCTAACTATTATTTCTTATACTTTTGAAGAAAACAATGTTAAAGTTTTGAAGTTACGAAAGAGAGAAGCCGATCAGGTACGAAGAATCATTGAGGGGCTAAGAATGTTTTTAGCGAAAGACATTAATACATCAAGATATACCACAAAAGAATTAATTGATAAACTTGAAGAACTTAGTAAAACTGAAACTGTATACTAAAAAAAGCTGGTATGTCCCAAGCGTCTCTACTTCTAGCTTCAATTTCTAGATAAACACCTGCTTAAAATATATTCTTTTTAATTAGTAAAGTCAATAAAAAAACAACCCACCGAGCTTCCTCAATGAGTTGTTTTGCGTGTGATATAATCCAATCGTTGCCACAAAAGATAACCTACCATGAAAAACTTGTTTAGGGGCAAAAAAAAGTTCCTAACAATTTCTGTTATTACCTTAATTGGATTATTTTTTCTTCCAATTACAATTCTTGTTTTAATGGGATGGTTAATATATTCAAAAGTTTCAAATAAGAAAATTAAAATACTGAGCTTAGCTGTAGTTGGAGTATTAGTTTTACTTTTTTGCTCAGCTTATGTATCAGCTTTTACTAATCCAACCCCTTCAATAAAAAACACTGAAAATATTATTACTCCTACATCTAAGCCCCTAGAAAGGATTACCAATTCTCCAACACCAAGTTTTGAAGAAGTTAAAGTAATAAGAGTGATTGATGGCGATACTGTTGAGATTGAAGGAGGACAAAAAATTAGATACATAGGAATTGATACTCCTGAAGTTGGCGATTGTTACTCAGTGGAATCAACCAACAAAAATAAGCAACTTGTTGAAGGAAAAATAATAAGGCTAGAAAAAGATGTATCAGAAACTGATAGATATGGGAGGCTTTTAAGATATGTTTATATTGAGGATGTATTCGTCAATGAAATCTTAGTTAAAGATGGCTATGCCCAAGTATATACTTATCCACCAGATGTAAAGTACAATGAAAAATTCCTAAAAGCTCAAAAGGAAGCAAGGAAAAACAATAGCGGATTATGGTCTGTATGTCCATCTACATCCAAGCCAACATCTACATTAATAAATACAATTTCTACACCTATTCCTACTACACCAGTACAGGAGTCATCAACCGCAATATCTTGTATGTATTCGTGCTCATCGCCTGATAGAGATTGTAGTGATTTTTCAACCCATGCTGAGGCACAATCATTTTTTAATTGCTGTGGTTTTACAGCTACTCATGACCCAATGAAACTTGATTCTGTTAAAGTTGGAGATGGAGTCGCTTGTGAGTCCTTGCCTTAAATTCACTGGTATGTCCCAACAATCCCTAGTTTTAACTTCAATATTTACTAAAAACACCTAATTGAAATATATGCTTTTAAAAAAATAAAACCAGGTATTACTTGCTACGTTTTTGAAGAATAATCTTTACCACTTCACTTACCTGCATCCAACATAATGACCATAACCAAACAAATCCAATTTCTAATAGAGTTAATTTACCCGACATCAGAAACCCCGTGAATACTAGTCCTGTTGCAAAAAGCTGTGTAATTGTTGTTGCCCAAATAACCTGTTTACTTGGTAAAAATTTCCACCAACGCTCTCTAGTATGGGCAACGTAAATAAGCATGTGCCCCGATACGGTCAGCTTGAGAAAAAACATAGTTTGGATAGTAGTCCAATCAAAATGCCAGATACTCTTCATTAGGAAAAACAACAAAAGACTGTTCACAATCCCCACCATTCCATAAAACGAACTAAAGGTAAACCGTTTCTTTGCATTTATCTTTGCCGGGCGATTCGTAATTTTAACCTTATCAAACGCTAAAGAGATAACGGGAATATCATTTAAAAGTGCTATAAGGATAATTTGTAAAGCAGTCATTGGGTAAACACCATAAAGAATGCCTAGTACGGTTATGGTAACAATAAGTCTGAGGCTTTCTGAAATACGATATAAAGAGTAGGTATACAATCTTTCAAAAATCTTCCTGCTTTCAAATATGGCGTCCCTAATAACACTAATTCCTTCAGACAAAAGAACTATGTCTGCCGTAGCCTTAAGGGCAGTAACCGCATTTGCCACAGCAATACCAACATTTGCTGCTCTTATTGCAGGTAAATCATTTATGCCATCCCCGTTTGACGCAACCACAAAGAATTTTTTTGCAGTTTGTACTAAGCGAAATTTATCTTCAGGGAGTATTTCTGCAAATGCAGCAGTATTCAGGAAAAACTTATCGTTTATACTGTCCAAATTTATTTTATCCAGCATTTCTTTTGTTATTATTTTGCCATCATCAAGAGACAGTTGCTTAACAATGTTTGAAGTAATCGCCTTGTTATCACCTGTTACCATGGCAACGTCAATACCGTTTTGTTCAAGAAATTGCACAATGGATTTTGCATCAGCTCTGAGCACATCGGATAAAGCAAGAAGTCCTACAATTTTCATCTTTTCTTCTTTTTGACTATTGTCGGCAATTGCTACTGCCAGCGTTCTATACCCACCTGCTGCAAGCATTTCTACTTCTCGTTTGAATTTTTGCTGAGTTAAGGTATCCAATACAGAATGTTGTGCAATAATCTGAGATGCACCAATAGATATAACCATGTTCTTGTTATCTTTTCTAATAAAAATAGTGCTCCGTTTTCGTTTTGAATCAGCTGGAATGAAATTAACTTTAGTAAATGATGGAATTGTTAAATGGAGCTCTTGTACTTTTTCTAAGATTGCAGCATTAATTGAGCTATCACTTTCCAGTGTTGTAAAAATAGCTGCATAGGATAAAACATCATTGTGCGTAAAACCATCATATGCATATATATCTTGCACATTTATTTTGTTTTTTGTAAGTGTGCCTGTTTTATCAGTTAATAAAAAATTAACATTTGCTAAATCTTCTAAAGCAGAAAGCCGTCTCACAATTACCTTTTTTAAAGCCAATGCTAAAACACCAAATTCAATGATAAGTGTCATTACCGTTGGAAGACTAATGGGAATGCCTGCTATGATAAGACTTAAATCAAGTGTAAGAAGCTCTAAAAAAGAGGCTTTCTTTAGTAAAAAAAATGTTGTTAAAATAACTACAGCAATAAGACTGAAAATTGTGAGAAGCTTGGAAATGCTGATAATATCTTTTTCAAGTAAACTTTTTTTTATCACACGTTCTACTGAAAAAAGTGTTTTCCCAAAACTTGTTTTAGATCCTGTCGCAGTAACCTCAATAATAACAATACCGTTTGCGATAAAAGAACCTGAGAACACACTATCATTTACTTGTTTAGCTTTTGGTAAAGACTCACCTGTAAGGACAGACTCATTTACTGAGATGTTATTTGCTTCAATAATTATTCCATCCGCAGGGACAACATCACCTGAAGCAAGTTGAATTACATCTCCTGGTACAAGCAATCGAGTGCTAATATGTCCCCACTTTTTGTCTCGAAATACTTTAATTTTTTGTTCTAAGTTTTCATTCAGCTTATTAATGGCATTATCTGCTTTGTTTTCCTGCCATAAGGTTATAGCTATATTCAAAACTAAAAGAACAATAATAAAATATCCATCAAATGCCTTACCTAGTACAAATGATAATATTGAAGCAAGAAGGAGCATGAGGGCAATAGGAGAAATTAGATTTCTTAGAATTTTATAAAACAAACTAATATGTTTCTCTGGTATTTCATTTTCTCCGTTTGTTTCTAAAAGTTTTGCGGCCTGTAAAGAAGATAATCCAGAATACATGATTATGTTTATTATACTGCAGATAAATTTTAGTTACAAAATTATTTAAAAGAATATCTTCGTGGAATTACATCGGGAGTATCTATCTTTTATAAAAGATGCTTAGAGTTTTGACTATTAAATCAATCTAAATTAATTTCTATTCCTTAGAAATGCGGGAATGTCCCATGCGTCTCTATTTCTAGCTTCACTTCCTACTAAAAACACCTAATGAAAATATATGATCTTTTATAGCCTACTGTCAAGTTAAGTTTTACTATGTTTTAGTAACAACGTTTACCCCTGACTCATCAAATTCATCTCTTATCTCTCCAACCAAACTTTCTACAATATCCTCCAAGGCTACAATTCCTGCTGTTCCGCCACGCTCTTCATCAACAACTGCTATGTGAATGCTTTTTTTTCTAAGTAAAATTAAAACATCATCTATTCTGTCTGTTTCTTTAACATGGGGAATTTTCCTTATGATTTTAAGATCAGATAATGTCTTTTTATCATTAATTCTTAAAAAGTTATTATATATATCTTTTACAGATATAACTTTATCATCTGATATTATATTTTTATAAATATCCTTTATATGAACAAAACCTATTATGTTATTAATTGTATCTTCATAAACAGGAAATCTACTATCCTGATATTTTTGTGTTGTTTTAATAACCTTAGTTACTGGAGTATTCTTCTCCAAGGCAATTATTCTTGTTCTTGGAACCATGATTTTTTTAACAGGAGTATCTCCAAGTTTAAAAACGCTATAAACCATTTCTACCTCTTCTTTTTCAAGCGCTCCCTCTTCAACGCTTTGGGCTAAAATCATTTTAATTTCTTCTTCTGAATGAACCAACTGATGCCCTGAGGAAGCGGAAAAACCAACAAGCTTTAAAACTAAATTACCAGCACCATTTAGAATCCAAATAAAAGGCTTAAACACGGTGGCAAATATAGTTAATGGAGCAATTATAATTAGCGAAGTAATTTCAGCTTTTTGAAGTGCTATTGTTTTAGGAGCTAATTCACCAAGCACTATGTGAAGAAAAGTAATTATGGTAAAAGCAATTACTATAGCAAAACCATGTGATGAAATAACAGAAAAATTTTCTGATAAATAATTGTTAAAAAGAGGTTCTAAAAAGTGTGCAATTGCAGGCTCCCCTATCCATCCGAGGGCAAGAGAAGCTAACGTAATGCCCAATTGAGTTGCAGAAATAAAAGTATCAAGGTGTGCAACGGATTTTTGAACCAGTTTTGCTGACTTATTTCCTTGTTTTACCAACTCGTCAATTCTTGTTTTTCTTACTGCAACTAATGCAAATTCTGAAGCTACAAAATAACCATTGAGTAATACTAATATAAAAACTAATCCAATTTGGATAAGAAATTCCATGAATGAAATTATAACATAGTCAGGTGGCTGTAAAAACTAATTAATATTTAATTTTTTTGTCTAAGAAAAGCGGGAATATCCCATTTGTCATCTTCTTCTTTTACTTCAGGCTCTTTTGGTTTTTCTTCTTCAGATTGAGGATCTGAAGCTTTCTCTTCCTCTTTATTTTCCTCAGTTTTAATTATCGGCATTGGGTTAATAAATTCTTTTAAGACTTGTCTTGCTTGATCAAATCCTGTTGCGATTACAGTAATCTTCATCTGGTCATGCATTGTATCATCGATAGTTGCACCAAAAATAATGTTTGCATCAGGATCTGCTGCTGATGCAATTATTTTTGCAGCTTCATCTACTTCACTCATTGTAAGATCAGAACCTCCTATAATATTAAATAGAACTCCCCTTGCTCCATCCATTGAAATTTCTAAAAGAGGAGATGCTATAGCTGATCTTGCAGCAGCCTGTGCTCTGTTTTCTCCAACTCCAGTTCCTATTCCCATTAAAGCAGAACCTGCATCAGACATAATAGTTTTAACATCAGCAAAATCAACGTTGATAAGTCCTGGCATGGTAATTAAATCAGAGATACCTTGAACACCCTGAGTAAGAACCGAATCAGCAACTTTAAACGCCTCAAGAAGTGATAATTTTTTATCAACAACGTCTAAAATTCTTTGATTTGGAATAACAATTAAGGTGTCTACTTTACCACGTAATTCTTCTATGCCATCTTCTGCATGCACCATTCTTCTAGTTCCTTCAAAAGCAAATGGCTTGGTGACAACTGCAACTGTTAATATATTTAATTCATCTGCTGCTTTTGCAATAATTGACGTTGCACCCGTACCTGTTCCTCCACCCATTCCTGCTGTTAAAAACAACATGTCTGTTCCATCAATCATGTCTTTAATTTTTTCAATGGATTCCTCTGCTGATTGTCTGCCAATATCAGGATTTCCTCCTGACCCTAAACCTTTTGTCAAGTTTTCACCTATTTGAAGTTTATTTGGAGCTTGACACAAGAGAAGAGCTTGAGCATCAGTATTAACTGCAATAAAATCAACACCTGAAATTTGGCTTTGCGATATCATGGAGTTTAAAGCGTTTGTTCCTCCTCCGCCTATCCCCATTACGCGGATTTTTGCAAAATTAGTAGTCTGAGGCTTTATCAACATAAGTAAGGTGCATACTATCAGATAAAAAAGATTTTTGTCAAGGAGTTATTGTTGTCTTATGGCATAAAAGACTTAATAAAGGAGACAAATTTTGAAAATGTCTTATCTAGTCTTAATCCTGGTATCTTAAGAAATGAAAAACCAAAAGGAAGAGATGCTTTTCCTTCAAGAGTTGCTCCGTATTTTGCAAGGCCTATGACTGTAGAAAATGACGGACCTTGAACTTCATCGATGATTCCTTTTATTCCTGAAGGCAAACCAACTCTTACGGGCATTGCAAGCATTCTTTTAGCTGACTCTGTAATACCAACTGTATTTGCTCCCCCTCCTGTTACAACAAGCCCTGAAGGAATTTGACTTGCATATCCACTTTTTTTTATTTCAAGGCCTATGAATGTAAAAATTTCATTAAGTCTTGGTCTAATTATTCCATCAACTAATGTTTTATAGGAAACTTTACTAATATCTTCTGGAATATTTAAAGAGCTTAGATCTACCTCATCAGAACTTTTTCTTTCAGGACCATCTATTACTACTTTTCTTGGTTCTTTACTAATTTTTGATAAATGAAGTTTTATTTTTTCTGCTGATTCAAGAGAAATTCTAAGCCCTATTGCAAGATCATTTGTAATATGTCTTGCTCCAATAGGGATAACTGAGGAATAGGAAACTGATCCTTCTATAAAAATAGAAATATCTGTTGTTGCTGCTCCAATGTCAACTAAGACTACTCCCAATTCCTTTTCTGTATCTGATAATACTCCCAATGCACTCGCATAGCCGCTGAAGACAAGTTCTTCAATATCAACTCCTACTTGAGAAAAGGCCTTTTCTAAATTCTTTACAGTTGCGCTACTTGCAGACACAATATGTGTATCTACCTCAAGTCTTATTCCAGTCATACCAATTGGATCCTTTATCCCTTCTTGACCATCAGCAATATAGCTTCTTGGTAAGACATGAATTATTTCTCTACTTGAAGGAAGAGACACTGCTTTTGCAGCGTCAATAACTCTTGTTAAATCACTTTCAATTATTTCTCCATCTGGGTGAGACACTGCAACAACGCCTCTAGAGTTTTGCGACTCTATATGCGCACCGCCTAAGGAGACTATTACTTTTGAAGCAGAATAACCTGCCATTCTTTCTGCAGACTCAAGTGAAGTATTAATTGATAGAACAGCTTCCTCTATATTTACAATTTGACCTTTTTTTATTCCAGCTGATTTTACCTCTGATACACCAAGTACGTTTACGTCGCCATCTACTCTTGCGACAAGCGAAGCAATTTTAGAAGTGCCTATGTCTACTGCTACTACAATTCTTCCTTCAATCATAAAAGTTTAGTTCAACTCAATTACAGGCTTATCAAACCTAAAATCAAGTTTCTTAAGCCTTTTCCCTTCTATTGTAAGTCTTGAAAGGATTAATTGTAAAGAGGAGATTTGCGTTTCTAGCTCTTTATTTAAAGACAATATTGCCTGGCCGCCATCTCTTAAATCAACATAAAAACTTAAGTCATCTCCGTTCGTAATTTTTACATATCGAATGTTTTTCTCATTAAGATTTTTCTGAAGTTCCTTTATTGTATAAAGTTCTTTCTTAGAAACAGGGCTTGATACAGGCTTTTTTGCATAATTTGTATAGTAATAACTTAAAAAAAGAGAGAATAAGGACAACAAAAGACCCAAAGAAAGAATAATAATTGCTGTCCTCTTTTTCCTAAAAAGCCTAGTTGTCCTCTTTTTTGAATGTTTTTTCATTTGCGATATTTTTTAAGACTTCTGCAATTTTTTCTGCAGCTTTTTCAAAGCTCTTAGAATCAATATTAATATTTTCTATATATTTATTTTTATTTTTTAAAATTTTTAAGATTAAATCATAAAATTCATCACTTTTTAAATCATCTTGTTCTAAGATTTCTGCAATACCCATATTTTTTGCAAGAAGAGCATTTTTATACTGCTCATTTTTTTGAGAAAAAGAAAGAGGAATAAATAAAGAAGGTTTCTTAAGATAAAGAAGTTCAGTTACTGTATTTATCCCTGATCTAGATATTACCATGTCTGCTTTTTGAAGTACTTCTGAGGCATGAATAGAATTTAAAAACTTAACTAAAATATATTCACCGTTTGTATCTTTAAGATCTTCTTTTATTTTCCAAAGTTTATTAAAATCATTAAATTCTTTTGCATCTCCTGTTTGATGAATTATATTTGAAACATTTAATAATTTATTTAAAATTTTCCCAATAGCTTCATTTATTACGTGTGAACCAGTACTTCCTCCTGTAATATATACTAAGGGTAAGTTTTTCTTAAAGGTAAATTCATTTGTAGGTTTTTTAAAAAATTCTTCTCTTATAGGATTTCCCGTTAGGATAGTTTTATCTTTTGGAAAAAATTTATATGAACCTTCCCAGGAAATACAAATTTTTCTAGCAAATCTTAATAGTATTCTGTTTGCAAAACCACCTTCAAGTGTTTGCTCATGAATAACTACGGGAATTTTCAATAAAAAAGAGGAGAATATTACCGGAAAAGAAACATATCCACCAAAACCCAAAACAACATCTGGTTTAAATTTTCTTAGTGCAACGAAAGATTGAAAAATACCTATGGGAAGTTTAAAAAGGGAGAAAAGGGTATATTTTGTAAATTTTCTTTGTAATCTTCCTGTTGTTATAGAAATAAACGGAAGATTATGCTCTCTGACTAATTGATATTCTAAAGAAAGAGAACTATCACCCTCAAGTGAATATTTTCTCCCAAAAAAGATAACTTCATCATTTTTTAACTTTGATAAAACTGATAAAGCTGGAGACAGATGACCTCCTATTAAAGCTACTCTCATATTATTTATTATGACCTTGTCTTCCTATGTTTAACAATATTCCTATTGCAGTAAGATTCATTATCAAAGCTGATCCTCCATAAGAAATAAGAGGAAGAGGAACTCCTGTTAGAGGTAAAAGAGCAGTTTGTGCTGCCAAGTTTATTAATATTTGAAAAGCAAGAAACGAAGTAATCCCGCCTGCTAGAAGTTTTCCAAACATATCTTTCGTATTAGCTGCAATATAAAAGCCTCTCCATATTAAAAGAATAAAAAGAAAAATAATTAACGTTGCACCAACAAATCCAAGCTCTTCACCAATAATTGCAAAAATGGAATCAGTAGTATTTTCCGGAAGATATGCATATTTTTGCAAAGAATTACCAAAGCCTACTCCAAAAAGACCACCTGATCCAAAAGCAATAAGAATTTGCCTTACGTGATAAGAAAAGTTATCAGGAGACGAATTAAAGTTTAAAAAAGTAGCCAGTCTATTTGCTCTGTATGGTTCAATCTTAATTAAGATATAACCAAGAAAAGCAATAACAGGAGCAATAAAGAAAAAGTACGAAATTTTTCCTCCTGAAAGAAAAAAGATAATAAATGCTTCAGCTAATATAATTACTGCGGTTCCCATATCAGGTTGAAGCATAATTAAGGAAAAAATAAAACCTAACAAAAGAAGAAATGACCAAAGTCTTCCTTTTTCTTTATTAGAAAACCAAGCTGATAAATAAATTGCCAAAGCAAGTTTTATAAACTCAGAGGGCTGAAACAGAATAAATCCAAAATTAACCCATCTTCTTGCTCCTAAAAGACTTACTCCAAGTCCTGGAATAAAAACCAAAAGAAGAAATACAAGAGAAATTACCAAAATTGGCAATGCAAGATTATAAAATTTTTTGTAATTAAAAAGAGTGAAAAAAGAAAGAGAAATAAATCCTAAAATAATCCAAAACGATTGTTCTTTAAGATAATGATATTTATCACCAAAATCTCTGAATGCCACAAATGAAGATGCATCATAGATCATGAAAAGACCAAAAAAAGTTAAGAAGATAGTTGTAATAAGCAGGAAAGGATCAATTCTTTTCATTATCTAATGAAAGCAATATAAAGCCCTAAAACAGCAAACATAAATCCAAGAAGCCATGCTCTCATTACAATTTTCGGTTCTTCCCAACCTCTTTTAAGAAGATATAAATGAAAAGGAGCAACCGGAAAAATCTTCTTTTTTAGAAACTTCTTGCCAAGTATTTGAATAAGAGATGACCCTATTTCAATTATAAAAACACCACCTATAACGGCAAGAGCAATAATTCTTCCATTTAAAAGACCAATAACAGCAAGTGATGCGCCAAGTGATAAAGATCCTACGTCTCCAAGCCAAATTCTTGCTTTATAAACATTAAAATATAAAAAAGCAGCAACGCTTCCTGCAAGAAAAGCAATGAAAATTCCAAGTGCAGTATCTACCTGCGTTGTAGTAATTGAAAGAAAAGCAAGCAGACAAATAAGAAATAATCCAGATGCGAGCCCATCAAGCCCATCGGTAACGTTAAAAGCATTTGCAAAAGAAACTATGACAAAAGCTGCAAAAGGAATAAATAAAAGTCCTATTGGAGCAAGACCAATTCCTCTTATGAAAAGAAATGAATATCCTAATTTAAAATATAATGCAGTTGCAATAACTAATGCCAGAACAACTTGAATCGCAAGCTTATGCCTGATTCTTAAACCAAAAAAAGGGTTTTCATCTGTATTAACAAGTTTCTTTGCATCGTCATAAAGCCCCAAAAGACCAAAACCAATAAAAGTAAAAAAGATTACAAAAAGTTCCCATCCACCAACTTCTACGCCAAACATTCCATATCCCCAAAGAGTAAGAAGCGTTACAACAATTATAATAAGAATTCCTCCACCAAAAGGAGTTCCAACCTTCCATGAATTAAACATGTCAAACACATGAGCCCTGTTATTAAGAAAATCTCTAGTATTCTGATGTTGTCTTCTGAATTTGATTTTGTATAAAAAATCAATAAACGGAATAAGTAAAATTCCGGTAATAACAAATGATAAAATTGTAAATCCTAAAAGCTGTGCCATTTTAATATTATAGTATGCAGGTTTTTTATTAGCAAACTAAAACTTTTTTTTATTGTATAATTTTGTATAAAGTTTTTCTGCTTCGAGTAACTCTTCTTCTGTATTAACCCCTCTCCAGGGAAATTTTTTAATTTTTAATGTTTCTATTTTTTCTTTATGTTTTACACCAATATCAACAAGGCTTACTACATAATATTCGCCAGTAACTGAACTTTTTTCAACCATTTTTAAGTATTTTTTTAAAAAATTCACTTTAAAAATGTAACAAGCAGGATTTACTTCTTTTATTTTCTTTTGTTTTAGAGTTGAATCTTTTTCTTCTCTAATAGAAGAAATATTTCCCTTTTTATCTCTAATTATTCTTCCAAGTCCCTTTGGATCTTTAACTTCTGTTGTTAGTAATGTAAAAGAAGCATTGGATTTATAATGATGATCTATAAGTCTTGTTACTATTTTATCTGTATAAAATGCAGAATCATCTCCGTTTAGAACAATTACATCTTCAATCACATCTGGTAATTTATTAAATCCGTATAATACAGCGCGAGCATTTCCGTTTCTTATTTTTTGCTCTGCAAAGATAATTCCATTGTTTAAGAGTTTCATTACTGACTGTTTAGCAAATCCAACAACTACTACTAATACACCTATTTTTATATTTTCAATCAAGTGAACTGTGTGAAGAATAAGCGGCTTATCAGCTAATTGAAGCGTTACTTTATTAACTTTTTTTGAATTCATTCTGGTTCCCTTACCTGCAGCCAGAATAATTGCGCCAATTTTTTTATAATCTTTAATAACTTTTTTCATTCTGTAATTCTCCTAATGTCAGCTCCTAAATTTCTTAGTCTTAACATAAAATCCTCATATCCACGGTCAAGATGTTCAAGTCCAAAAATTATACTCTCTCCTTTTGCAGCAAGGGCTGCAAGAACTAAAGTTGCACCAGCTCTTAAATCAGATACATATAAAACCGCATTATGAAGTCTTGCTGGCCCATGTATTTTTGCAGCATGAAAATAATTATTATCATCTGTTATATTAAAATTATAAAAAGCTTCAGGATCTTCTAGTTTAGGATTAAATAATTTTAACTTAGCACCCATTTTTTCTAGTTCTTCAGCATATGTAAATCTATTTTCATAAACTGCTTCATGAATTATCGATTCTCCTTTTGCTTTTGTCATAAGAACTGCCCAAGGACCTTGCCAGTCTGTCATAAATCCTGGATATGAACCTGTAACAACTTTTATCGGTTTTAAATCTTCTTTATAAAAAAATCTTATTCCGTCTTTTTTTACCTCATATCCTCCTCCTACTTCATCAAGTTTTTCTAAAAAATCTTCAAGACCTATGCG
>DASRON010000020.1:0-3651 GCA_035646815.1 Patescibacteria group bacterium | reverse complement strand
TACAAAAAAATTCAATTTGTTGCCCCGACTAATGGAAAAAACTTTTCAGGAGATCCCTTTTATACTGACGGAAAAACTTATCTAATTACACTCTAGAAGTTACCCATTCTGAAGGAAAAGTGTGAAAGTCTTTTTTAGTTGTTGCTGGTTCAGAAATAATTTGTGCCCTGGTCCATCCTTTTTTCCCCTCAGCCCAAAAAACAGCATTAGGAGCAAGGGTTACATACTGACCAGGATGCAAAACATGTTCTATTGTTGGAAGAATGGATCCCTTGCCATCTGGCAACTCACTTAATACTCCTTCATGAACAACAATATCTCCGCCATAATACCTATCGTTTCCAGCAACGATGGAAACAGTGGTGTCAAAACACCTTGGAGTTTGTCTATAAATTAATGTTTCCAGGATAGATTTAGTGGGGTAACTGCAGACAGCGCAAGAAACTTCATCGCCTGAGTTTTGAGGAAGTATTGGGCTTCCAGGATATTGTTTCCTAAGATACCTAACCGCCTCATGAGAATTCATGCTCTTATTAATTTTTAACACTTATATGGAAGTTTTTCAAGAAGACTAGTTGTAAATATATATAAAACTTAGCGGAGAGGGTGGGATTTGAACCCACGAGGAGCTTTCACCCCTGGTGCTTTTCAAAAGCACTGCACTAGGCCTCTATGCGACCTCTCCTAGGAACCTGAGTATAGCAAATTAAGCCTTGAGAGGCAATTTGGAAAGTTTTTTCTTTTGAACAACAATCTTAAACCCTTCAAACCAAAGAATGCTAAAAATTCCAGCTGTTAGGGTAATAGCAACGTCATCTAGATGAAGAGTTGTAAAGTGAAATAAGTTTTGGAGAAATGGCAGAGACGTAATTAGTATTAAGAAAAAAAGAGCAAGGAAAAATACTCCGTAAAGAGCTTTATTTTTTTCCATAAATACATTTACAAATGTTTTTGACCAAGAAAGATTTGTAACAACTAACATTAGGTTTGAAAAGACAATAGTTGCAAAGGTTAAAGTGCGAACCTCTTCTTCTCCCTTGCCTAGGTACAAAGAAAACATATAAACAATAAGGACAATTGATAAAGCACTTGCCCCTTGTAAAATACTTATTATAAAAGCCCTTTTGTTAAATAAAGGAGATCTAAGATTTCTTGGTAATTTACTCATAATGTTTCTTTCAGCTGGTTCTGCTTCAAAAACAATACTTGATGAGGGATCAACGATAAGTTCTAGAAAGGCAATGTGAGCAGGAAATAAGACAATCGGAAGATTTAAAGCAATTGGAATAAGAGTCATTCCAGCAATTGGCACATGAATTGCAAAAACATAGGAAATTGCTTTTTTTAAGTTATCAAAGATTCTTCGACCTAGTCTTACTGATTCAACAATTGAAGCAAAATCATCTTTTAAGAGAACCAGATCAGCAGTTTCCCTTGCAACGTCGGTACCACGTTCTCCCATAGCAATTCCTATATGAGCTGCTTTTAGAGCTGGAGCATCGTTTACGCCATCTCCTGTCATGGCAACAATTTCTCCATTTGCTTTTAAAGCCTTAACAATTAAAAGCTTTTGTTCAGGAACAACTCTTGCAAAAATATTTACATCTTTTATTTCCTCTCTTAGTTTTGATTCATCCATTTTTGCAATGTCTTCTCCTGTAAGAAACTTATCAGTATTTTTAAGTCCAATTTTATTGCCAATAAACCGAGCAGTTCCTGGGTAATCACCTGTTATCATAATTACCCTTATTCCTGCTTGATAACATTCTTTAATAGCTTGATTTATTCCTGGCCTAACAGGATCAGAAAAGCCCAGGATTCCTACTAACTCAAAGTTAAAATCATGTTGACTTTTAGGAAGCTCTTTTTTACTAGCTTTTGCCCTTGCAACTGCAATAAGACGCATTCCTTTTTCAGATAAAGCTTCTACTTTCTCAAACAGTTTTTTTTGCTCAGATTCCCCTAGATGACAAAGATCAAATATTGATTCAGGTGCTCCTTTTGCAGCAATCACGTAATCATTTTTATCAGGTGATTCCCAAACGTGGGAAAGTGCAAATAAATGTTTTGAAAGAGGATATTCTCTTATTAAGTTCCAGTCTTTATGTAAATGTGGATGCTTGTCTTTTTTAAGAATTTCAGTACCAGTTGTTCTTATCTCTTTTTCAATTGGGTCAAAAGGATCTTTTTGGCTTGCTAAGATAGAATATTCCAAAAGTTTATGAAATGTTTCATCAAGTGAATTTTTGTCTTCTAATTCAATCTCAGAATCATCAACAACTAATGTCTCAAGCTGCATTTTGTTAAATGTAATAGTTCCTGTTTTATCAATGCATAAAACTCTTGCAGCACCTAATGTTTCAATTGCTGATGTATTTCTAGTTAGTACGTTTCTTTTGGATATTCTCCATGCTCCAAGAGTCATAAAAACAATAAAAATAATTGGGAATTCTTCAGGGATTAAAGACATACTAAGAGAAACTCCTGATAGAATTCCTTCTAAAAGATTGCCACGGATTAGGAAATATAAAACAACGACTAAAGTGCAAAGAATTGCGCTCCAAATAGCAAAATTTCTAACTAATTTGTTTATTTCTTTTTTAAGTAAAGTATCTTCTTCACGAATTGTTTGAAGCGATTTGCCGATTTTCCCCATTTCAGTGTGAATGCCTGTTTTTAATACTTTTGCAAGCCCATGTCCTTGAGTAACCATGGTTCCTGAAAAGACCAAAGGAATTTTTTCTCTCCCTGTTTTGTAATAATTTGGATCCGTTTTTTTATCCCAATCAGATTTTGAAACTGCAAGGGATTCTCCTGTGAGAAGTGACTCATCAATCATTAGATTTCTTTGAGAAATAATTAATGCATCAGCAGGAATCCTATCTCCTTCGCGAAGAATAATTAAATCATCCATAACAACTTCTTTTCCAGCAATTCTTATTTGCTCACCATCTCTTATAACTAAGGCTCTTGGAGAGGATAATCCTTTTAAAGCTTCAAGTGCTTTTTCAGTTTTTCTTTCTTGATAAACAGTAGTTCCAATAACTAAAAAAATCATTACCAAAAGTAGGGAAGCATCTCTTGGTTCTCCTAGCAAAAGGTAAATTCCCCCTGCTGCAATAAGAAGAAGTAACATTGGTTCTTTTATAAGATTAAAAAGCAAAGTAAATACACTTTTATTTTTTTGTGAAGGAAGTTCATTAAGTCCGTGTTTTTTAAGTCTTTCTGAAACTTCATTTAAAGAGAGACCTTGTGCTTTCTCTAGAATTTCATCCATTAATATATGATAACAAAAAATGATATAATAAGCATACTTTGGAGGAGTCGCATAGTTGGTCCATTGCGGGGGATTGCTAATCCCCTGAGCTGAATAAGCTCACGTGGGTTCGAATCCCACCTCCTCCGCAAGTTATTTACGAAGATCATAGCAATAGACTTTTCCCCGAACATTTTCGTAGGAAGAAGCTTCTTTGGGAGTTATTTTTTCAAAAAACATGCGTATTGGGCGAATTGAATTACCATGTGCTGATATAAAAATAATGTCATCATTTTTCCATTTTGGAAGTTCTTCTTCTAAGAAAGAATAGACTTTTTGTGAAACGTCTTTTATAGATTCTCCATTTGGTGGGGGAATATCATATGACCTATGCC
>DASRON010000019.1:0-3544 GCA_035646815.1 Patescibacteria group bacterium | reverse complement strand
ATTTTCTTCAATACAACTTATAATTTGTCTCCTAGCTCTATTTCTTACAACCGCTCTTAAATCAATTTTTTTTGAAACTATTACTGCAAATCTGCTAGTGTCTTTTCCATTTTTTCCATATTTTAATGTGAAATACGGATTTGAAACTGTGTGAGTATTCTCAAGCTTTGTCTTTACTTGCAGGCGATAATTTTTTTTGAGCATTTTAAACCGTCATTTTTTTTCTACCTTTTGCTCTTCTTCTTTTTATCTGCTTTTTTCCTGAATGATTTGACATTTTAGATAAAAATCCATGCTTTCTTTTCCTTTTCTGTTTTTTTAATTTAATAAGCTTTTCCATAGTTTTTAAGTATAACAGAAAGTTATTTTTTTTAAAAGATGTAGTTTAATCCACTTTTGACCCCTTGACAAAAAGTTATCCACATTATTTAATTTAAACCCATACATTTGCTTCTGTCCATGCTAATGGGGGATACATTCTTCATATGGAACAAGAAGAGCTTAATCAGTTATGGAAAGTAGTTCTAAGTGAAATTGAAACAGATGTTTCTCGCGCAAATTTTTTGACTCTTTTTAAGAACACTCTTCTTTTGGCTCTTGATTCGTCAACCGCAACAGTTGCAGCTCCTTCAAGCATGATAATTGATCTTTTACAAAGAAGGTTTTATCAAATTATTAAAAAATCTCTTGACAAACATACAAAAAAAGACATGGAGATATTGTTTGTTCCCAAAACTATTGTTGCAGAAAAGGATGATAAACCAGGTCCTCTTTTTTCTATATCTAATGCTCCAAGAAAAACAATTGGTCATTTGCCCAGAGTTAGATCTGAATACACGTTTGAGAGCCTGGCTGTTTCTACAAGCAACCAGCTTGCATATGTAAGCGCAACTACTGTGGCAAAAAAACTTGGTAAGGCCTACAATCCTCTGTTTATCTATGGACCAGTAGGTGTTGGCAAAACCCACCTTATGCAAGCTATAGCAAATGAAGTTTATAAAAACTTTCCCTCTAAAAAAATTGCCTATATTACAAGTGAAGAGTTTACCAACGAAGTCGTTGAGGCAATAAGAAATAACGCAACTTCTTCAATGAAAAAAAGATTTAGAGGGCTTGACCTTTTAATAATTGATGATATTCAATTTATTGCGGGAAAGGAAAAAATACAAGAAGAATTGTTTCACACCTTTAATATTCTCGTTGATAATTCCTCACAGATAATTCTCTCCTCTGATAGGCCCCCTTCTGAAATGAGAAAGGTTGAAAAAAGACTATTGTCAAGATTCTCAGGAGGCTTAACAGTTGACATAGAAGCTCCTGATTTTGAACTTAGAGCTGCAATTCTTTTAATAAAAGCTAAAAAATACAATTTTATTCTCCCGATAGAGGCTGCTAAAAAAATAGCAGAACAAGATTTAGACGGAAGAAGCTTAGAGGGTGTTTTGCTTAGAGTAATTACTAGGGCAAATACCTCAAATGGAGAGGTAACAGAGGATATTTTAGAAGAAATTTTACAAAATAAAAAGAGAGAAGAGGCCAACATATTTCATCCCGACGATATAATAAAAAATGTTTGTACTTTTTACAAAATAAAAAACACTCAAATAAAAGGAGCCAAAAGAGACGCTTCTTTGGTTAAGGCAAGACAAATTGCTATGTATCTTTTAAAAAAAGATCTTAACCTTACCTTTGTTGAAATAGGAAATCTTTTAGGAGGAAGGGACCATACCACCATTATGCATGGAGTTAATAAAATTGAAGAAATGTTGAAAAAAACAAAAATAGGCGAGGAGATAATGGGTATATCAAAAATAGGAAGTGATAAACATGTGGATTACTAACATCTTTAATCTTATAAACATTCTGTCCACTTATTTATCAACATGTTATCAACATTTTTGTACCCAGGGAGCCTTGCTTTTTTCCACTTATCCATATACACTACTACAACTATTAATATAACTATACTATGAAAGCAACCCTTTTAGCGGAAAACTTACAGAAAAAAATTTCCTTTCTAAACCACGCTGTTTCTACAAGAAGTCAACTTCCTATACTTTCAAATATTCTTATTGAAACAAAAAAGGGGAAACTTAAAATGAGCGCAACAGATCTTGAAATTGGGATAATAACTCATGTTCCAGCAAACATAGAGGAAGAGGGGTCCGTAACTGTTCCAGCAAAAACATTTTCAGAACTTGTAGCAAACATAAACGAAGGGAAAATAGAGCTTTCGCTAGAGAATAAAGCCCTCGTGTTTAAGGGACCTAGGGTAAAAGCTGTCTTTCAGACAATGCCCGCAGAAGATTTTCCTAAAATTTATGAAGAAAAGGGAGAAGAAGTGGCGAGGATAGCAAGAGGGGAAATAGAAAAAGAGTTTTCCCGAGTAGTTTTTTCAGCAGCCCAGGATACAGGAAGGCCAGCCCTCTCAGGAGTGCTTTTAGGTCAAGATGTTAAAGATTTTACTGTGGTAGCAACAGACGGTTACAGACTGTCCTTAAGAAGAGGCCTTTCAGCAGGAGGAAAAAAGGGGGAATCTGTCTCAATGCTTATTCCAGCAAGAGTTATAAGAGAGCTATTTTCAATAAAAGATGAAGGAGAATATGTCTCTGTTTTAGTATCTAATGAATCAAGCCAGGTGATATTCTCTCAAGGCGAAACGATTTTAGTGGGAAGACTAATAGAAGCAGAATACCCAGCCTATGAAAAAATATTACCATCAAGTTTTTCTACTCTTACAACGTTTGGGAAAGCACCTTTACTAAATGCGGTAAAGATATGTTCTGTTTTTGCAAGAGACACGGCAAATATAGTTAAGTTTTCAATAGAAAAAGAAAAAATTATTGTTTCAGCAAATACTCCTTCTGTTGGAGAGAACAGGGTAGAGATTGAGGCAAAGACAGAAGGAGAAGAAAATGAGATAGCTTTTAACGCAAGATATCTTTTAGATTTTTTAGGAAACATTGATGATGAAGATATTCTTTTTGAAATGACAGGTCCTTTAAACCCAGGAGTTTTTAAAATTAAAGGAGAACCTAATTTTTTACACCTTATTATGCCTATAAGGGTTCAGGAGTAGTAACTATGATATTATTAGCTTCTCTAATAATCATTTCTGGAGCGCCAATATTAACAAGCTCATCTTCCTCAAATGAAGTTCCGGGTCCAAGTATTACATTCCAGACATTATTCTCCCTTTTTAGGATAACGTTCCCGGGTTCATAATTCTTATCTTTTGGTTCTAGAGACGCAATAGCCCAATTGTTTTCTGTTCTAATATTTACTACATTGTAAAAATCTTTGGGAAGGGCAGTTATTATTTGATCTTTTACGTTATTTATAATTTTTTTTTCTTTCTCTGTTTTTGTAACTGGAGTTGGAGTTAGAGCATGATCTTTTTTTACAGGAGAAGATCTAAAAATGTTAAGAAAAAACATTACAAACAATATTGTTATAAAAACAACTAGGGAGGAAAAAACAATAATTAATCTTCTTTTTTTAGTATTCATTTTAAAATAGGCCTTAAAAATCCAATAGCATCTTT
>DASRON010000018.1:0-16851 GCA_035646815.1 Patescibacteria group bacterium | reverse complement strand
GGAGTTATATTTGGTAAATCAGGACAAGGGGAGCAAATTGTAGCAAATAAAGTAAAAGGAATAAGGGCTGCATTAGGTTTTAACGAGGAAAACGTGAGACTTGCCCGTGAGCACAATAATGCAAATGTTTTATCACTTGGTTTTGATTTTGTTCCTTTTGATAAAGCAAAAGATTTTATAAAACTTTTTGTAAATACACCTTTTACAAATGAAGAAAGACACATAAGAAGAATAAATAAGATTACTAAAATAGAGGAAGAATAACTAATTATGTGTGATATTATCCCCGGAATTTTAGAAAAAGATTGGCAAAGTATTGAGAAAAAAATAGAAATTGTAAAAACCTTTACTAACAAAATTCATGTTGATATTATTGACGGAAAATTTGCGGAAAATAAGACCTTTTTAGATCCAAAACCTTTTCTAAAATATTCAGACAAGTTTTTCTTAGAGCTTCATATGATGGTTGAAGAACCTATAAATTTTTTAGAATCATATGCAAAAGCAGGTTTTAAGCGATTTTTAGGACATATTGAAAAAATGTCTTCTCAAGAAGAATTTGTTGCAAAAGGACAAATGCTTGGTGAGATAGGGCTTGCAATTGACGGTCCTACACCAATAAGTGAGTTAAAAGTTGACCTCAGAGATTTAGATGCAATTCTTATTATGACTATAAAAGCTGGATATTCAAGTCAAGTATTTATGCCAGAGCATCTTGAAAAAATAATAGAATTAAAAAAAAGATTTAAAAAAGAAAATCTTCTTAAAAAACCAATTATAGAAGTAGACGGAGGAATAAATGATAAAACCATTATCCTTTCTAGTAAAAGTGGAGCGGAAAGATTTGTTGCAACAAGTTATGTTTTTAAAAAAGATCCAATTAAACAGTATGAGGAGCTGAAAGTTTTAATTAACCGGAGCTAGAGCAGCGCTAGGTGTTGCAAAACGAAAATTGCATGAGGCAGATTGTTCAGTTCCTCTAACAAAATACTCCATATATCCGTTGCATGGTTTTGCGACTATACCTTCAGGTATAGTAATGGCTTCTTGGGAAGAATTTGAGGTAAGAGATGTAGTTATTTGATTCCAGATTGGAGCAGCTCCAGTAATACCTGAAGCAAGGGCTTGATTCATTGGCTCATTATTGTTATTACCAACCCAAACAGCAACAACAAAAGAAGGAGTAAATCCAATTGTCCAATTATCTCTTTTATTATCTGATGTTCCTGTTTTTACTGAAACAGTATGGCCTGGAATATTTAAAGCGGAATTTAATCCAAACTCAATAGCACGCGCTCTATTATCAGAGAGAATATTTGAAATTATAAAGGCAACTCCAGGATCTAAGACTTGTCTTTTTGTAATTTCTGTTTTTTCCTCAATAATGCTCCCCTTATAATCAGAAATTTCTATAACTGGATTTAAATCTACTCTTTTACCGCCATTTGCAATTGTGCCATAAACAGTTGCCATGTCAGTCATCTTTGTTTCTGCAGCGCCCAATGTTATTGAAAGTCCGTATTTACCAGGATCATTCCAAGTAGTAATACCCATTTTTTTGGCTGTTTCAATCATCGTAGGAATGCCAATTTTATTAAGTGTTTTAACAGCAGGAATATTAAACGAGTTTGCAAAAGCAATTCTTAAAGGAACTCTTCCATGAAATCTTCCATCATAGTTTACAGGAGAGTATGATCCCCAAGGGTTTGTGTAAGTAATTGGTGAATCATCTAAAATTGTTGCTGCAGTAAAACCGTTTGAAAGAGCAGCTGCATAAGTAACAGGTTTAATGCTTGATCCTGGTTGTCTTAAAGCAGTTGTTAGATTAACATTTCCGCTGTTAGGATTATCATAATCTTCACTTCCTACCATTGCCAAAATATCACCATTTTCAGGATTAGTAATAAGCGCTGCTGCATTACTGAAATTAAAAATTGCACCTTCTTTTAAAACTTCATCAGTTACAATTCTTTGCACGTTTCCTTGGAGTTTTAAGTCAAGACTTGTTTTGACAATAAGCCCTCCCTTTTCAACCATAGGAAGTCCATATTTTTTTATCAAAAAATCTTTAACATACATTACAAAATGAGGAGCATAGATTGGTGTTTGAGGGGTAAGAAATACTAGCTGTTCTTCTTCTGCTTGTTTTCTTTGTTCGTTTGTAATGTAAGAAAGTTCGGTCATTCTTTTTAAGACGTCTTTTTGGCGTTTTTTCCAAAGATCAGGATGATCTCCATAGGGAGAGTAAATACTAGGTGCACGTGGCATACCAGCTAAAAAAGCAGACTCTGCCAGAGTTAGGTCTTTAACACTTTTTCCAAAATAAGTTTGTGAAGCTGCTTCCACTCCCCAAGCAGTTCCACCATAAGGAACTTGATTTAAATACATTTCTAAAATTTGATCTTTTGAATAAATTCTTTCTGACCAAAAAGCTAAAATTACTTCTTTTACTTTTCTAATAATACTTTTTTCAGGAGTAAGAAGTGTTGATTTAATGAGCTGCTGAGTGATAGTTGATCCTCCCTGAAGGGGTTCTCCTGAAAGATCTGCGATAGCAGCTCTTGCAATAGCCATTACGTCAAAGCCTGGATTTTTATAAAAGTCTTTATCTTCAATTGCAATAGTTGACTCTTTTAAATATTTGGGGATTGATGAGAGTGGAACAATAGTACGATTCTGATTTGCATAAATTTGGTATAAAAGAATTCCACTTCTATCATAAATTTTAGTAGTTTGCGCAACATCTCTTGAGGTGAGTTCATTAGGGTTAGGAATGTTTGTTAAAAAAACAAACAGTAGTACTGGAATAAAAATAAATACAAGTGAAAAAAATAATCCTACAAAAAAATATTTAAGCTTAATAACAAAGGGAACAGGAAAAGATGCAGCTTTTTTAAATTTTTTTAGCTTTTTTCCTCTAAGGCTTGAGCGAGTGAGACCATGCGTACTTTCAGTAAGAATAAATTTAATTTGAGAGAAAAAAACAAAGATAAGTTTTTTTATGGATGAAATTTTATTTAAAATTAGTTTGGGGATTTTTATTAAACTTTTTGTAAATTTATAAAGCGTGAGTCTTGTTTTAAAAAGCTTTTGTTTATAAAAGAAACGAAATTTTACCCTACTTCTCGTAAGGCCAATCTTGTTATTTTTAATTATTTTCTTTTCAGTTTTTTTAAACGCTAAAAAACTTTTTCCAATAGTTTTAAAACCCTTTAGAAAAGAAGTTTTAATAAAAAGAAGAATATTAATAATAACATCTCTAATCTTGATTAGAGTTTTAATAACAAAAACAATAATGTCTAAAATAAGCTCCATAAATAATTGAGGCAGAAGATAAGTTCTATGGGATATTTATTATGGCCAAATTATACTATTTAATAGAGTTTTTTAAAAGAGGCAATTGTTTTTAAGGATTAGGCGTTGGAGAAGGTTCTGGATGAGCACAATTTAGACAATATCTATCACCAGCAGGATCTATTATGATTTGAGCATCTTTTAATTCTAGATTATCAGTTTTGCCTGGTAGGGGAATTGCTTGTGTATCTTTGTCTACCCAAATCTTTTCATTTTTAATAACGGTTTGATTTTTTTCAGTTCCTTTTATAAAATATTCAAATCTTGTTTGACAAGATTGTTCTCCATTACCTTGATCAGGATTTTCAGAAGAAGAGGGAAGAGTTCCTGATAATCCACAAATTGCTTTTTGAATTACATCAGGAGGTTTTTGCATAGGTTCATTAGGTTTATCTTCAAGTAAATAGCTCATTATTTCATGCCAGATTGGGGCAGCACCAGTAATACCTGAAGCAAGTCCATTCATGGCATCATTATTATTATTTCCAACCCAAGAAGCTACAACAAATGATGGAGTATAACCAATTGTCCAGTTGTCTCTAAAATCATTTGTAGTTCCAGTTTTTGCAGAAACAGTTTTATTAGGAATTCTTAATGCAGAGTTTGATCCAAACTCTGTAAGCCTTGCATTGTTATCGGCTAAGATATCAGAAATTATAAAAGCAACTCCTGGAGGAAGTACTTTTTTTCCAAAAATAGGGCTTTTTGGAGGTTTATATTCTTCCATAACTTTACCATTCCTATCAGTAATTTTTAAAATTGGATGTAGATCAATTCTATATCCGCCATTTGCAAATACTCCAAATGCCTGAGTCATATCAAACATAGTTACTTCTCCTCCTCCTAAGGTTAAAGAAAGTCCGTAATCTTCAGGGTTTTTAAAAGTTGTAATTCCCATTGCAGAAGCAGTGGCAATCATAGAGGGAATAGTATTTGCTTTAAGCATTTTAACAGCAGGGATATTAAAAGAATTTCCCAAGGCAAAACGCATTTGAACAACTCCATGAAACTTTCTATCATAATTTACAGGACAATATTGTTTTCCTCCTTGATTTGGAAAACAAGTTTTTTCATCTATAAAAGGGGTTGCAGCAGTAAATCCTTTAATAAGTCCAGTTGCATAATTTATAGGCTTTATTGATGATCCTGGTTGTCTATGGGCAAGAGTTACATTAACATTTCCATCAATATTTTCATCAAAATAACTTTTACTTCCTACCATTGCTAATATTTCTCCTGTTCCCGGATTAGTTACCATTGCAGCTCCATTGCTAACGTTATAGTTTTTTAATTTAGCAACTTCCGATGCAACAGTGTCTTGAGTGTAATTTTGAATATCAAAATCAAGACTGGTAATAATTCTTAAACCTCCTTCATCAACTATTTTTTCACCGTATTTTTTAATGAGTAATTCTTTTACATACAAGACAAAATGAGGAGCTTTAATCTCTGTTGCAAATCTTTTGTAGTTTAAATTTTCTTCATATGTTTTTGAAGCTTGTTCTTTAGTGATATATCCTTCATCAACCATTGCTTCTAACACTTGTTTTTGCCTTTTCTTGGCAAGTTCTGGGTGAGCGCCAAAAGGAGAGAAGGTGGTTGGTGCTTCAGGGAGTCCTGCTAGAAGAGAGCTTTCAGAAAGAGTTAGATCTTTTGCATGTTTTCCAAAATATGTTTGAGATGCTGCTTCAATTCCCCAAGCTGTTCCTCCATAAGGAGTTTGATTTAAATACATTTCTAAGATTTTATTTTTGGAATAGAAAAACTCTGTTACATAGGCAAGAATTATTTCTTTAACCTTCCTAGTAATTGTTCTCTCTGGAGTTAGTAAGCTATTTTTTACAAGTTGCTGGGTAAGAGTAGATCCTCCTTGAATTTGTTTATGAAAGACTGTGAACACAAAAGCTCTGGCAATTCCTCTTAAATCAATTGCACCGTGTTTATAAAAATTTCGGTCCTCGATTGCAATAGTTGCTTCTTGCATTTGTTTTGGGATAGTTGAAAGAGGAACATTTATTTGATCCTTTTCTCTATAAATACTAAATAAAAGCTTTCCGTTTCGATCAAAGATCTGACTTGATTGTGGAGTATGGGAATTAGATAATTTGGAAGGAGAGGGGAGCTCACTATAGATAAAATAAAATAAAAGTCCCAAGATAATAAGAAAGGCAATGGGAATTTTCCAGTACTTTAAGAGGGGAATTCTTTTTTTGATATTATTATTAATAATCTGTTTCACTGTAATATAATACCATTAGGCTTTAAACCTGACAATATCAGAAACATTCTGTATAATTAATTTCACAATGGATGCTCTCTCTTCATTTTCTTTTATAAAAAACTTAGGATTAAACTGGGTTGATTTTCTAATACTTTTAGTAATTCTTTTTTACGCAATAGAAGGTTATGCAGTAGGGTTTTTAGAGGCTGTTTCTGATTTAGCAAGTTTTGTTTTGGCTTTTTTAGCAAGCCTTGCCTTTTATAATTATTTTGGAAAACTTTTTGTTTTAGTTTTTGCAATACCTCCGGGATTTGCCAATGCTATTGGTTTTTTTGTGGTTGGGTTTTTAGTTGAAATTTTAGCAAGTCTTGTTCTTAAAAAAATAATTATTGCAAATCTTAGTAGGCATATGGATTTTTCTGATAAGTTTGTAAAAAAAATAAATCTATTCTTAGGTATAATTCCCTCTATTCTTTCAGGAATCTTACTTATTTCCTTTATCTTAATCTTAATAATCACACTTCCTTTTTCAGTTGTGTTAAAAAAATCTATTTCAACTTCTAAAGTAGGTAATAAATTAGTAGTTGCAACAAGTGGGATTGCAAAAGATGTAAATAATATTTTTAAGGGGGCAATTAATGAAAGCTTAGCTTTTTTAACTGTTGAACCAAAAGGTGATGAAATTGTTGATCTTAACTTTAAGTTAAAAAATTACGCTATTGATAAACAAGCTGAGCAGAAAATGTTTGATATGGTGAATGAAGAAAGAAAAAAAGTAGAGCTTAATTTACTTGAAAAAAGTCCGCAATTAACAGAAGTTGGCAGAAAGCATTGCATGGATATGTTTGAGAGAGGATATTTTTCACATTACACTCCTCAAGGAATAAGTCCTTTTGATCGTATGAAATCACTAGACATATCTTATATATATGCAGGCGAGAATTTAGCTTTTGCACCAAATACAGAGCTTGCCATGGATGGACTTATGAAAAGTACGGGACACAGAGAAAATATCTTGTCTTCTGATTTTGGGAAACTAGGAGTAGGAGTAATAGATGGGGGCACTTATGGAAAAATGTTTTGTCAGGAATTTACAGATTAAATTGAAAAGATAGGTGGTATACTAAAAAAAATGAAAGTTAGAACATTTCAAGATAAAGATGTTTATAATAAAAAAGTTTTTCTAAGACTTGATTTTGACGTTCCTATTGTAGGTGGAGAAATAACAGATGATTTAAGACTTAGGGCAGGGCTTTTATCAATAAATTATTTATTAAAAAATAACTGTTTTTTGGTTTTAGCAGGGCATTTAGGAAGACCTGATCATAATTTAGAGAATAATTATAAATTGTCACTTAGCACTGTTGCTAAATGGTTTAAAAAAGAACTTCAAATAAAAGACTCTGAATTTAAAAAAGATAAGCTTAAAGAATTTGACGGGTGGAGTCTTGGAAGTAAAATTTTTCTTTTGGAAAATTTAAGATTTAACAAAGGAGAAGAAGAAAACGACTTTGAATTTTCAAAATCCCTTGCAAGTATAGCAGAAGTATATGTAAATGATGCTTTTGCAGTAAGTCACAGAAATCATGCCTCAATTACTGGAATAACTAAATTTTTACCTTCTTTTGCAGGGCTAAGGCTTACGAAGGAAATAGAAGTATTATCAGAAGTGTTAGATAAGCCCAAAAGACCTTTAGTTGTTCTTATAGGTGGTGCAAAAATTGAAACAAAACTACCAGTTGTAGAAAAAATGCATCAAATAGCAGACTATATCCTAGTTGGTGGAGAAATTGCAGATCAAGACAAAGTGCTTCTTAAAGTGCAGCACGAAAAAGTAATTGGCAGAAAACCAGTTCTGCTTGTTGCAGATATAAAAGAAGACAAAAGAGATATTACTAAGAAGAGTGCAGAAAACTTCTGTCAAGTAATATTTCAGGGAAAAACAATTATCTGGAATGGGCCAATGGGACTAATTTCAGATAGCAAAAAAGTTTATTCTAAGGCAACAAAACTCATTGCAGAAAAAATAACAGAAACAGATAGTTTTTCTATTGTTGGAGGAGGAGATACTGTCGGGTATTTAAACAAAATAAATCTTTTAAATAAGTTTTCTTTTGTTTCAACTGGTGGAGGTGCAATGCTTGATTTTTTAGCAGGAGAAAAACTTCCAGGGGTTGAAGTACTTAGAAAGTAATATCTACTTGATGATACCTCTTTTTAAAGATATACTACTAATATATGTTAAAAGTTGCGATTAATGGGTATGGTCGGATTGGAAGAGTTGCCCATAGGGTGATTTTAGAGCGCTTTTATAACGATATTGAAATAGTTGCTATTAATGCAGGTTCCTCAACGGACATTAAAGGCTGGGCAAATCTTTTAAAATACGATTCAGTTTATGGACCAATTTTAAGTCTTGAGGTTTCCTCAGAAGAGAAAGATCTAAATTCGTCATTAAAAGATCAAATAGGAATAATATCTATCGATGGTAAAAAAATTCCAGTATTGTCTCAAAAAGATCCATTGCTTCTCCCTTGGAGAGATTTAGAGGTAGATGTAGTAATTGAATCTACAGGACATTTTACAACTCAAGAAAAAATAAGACCTCATATAGATGCCGGAGCAAAAGCAGTTGTTTTGTCAGCTCCGGCAAAAGATAACACACCGACTTTTGTTTTAGGAGTAAACGGAAAAGATTATAAAAACGAAACTATTATAAATAATGCTTCTTGTACGACTAATTGTATTGCTCCTGTTGCAAGAGTAATGGTTGATAATTTTGGAGTAGAAAAAGCAATGATGACAACAATTCATGGTTATACTTCGGATCAAAAACTCCAAGACGGCGGGCATAAAGATTTAAGACGAGCAAGAGCTGCTGGTTTAAATATTATTCCAACAACAACAGGCGCTGCAATTTCTGCTGCAAAAACAGTTCCAGAGCTTTCTGGTATTTTTAATGGACTTGCGATTAGAGTTCCTGTTCCTGTTGGATCACTTTCTGACTTTACATTTGTCCTAAAAAAAGAAGTAACAAAAGAAGAGATAAATGACGCTTTTAAAAAAGCAGCAGAAAGTGATTCCTTAAAAGGAATATTAGAGACAACTGAAGATCCGATTGTTTCAAGTGACATTATTGGGAATTCTGCTTCATCTATTGTTGATTTATCCCTAACACAGGTTGTTGGAGGGAATTTAGTTAAAGTAATAGCTTGGTATGACAACGAATACGGGTATGCAAATAGACTTATTGAAGAAGTACTAATGGTTGGTTTAGGTAAGAATAATACTCCTGCCCCAGAGGAAAATGGACAAACCTATTGATCTTAAAGACATAAGAATTATCACTATTTCCGGAAGGATTGCTTCTGGTTCTACAACTCTTGCTAAAAAACTTGCTCAGATTTTACATTGGAAACATATTGAAGGAGGAGAAATAATATGGGAAGCAACAAAAATAAATGAGCTTGGTGCAGGTGCAAAAGATACAAATAAAAGACCAGACGAAGAGGATCTTTTATTTGATGATTCTCTTAAGAAAATCTTAAAAACTCAAAAGCATATTGTGCTTGAAACAAAACTTGCTGGGTTTAATGCTCAAAACGTTAATGAGATTTTTAAAATTGCAGTTATTTGTGATGATGAAGATGGAAAAGATCAGACACAAATAAGGATAGATAGATTAGTTAATAGGGAAGGAATAACAACGGAAACAGCAAAAGAAGAAGTGATTTTGAGAGAAAAAAACGATTTAGAAAAATGGAAAAGATTATATGCAGACAATGATCCTAATTGGAATTATTGGGATAAAAAATATTATGATTTAGTAATTAATACTTTTAATCATAACGCAGAAGAAACTCTCAAAATTGCTCTTAAGACAGTGGGAATTTGAAGTTAATAAGAAGTATTAACGGAATTTACTTTCTTTTGTATTCATCCCTGACTTTTATTTGTGAGACTACAGTAAGAGGAAGTGAAGTTACCATAGTTCCATCATCTTTTTTTAGAAATTTGTAATCTGGGGGAGGGGAAACTGGAACCATTTCTGTAGAAATATTGTATGCTTCAAAAGCTTCATCAAGGAGCATTCTTTGCATTTCTGCAACTTCACCCGTACTGTGTCCTACTGTTTCTTTTGTGAAGGAGAAAAAAACGAAAACCGCATTATCAGAAACTGCGTGTTTAGCCAATCCAGGGAGAAGAAGTAAATCATTAATTCCTTTTGTATCTTTTTTGATAGGATATGTATCTGCAAATATTAAATTAGCCAGTTTTCCCTTTGCGCTCAGATCTTCTGCTACTTCGGTTGCCTCTCCTTGATATAAACTAATTTCTATATTAGGTTCAGGGTCTAAGCCCTCATTTGATTGTAAACTAAAAGCCTCAAGCCAATTTTTTTTCCAAGCTAAAGCCCTTTCGTAAACATCTTCACTAAGTTCAATTCCCCGATAGTGAATTTTTCTTCCTGTTTTATGAAATTCTGCTAAACCTTCAATTATTATTCTGTTTGCACACATAAACAAGCCTAAGCCTGCTTCGGTTACTTTTAAATTTTCCCCTGTTTTTAATTGAACTTTTTCAATTCCAGCTCTGACCGCTTTTACCCAATAGGGATATTGGCATGAATCGATAACTTCTTCTCCTTCAATATACATTCGTACACCAGGTTTATAGGTGTATGTTTGAACTTCATTTACAACTCTTCCTCCAGGATAGGGTGAAAGAATTATAGGAGCCCCGCTCCACTCTTTTACTACAGGGTCTGTAAGTAAAACACTGTCGACTGCACGATGAAATTCGCCATTTTCTTGTGGTTTTTTACCTATTCCCATTCTCGAACCTTGATTTCTTTCAGAAATTGCCATATTTTAAGTCTGGATATTCTACGCATTATAGGTTTGTAAGTCAAGTTTTATTTATTTAATAAATCATTCTTAAGATATTATATATACTTGAAATAAGTATTAATTTGGACTACAATCTTTGAGCTATGAAAGTCTCTAGCATAATGCAAACACATGTAATAACAGTAAAGGAGCAAGACTCTTTAAAAGAGGTAGGTCGGTTAATATTTAGTTTAGGAATTAGTGCAATACCGGTAGTTAAAGGAAAAAAGTTTATTGGGATTGTTACTCAAAAAGATATTCTTTCAAAACTATATCCTAGTATGAATGAGTTAGCTGAGGATTATGTTCACGCAAGAAATTTTGAGGAGATGGAAAATAATCTATCTAGCTTATTAAATCTTCAAATATCTAAGATAATGACAGCTAACGCAGCTACAGTTGATCCAGACTGCCCAATTATGATGGCACAATCAAGAATGTTAATAGAGGGATTTAGTCATATGCCTGTTATCGACAGGGAAAAAAATTTGATTGGAATAATTTCGCAAGGAGATATTTTCAGAACATTAATAAAAAAGGAAATACCAAGATTAGAGCAGGGGAAATATGCCTCTTTTATAGAATCTCATTTGGATGAAATGATTGATTGGAAAGAAAGAGAAGAATCAGAATACCCAATTTTGACAAATTTACTTGATGGATATAACGTTGAGCACTTGATAGAGTTTGGTGTTTGGACAGGTGAATACACAATTGGTCTTGTTAAAACTGGTAAGTATAATATTCTAGGACTAGATCATAATCCCGGTATGATTAACTTATGCAATAAAAAAAAGAAAAAACTTTCGGCGAAGGAAAAATCAAAAATTCGATTTGAGATAAGTGATTATTTAAATCTAAATAAAAGATTTGGGAAAAAATTTGAAGCTGTTATATCAGTAGGAAATGGACTATCCTATATCCCAGCTCCAATAGGGCAAGTTTTTAATGAATTAGGTGAAGTTTTAAAAAATAAGTCTTTAATATTTTTGCAGATATTAAATTTTGATAAAGCTTTGAAGAAAAAAGGAAGATTGTTAAATTTTAATAACTCAGAAGAGAAATTGGGAAAAAGAATAAAAAAAGAAGAAATATTTGTTGATTTTTTTGAAAGAAAAGATAAAAACACTGTGCTGCAGAATCTAATTCACTTTGACACCGATGGCACAAATTGGCTTTACAAAGGAATAACGTCAATAGAAATTCATTATCTAAATAAGGAAATACTTATGGAATTATTAAAAAAGATAGGTTTTAATGATATTTCTTTTTATGGAGGAACAGGAAAATATAAAGGGGACCCTTATCAAATGAGTCTTAATGAGCCCTTTGATCCAAAAGAAAGTGATTGGTTAAACGTAGTTGCTAAAAGATAGTATTATTATATAATAACTAACATGAAAAAACTTTTATTTATAATCTTCTTTTTCTCAATTTTTTTGTTTAATTTTCAAATTGCTTTTGCCCAAGAAGAAAAAATGGCAACAGCGCCAGCAAAAGTGGAGAGCTATGAGCTTCCTTATCCAGGACTTCTTCCTGATCACCCATTATATTTTCTGAAAATGTTTAGAGATAGAATAATTGGTTTTTTCATTTCAGACCCAGTTAAAAAAGCAGAATTCGATATTTTACAAGCAGATAAAAGACTTAATGGTAGCGTCTATCTTTTGTATAAGAATACTTCTAAAGCAGATGAACTTGCTATTTCAACAATTTCTAAAGGACAAAACTATTTTGATGATGCATTGGGAAAAATAAAACTTGCCAAAAAGCAGGGGATTAATATTTCAGACATTACTACAAAATTAAAATCTTCATTAAAAGGACATAAATTAACACTTAAAAACCTAGAAAGTAAAGTTTCTAAAAAAACAAAAGACCAATTATCTTCTAGCCAGGAAAGACTTGAGAAACTTGAGAAAGAGGCAACTTTAGTTAATCCTTAATCTATATATAAAATCTTTTTATTAGAACACTATTTTTACTCCGGATTTTGACCCTTAATCACTCAACCTTTTTGTCTGCTTGAATATTTATAAAACAGGAAAGAATTTAAGGCTAAAAAACAAGTTGACCTTCTTTGATCTATTTATTAGTAGTTGACAGTATAGATCTAGGGTTTTATGATTTGTCTTAGCACTAGATATAGTGAAAGCAAGATGAATTTTGGAGAAAAAAGCTAGCAAATTAAAATTTTATGAAGTGTCCATACTGCGGAAGCAGGGAAACAGAAGTAGTAGAAACAAGAGACAGTGAAGACTTGCAGACGATTAGAAGAAGAAGAGCGTGTTTGAAATGCGAGAAAAGATTTACTACTTACGAAAGAGTTGAAAACGTTACTTTAGTTGTAATAAAAAAAGACGGAAGACGTGAACAGTTTAGCAGAGATAAATTAAAAAGTGGAATAATTAGATCTTGTGAGAAAACAACTGTTTCAGTTGAAAAAATAGAAAAAATAGTAAACGAAATAGAAATGGAGTTAAGAGGGGCAGATTCAGTTGAAGTAGAGAGTAAAAAAATCGGGCAAATGGTGGCAACAAGACTTAAGAAGCTTGATAAGATTGCGTATATTAGATTTTCAAGTGTTTTTAAAAGATTTGTAGATGTTGAAGATTTTGAAAAAGAAGTTAAAAGATTAATCAAATAGCAAGGATTTGCAAAAAGGAATTATTTTATGAAATTAGATGGTATAAGAGAAAAAGTATTTTTAGATAGATATTCATTAAAAGATAAAAAAGGTGATCCTACTGAAAAATCTCCCGAAGAGATGTGGAGGAGAGTTGCTAAAGGTGTTGTTGGAGCAGAAAAAAAGCAAGATAGGCAAAAATGGGAGAAAAAGTTTTATGAAGCAATGCTTGATTTTAAGTTTGTTCCTGGTGGAAGAATATTAGCAGGAGCAGGGACAGGTTTTGATGTTACTTTTTATAATTGTTTTGTTCTTCCAAGTCCTAAAGATTCAAGAGATGGAATAATGGATAATTTAAAAGCCATGATAGAAATTATGGCAAGGGGTGGAGGAGTAGGTCTTAATCTTTCCTCCTTAAGACCAAGAGGAGCAAGAGTTAGAAAAGTAAATGGTTTTTCTTCAGGTCCTTGTAATTGGGCCCAACTTTATTCAATTGCAACTCATGACATTATTCAACAGGGCGGTTCAAGAAGAGGCGCTTTAATGCTTATGCTTTGGGATTGGCATCCTGACATAGAAGAGTTTGTAACCGTAAAACAAGATCTTACTAAAATTACCGGAGCAAATCTTTCAGTTTGTGTTTCCGATAAATTTATGGAAGCAGTTAAGAATGACGATGACTGGGATTTGGTTTTTCCTGATATTACAGATAAGGAATATGACGAAAAATGGGACGGTGTTTTAAGCAACTGGATTGCAATGAAGAAAAAAGTAAAGGTGCAAAAAACTATAAAAGCAAGGCATCTTTGGGATTTAATTTGTCAAGCTGCTTGGAAATCTGCTGAGCCAGGAATTGTTTTCATGGAAAGATATAATAAATGGTACAACAATTGGTATTGGAACACTGTTAATTGTACTAATCCTTGCGTAACAGGAGATACGCTAGTTGGAACAACAGAAGGCATAAAAACAATTAAAAATCTTTATGATCAAAAAATGCCGTTCACGGTGGCAGTTAACGGGAAGTATCATATGAGTTCTCCTGTTAAACTTACCGGTGTTAAGCAGGTGTATCGTTTAAAAACTAAAGAAGGATATGAACTTAGATTAACAGAAGATCATAAGGTTTATACAGAAAAAGGAAAAGTTGAAGCAGGAAAGCTTAAGAAAGGAGATAAAATCCTTCTTTCATCTGGTGGAGCATTTGGATCTATTGGAACTCTTGATGAAGGAAGAGTTTTAGGTTGGCTTGTTAGTGACGGGTCTGTAAAACAAGACGTTGCAACGCTTTTCTTCTACAAAAAAGAAAAACAAGAGCTTGCTCCGCAATTTGCACTAATGGTTAATAAGATGGTTCAAGAAGAAGGATTTGTCAGCAGGGCATATCCAATAGCTCCTCAGTATATAGAAAAAGAGGATAAAGCAGTTGTCGAGTCAACAAGACTTTGGCGAATAGCTAACAGATTTGGATTAAGTCACGGCAATAAACACTTAGTGCCCCAAAAAGTTCTTGAAGGATCTGAGGAATTTCAAAGAGGTTTTTTACAAGGAATTTTTTCAAGCGACGGAGGAGTGCAGGGAAATCTTAAAAAAGGAGTAAGCATTAGACTTACATCAATAAGTAAAAGTCTTCTTATTGATACACAAAGACTTCTTCTTAATTTTGGTATTGCTAGTAAGCTTTATAAAAACAGAAGACTTGAGGGAAAAAGGCTTTTACCCGACGGAAAAGGAGGATTAAAGGAATATAAATGCAAAGCTTATCATGAGCTTGTGATTTCTAAAGCAAGTCTTGCTCAGTTTGCAGCGTTAATTGGATTTTTACAGGAGGATAAACAGGAAAAATTAAGAACATTACTTTCTCTTTACACAAGAGAGTTCAATAAGGAGTCTTTTACTGCAAGCTTCCTATCTTTAGAAAAAGAAGAAATGGAAGAAGTTTATGATATTACGGTTTCTGGTATTCATAGATTTTCTGCAAACGGAATGATAATTTCTAATTGTGGTGAAGAAGGCTTACCAGCTTGGGGAGTTTGCAATTTAAGTTCTTTAAATCTGTCGGCTTTTATAAAAAACAATACTGTCGATAAACCAGGAGAAATGGATTACAAGTCACTTGCAGAGCATGCAAAAATAGGAGTAAGACTTCAGGATAACGTTATTGACATAGATAGTTATGCTTTTCCACAAATTAGAGAAATACAACAAAACGGAGAAAGAAGAATTGGTCTTGGAACAATGGGACTTGGTGATGCATTAATTAAAATGCATCTTCGCTATGGTTCAGATGATGCACTAAAAGTTGTTGAAAAGATCTTTAAAACAATAAGAGATGCAGCATATGAAACATCAACAGAACTTGCTAAAGAAAAAGGATCTTTTCCAAAGTTTAACGCAAATAAATATTTAAAAGGCTATTTTATTAAAAAACTACCAAAAGAAATTAGAACAAAAATTAAAAAATATGGCATTAGGAATTCTCTTCTTCTTCAAGAAGCACCAACTGGATCAACGAGTCTTTTGGCGGGAGTTTCTTCAGGAATTGAACCAATTTATGAGTTTGAATTTACTAGAAAAGATAGATTAGGAGAACATAAAATCTATCACCATCTTTTTGAAGAGTGGAAGAATATGCATCCTAATGAAGAAAAACCAGATTACTTTGTTTCAGCAAATGATTTAACACCAGAGGATCATGTTAAAGTACAAGGTTTAATTCAAAAATATGTTGATGCTTCTATTTCAAAAACAGTCAATGCTCCTAGAACGCATACAGTTGAAGATGTAAAAAAATTATATGAAATGGCTTATGAATATGGTTGCAAAGGAATTGCCTATATGAGAGAGGGATCAAGAGAAGGAGTTTTGGTTAGAAAAGAAGAGGAGAAAAAAGAAGAGCAAAAAGCAGTTGTAACTCCAACTGCACCCAGACCATATATGGTTGAGGGAGTAACGTATAAAACAGAAACACCAGTTGGAATAACTTATATTACTATTAATCATAATCAAGACAAACAGCCGTTTGAAATATTTATTACAGTTGGAAAATCAGGATCTGATGTTGCAGCAATGGCAGATGCATTAGGTAGAATGATTTCTTTAAACTTAAGACTCAATGCTCTACTTTCTCCAAGGGATAGAATAAAACAAATTGTTGCACAGCTTATTGGAATTGGCGGAACCAAGAGTGTTGGCTTCGGAGGAAACAGGGTTAGGTCTCTTCCCGATGCTATTGCTAAGGTTTTATCGGCTCATTTTGCTTTTGCTGTAAATGGAGTAGTGGAGGATAAATATAAAACAAATCATGCCAATGGAAATCATCATAATGGAGAATCAAATGGACATTTAAATGGAATATCAAACGGTCAAGTGAGGTCACATATAGCTGAAGAAGAAGTAATTATTCCTTCTAAGAAAGAAGAAATTGTTGCTATGGAACAACTTACTTTAAGTACAGATTCCGGAAGTCTTTCTACGGAAGGTTTATCAACAGGACTTTTTGATATCTGCCCCGAATGTGGATCAGGGAGCCTTGCTTATGAAGAAGGCTGTAGAAAATGTTACAGTTGCGGTTATAGTGAGTGCTAACTAATCTTTAATTAATTTACTTCTATGGCAATTTACACCAGAAAAGGAGACAGAGGAGAAACCTCTTTAAGAAAAGGTCAAAAGATTTTAAAATTTCATATAAGAGTATCCTCTTATGGGAATATTGACGAATTAAATAGTTCTCTAGGAGTAGTTTTATCAAAAAGTAAGAA
>DASRON010000017.1:0-35277 GCA_035646815.1 Patescibacteria group bacterium | reverse complement strand
CTTTTACTACGATTGGATACCGTTTTGTTGCAACCTCAAGATATATTCCTTATCTAACTGGAAAGCAGTCAAAAGAAGCCTTCTTAATAAATAATCTTAATTATTCGTACGGAGATTTTTACGACACTGATAATTATTTTAAAAATAATATAAAAGAAACGAATAGAGTGCTTTTATATGGATTTCATAATCTTTACTATATAGATTTTCCCTATATTGACTCATCTTGGGTTATAAAAGGTGATAGGTTTGACTATATTGCAACACAAAACACAGTGTTACCAGAAAGATTTAAGGCGTGGGAATTAATTTATATAAATCCTAAAACTAATGTTAAACTATATTCTAATGGAGGATTAAAATGGCAGTTTTAAAGTTTTTATCAATACTTTTAATACTTGTTTTGCTTCCTTTTGGGCAGATAGGAAAAGTAGATTTAGGAACTATCTCTTTTACTTTCTTTGATTTAGGAGTTTTTTTACTTGTTTTTTATTGGTTAGTAAGAAGTATAGTTAAGAAAGAAAAAATTAACAAAGGATTATTAGGTAAAGCACTTACATTTTTTATTTTAATAGGGTTTTTATCTTTATTAATAAATTTATTTAATTATTCTCCGCTGCAATTATTTATATCCTCCTCATACTTACTAAGATTTATTCTCTTTGCAGGTATATATCTTGTATTTAAAAGCTTTGATAAAAGTTTTAATAATAAAATTATTAAGTACTTTTTTATATCAGGAATTATAGTCTTACTAATTGGTTTTATTCAGTTTATTTTTTATCCAAATCTTCGCAATTTGTTCTATTTAGGATGGGATGAGCATTTATATAGACTTTTTTCGACATTTCTTGATCCTAACTTTGCTGGAATTTACTTTGTAATTATATTTTTTACGGGGATATATTTATATAAGAAAGAAAATAACTTTATTTACTTAGTTTTTGCACTGTTTACATTTATAGGCATTTTCCTTACATATTCTAGATCTGCTCTTGTTTTCTTAATAATAGCTGCGCTTACTTATTTAACAATAGCTAAAAAGAAAAAACTATTTATAGGTTTTGTGAGTATTGCAGTATTAGCTATAATTATTCTTCCGAAATCATTTAAGACTGAGGGTACAAATTTATTTAGAACAGCATCTATAAATGAAAGAATTACATCAATGAATCGAGGACTTACGGTATTTATTGATAATCCATTATTTGGAGTAGGTTTTAATGCATATAGATATTCTCAGGAAAAATATGGATTTATAGAAAGTGGGAAAAATAGAACTTCTGTGCCAAATAGAGCAGGAGCTGGAGTTGAAAATAGCTTTATTCATATTCTTGCAACAACAGGTATTATTGGGTTTTTCGCATATATATATTTGCTTTGGAATATAGGAAAACTATTTTTTACTAAAAAAAATAACATTTATTCAAAAACAATGTTCCCAATTTTTATTGGACTTATCGTAAGTGGTTTATTTATTAATTCGCTTTTTTACACTTTTTTTATGTTTTGGATCTTTATGACAGCAGGTATTATTGAGAGTAAGTAACTTTTACTGTTTTTTCAGTTTTGTTTCCTGCTTGATCAGTAGCTACAATATATATTTCATTGTCACCATTTTTTAGAGGTAAATCATAGGAATAAGAATTTGTATCATCAATAACTGCCCAAAATCCATTTACAGTAACAGTTACTTCTGGATCTGTTTGTCCACTAACATTTACTTTATTCTCTTCTTTTTGAAATGATTGTCCGTTTGCAGGACTTGCAATCGTAAGATTTGGATCAGATTTTATATATGTAATATAAAGTGTGTTTGAAAAGTTGCTATTCTTTCCATCAAGTTCAGTTCTTGCTTTTACAATATTTTCACCACTTTCTAACATTTCTTCTTTTGAAAAACTTCCATCATTATTTGTATCAATAGTATCTCTTAGTTCATCGTTAATATAGATTTCTACAAGAGCTTTTTTAGGAGTTCTACCTGAAATTATTATTTGAGAGCTATTCGTTGCAGTTAAATTAGAGTCTAAAACAGGAGTAGGAATAAATGATGTTTCATTTTTAGTATCATCCTTATTAGATTGATTAAATCCTGAAAGAAAAATAGCAAAATTAGCAAGAGCAGGCACTCCAAATTTTAGAAGAAGGAAAACAATAATGATTATTCCTAAAAGAGATACTAAAAGAGTTTTCCTTATTTTCTTTTCCTGTTTTTTCGCAAGTCTTGATTTTTTCCTCATATAAATTATGAGCCAACGGTGAGAATCGAACTCACGGCCTGCTGTTTACGAAACAGCTGCTCTGCCACTAAGCTACGTTGGCAACTGTAAACAGATAATGTAATTGTATGAAATTTATATTTAAAGAGCAAGTAAGTTTATTCAAATCCCATTTTTTTGCCCCAAGACGGAGGATTCTTTGTCCATTCAAGTATTACAGACGCATCCTGTTCTTTTATATATTTATTTAGAACTGCAATTTTGACTACGGTTTTGAAATTTGTTAAAGAGATTAGTTTTACTTTATTTTTTTTAAAATTATCAATTGCTTGTTTCATGTCATATGTAATAATAGAGAAAATAAAAGAAACTTTTCCTTTTTGATTTCTAATTTCTTTAACGCTATCTATCGAACTTGTTCCTGTTGAGATTAAATCCTCAATAACAACTGCTTTTTGCCCTATATTAAAAGATCCTTCAATACTGTTTCCTTTGCCATGATCTTTTGCTTTTCCACGAACGTATACTAGGGGTAGATTCATTTTATCTGCTATCCAGGCAGCATGGGGAATTCCTGCAGTTGCTGTTCCTGCTATTACTTCAAATTTTCCTGATTTTTTTATATTTTTAATATATAAATTTCTTATTACCTTTCTTTCCTTAGGATAGCTTATTAAGAGCCTGCAGTCAGTGTACACGGGGCTTAATATGCCAGATGCGTATTTATAAGGTTTTTTTGGTCTTAAACTGATTGCACCTATCTTAAGAAGTATTTTAGCAACAACTTCTGCAGTCTTTTTATCCATTTTTGAATTTATTTATAAGATTTTTATATTCAAGGGTTTTAACTCTTATAATATTAGCAAAATCTTTAGTATTGTCAGCATAAATTATTGCACGCGATACATTTATAATCAACCCTGAATTTTTACTATTTAGCCCATACTTAACAGTTTTTTCTGCATCTCCTCCTTGAGTGCCTATTCCAGGAATTAAAAAGAAAATATCATCTGTTAAGTTTCTTACTTCCTTAATTTCTTTAGGCCAGGTCGCACCAATCACCATTAAGCAGTTCTTATAAATTTTATTCCACTTAATTATTTGTTTGGCAACTTTTATATACATCTTATCTTTTCCTACTTTTAAATCTTGAAAATCACTTGCCCCAGAGTTTGAAGTTTTGCAAAGAATAATTATTCCCTTTTCCTTATATTTTAAAAAGGGGATAAGCGAATCAGTTCCAAGATATGGATTTACAGTTACTGAGTCAAAACCAAAATATTCAAAAATACTTTTAGCATACTTTTCAGAACTTGAACCAATATCTGCTCTCTTAGCATCACAAATAGTCGGAATATGCGGGTATTTTGTTTTTAGATAGTTAATTGATTTTTTAAGGCTATTTAGCCCTTCTATTCCATAAGCTTCGTAGAAGGCCATATTTGGCTTATATGAGCATACTAAATCATGTGTTGCATCAATTACTTGTTTATTGAAAGCAAAAATCGGATCACTTTCTTTTAAAAGATGTTTTGGGATTTTACTAAGATCAGTATCAAGTCCAATACAAATAAGACTATTGTTTTTAATTATTGCTTTATTTAGTTTATCCAAAAAAGTCATTAGTGTATTATAAATTGAGAGATTTCTTTAATTTTGGAGGCAGAGTTTTATAGTTATCGTCGTAGGATTTATATATATTATAAAAACTAGCATTAAGCTTATTCATCTTATATGTCTTTTACGTTTATTAGCTACTTTTAATTGGAGTAGTGCTTTTTGAAGTTCTGCTTCTGCGATCCTAAAGTCTTTGTCAGTTGATTGCTCTTTTATTTTATGTTCTGCTCTCTTTTGTGCTTCTTGAGCTCTGGCTATCTCAATGTCTTCTGCGCGAACAGCATAATCTGCAAGAATGTTTACTTGATTATTTGCAATTTCTAAAAAACCGCCAGTAATTGCAATAAAATGCTCATGATTTCCTTTTTTTATAATCATTTCTCCTGGAAGTACTTTAGTAAGTAAATTTACATGGTCAGGAAGAATTGCGATTTCTCCTGTTTCAGTTGGAACAATAATTTCAGATACGTCGTCTTTGTATACAACTTTTTCCGGAGTAATTATTTCAATATGAAGATTCATTTCCTATTTTATTTTGCCTTAGCTTTTTTTACAGCTTCGTCAATGGTTCCTACCATGTAAAAGGCACTTTCAGGTAGTTTATCATGTTTTCCTTCAAGTATTTCTTTAAATCCTTTTACAGTATCTTCAATTTTTACGTATTTACCAGCTTGTCCTGTAAAAATTTCAGCTACAAACATAGGTTGACTTAAGAATTTTTGAATTTTCCTTGCTCTTGATACAATTAATTTGTCCTCATCGGATAATTCATCAATTCCTAAAATTGCAATAATATCTTGAAGATCTTTGTATCTTTGAAGAACTTTTTGAACACCACGAGTAACTTCATAATGATCATTTCCAACAATATTTGGATCTAAAATCCTAGAAGTAGAAGTAAGAGGATCTACAGCAGGGTAAATTCCTTGTTCTGCAATTGCTCTTTCAAGTGTAATTGTTGCGTCTAAATGAGAAAAAATTGTAACAGGAGCAGGATCAGTGTAATCATCCGCAGGGACATACACAGCTTGAACTGATGTAATAGAGCCTTTTTTTGTTGAAGTAATTCTTTCTTGAAGATCTCCCATTTCAGTTGCAAGCGTTGGTTGATATCCTACTGCTGAAGGCATTCTTCCAAGAAGTGCTGATACTTCAGATCCAGCTTGAGCAAAACGAAAAACATTGTCAATAAAAAGAAGTACATCTTCATGTTTTTTGTCTCTAAAGTATTCAGCCATTGTTAGAGCAGTTAAAGCAACACGCATTCTGTTTGCAGGAGGTTCATTCATTTGTCCAAATACCATGACGGTTTTATCAAGTACTTTTGCTTCTTTCATTTCAAGCCATAGATCATTTCCTTCTCTTGTTCTTTCTCCGACACCTGCAAAAACAGAGTGTCCTTTGTGTTCCATTGCAATATTTCTAATAAGTTCTTTTACAACAACTGTTTTACCAACTCCTGCCCCTCCAAAGACAGCGATTTTACCTCCTTTTGTAAAAGGCGCGATAAGATCAATAACTTTTAAGCCAGTTTCTAGTATATGAGGCTTTGTTTCCTGTTCTGATAAAAGAGGTGCTTTTTGATGAATAGGTTCAAAGCTTACATCTTTTCCTGTAACTTTGGGACCGTCATCAATTGTTTCTCCTAATACATTAAATATTCTTCCTAATGTTTTTATTCCTACAGGAACACTTATAGGAGCTCCTGTTTTTTTAACAATCATTCCTCTTGATAATCCATCTGTTGGTCCCATGGCAAGAGTTCTTGCTTCATTGTTCCCAGTTAAAAATGCAACTTCTAAAATTAATTTATTTTTATTATCAAGATCAATACTAAGTGCTTCTTTTATTCGTGGTGAATTTTTTTCAAATCTTACATCGACCACAGGTCCCTGTATTCTTATAATAATTCCTTCTTGTGTTGAATTTGTTTTACTCATAACTTGTTAAAAAAGCTGCGCTTCCAATATCCAATATTTCATTTGTAATTTTTTCTTGTCTTAATTTATTATATTCAAGTTTTAATTCACCGATTACATCTTTTGCATTATCTGTTGCATTTTTCATGGCAATCATTCTAGCTGCTTGTTCAGATGCGTAGTTTTCTAAAAGACTTTGATATAATACCATTTCTAAATAATGTTTTAAAAGAGAGGGGAGGAGTGTTTCAATATTTGGTTCAAATTGAGTAAATCTTCCTTCTTCTTTTTTTTCTTCATTTTCATTATCAAATTCAAGTGGTAATATTTTTTTTACACCAGGTGCTTGCGTAAATACACTAGTAAATTCTGAAGAAATTACTCTTACTTCAGAAACTTTTCCTGCTAAGTATGTGTCTTCAACGAGTTTTATTATTGGATATACACTGTCAAAGCTTGGAAGAGTAGTTCCAAATGGAAATATAGCTAAAATTTCACGGTCTAGTTTTAGTAAAACGTTTTCTGCTTTTTTTCCTATAATAATGTAATAAGGATTTCCCTGATCCTCTTTTATAATTTCTCTTGTTAAATTAGAGATCATTCCGCCGCAAAGTCCTTTATCAGGAGAGAGAACAATTGAAAGTTTTCGCTTTGCATCAGATGGAGCTTTCATGTATGGATGAGAGCTTTGATCTTCTACTTTTGAAGAAACACTTTTCGTTAAATTTGAAAGCTTATTAACATAGGTTTTAGATAAAACTGCAGAGTTCTGAGCTCTTTTTAATTTTGATGCTGCAATCATTTGCATTGCTCTTGTGGTTTTTGAAACATTTTGTGCAGTCTGTATTCTTCTTTTTAGAGAAAGCATGTTTGCCATATTAAGATGAAAATCCTTTCTTAAATTCTTGAGTTGCTTTTTGCATTTGTTTTAAAGTATCTTCTGAGGGTTTATCTCCAGATAATAGTGATTCAACTATTTTTTTATGATTTAACTTCATATATTGATGATATTCTTTTTCAAATTTTTGAACAGAATCAACTGGGATATCATCTAAAAAGCCGTTTGTTACGGCCCATATACTTAAATATTCATAGCTTTCAGAAAGCGGTTCGTATTGAGGTTGCTTTAGAATTTCAATTGTTCTTTTTCCACGCTCAAGCTGATTCATAGTTGCTTGATCAAGCTCTGAGCCAAATTGGGCAAAAGCAGCAAGATCATTATATTGAGCAATTTCAAGTCTCATTTTTCCAGAAATTGATTTAATAGCTGGAGTCTGAGCAGATCCTCCAACTCTTGAAACAGATGATCCAACGTTTACTGCAGGTCTTATTCCAGCATTAAAAAGATCACCTTGTAAATAAATCTGTCCGTCTGTAATAGAAATAACATTAGTTGGAATATATGCAGACATATCATTTGCTTGAGTTTCAATAATAGGAAGAGCAGTAATTGATCCTCCACCGTTTTGTTTATTAAGCTTTACAGCTCTTTCTAAAAGTCTACTGTGAAGATAAAAGATATCTCCTGGATATGCTTCTCTACCTGCAGGTCTTTTAAGTACTAATGAAACTTCTCTATATGCCCACGCATGTTTAGTTAAATCGTCATAAACAATTAAAACATCTTGCCCCTTTTCCATAAAGTATTCTCCGATTGCAGAACCTGCGTATGGAGCAAGATACTGAAGAGCTGCAGAATCGGAAGCGCTGGCATTAACAACAATTGTAAAATCAATAGCTTTTTTATCAGTTAATTTGTCAATAATTTGGGCAACCCTGCTTTGTTTTTGTCCAATTGCAACGTAGATACAAATTACAGGTTTTTGCCCTTTGGTTCTGTTTACAGTTTGATTAATGATAGTGTCTATGGCAATAGCAGTTTTACCAAGCCCTCTGTCTCCTATGATTAGTTCTCTTTGTCCTCTTCCAATTGGAATCATGGAATCAATTGCCTTAATACCTGTTTTAAGAGGTGAATTTACAGGCTCTCTTTGAACAACACCTGCTGCTATTTTTTCAAGAGGCATGCTCTTTCCTTTTTTAATTCGTGGTTTCGCATCTAAAGGTTCACCTAGGGGATTAACTACTCTTCCTAAAAGATCTTCCGAAGCATTAATTGAGAGAAGTCTTCCGGTTGTCTTAACCGTGTCTCCTTCCCTAATATTGTCTCCTTTTCCAAGAAGAATAACTGAAACGAAGTCTTCATCAAGGTTTAGAATCATTCCTTCTGTTCCATCAGGAAATGAAACAAGTTCACCCATAAAGGCTTTTGAAAGACCTGACACAATAATTACTCCATCAGTATTTTTTTCAACTAAGCCTATATTTTGAAGTTTAGGATTTAACTTAAATGTACTAAGTCTTTCTTCTAATTGTTTTATAATATTATCGTCATTAATCATATTTACTTAACAGATAGTCATTTATTTTATCAAATGTATCATTTAAGCTTAACTCATAAATTAAATCATTGTTTATTATTTTTAGCCCTAGTATTAAAGATGGATCAGTTTCAAAATAAATTTTCTTATCTTTAAATGCATTTTTAAATTTTCTTTCAATTTCTTTTTTATCTTTAATATCAATGTCAGGCATTACTATGGTTACTTTTTTTTGTTTTTCATTATCTTTTAATACTCTTAAATACTTTTTTAAATCTTCTCTGGTTAGTCTGTCTGCAATCTTTTTAACCCTTGCTGCATTTAAACTATTTCCTAAATAGCTATCTAATGCTAATTTTTTTATTTGTTTTTTTGTCATTATTTTACAATTTCTTTAATTGCCCTTTCAATAAGCTTTTTTTCATCTTTTTCTGAAAACATTTCTTTAAGACTTTTTTGCAGTATCTCAATAGACATTGTGTTTACTTTTGCAGTTAGTCTTTTTTCTGCTTCTTTTGTTTCTTCTACGATTTGTTTTTTAGCTTCCAGAAGAATTTTTTCTGATTGTTTTTTGCTATTTTCTTCAATATCTACTGCAAGTAGGTTTGATTGAGTCTTTGCATCTTCAATTATCTTTCTTGCTTGATCTTGTGCTTTTCTTAATATCTTTTTTTCTTCCTCTAAAGCCTTCTCTAAAGCAGCTCTTGAATCTTCTGCTTGTTTTAAGCCTTCTTTAATGGTATTTTCACGTTTTTTTAAAGTGTCTATAATTGGTTTATATAGAAACTTTTTAAGTATGAAAAGAATAATTAAGAAATTTACAATTTGTGCAGCCAAAAGCATTGGCTCCACTCCGAAATTTTTGATAATTTCCATATCTTATTTCATGAATGCCAAAATTAATGAATAGATAGCAATTGCTTCTGCGAACGCCATTCCTAAAAGCATGGCTGGTAATACTTTACCTGATGCTTCTGGATTTCTTCCAATTGCTTCCATTGCTTTGGCTCCAATTAAACCTACTGCAATTGCTGGTGCGATTCCACCGAGCGCAATAATTAAACCGCCTGATATGCTAAATGTCATGAGCTACTCACCTCCTTGGGTTGATGGTGAGACACCGTCAAAATTGCCATAAATGCCATTGTTAACATTGAAAATACTAATGCTTGAACAAGCCCCACAATTACTTCAAGCATCATAAAAGGCAAAGGAAAAAGAAAGGCAAAAAGAGAAGAAACTGTAAGTAAAACAACTTCTCCAGCAAATATGTTTCCAAATAACCTAAATGAAAGAGAGATAACTTTTGTTATTTCAGAAACAATTTCAAGAACTCCTACGAAAAGGTAAATTGGATGAAACGAAAAATATCTACTTAAATATTCTTTTATGCCAAGAATATTAATGCTCATAACGTGAGTTGCAACAGCAGAGACTAATGCTAGAGCAAATGTAACATTAAGATCACTTCCAGCACTTCTTATTAAAGGAATTAGTTCTTTTCCATGTTCTCCTTCATGAAAAAAACCTATTGTTCCAACACCAGGAACAAGACCGCTCCAGTTTAAAAGAAGAATAAAAAGAAAAAAACTCATGAGGTAGGGGAAAATTCTTCCAGCTCTTTTATCAGCAACAGATTCTGTTAATGAATAGAATGTTTCTACCATGTATTCAACTAGATTTTGGAAAAGACCTGGTACTAAAGAAATTTTCTTGGAGATAAAGATACAGGCTGCAATTAATAAAGCGTCTACGATTAAGACGTCTATCATACTATTTGTCACTGAAAATAAGCCCAACTTAATAATGGGCTCTGCCGCAAATGATACCATTACGTAGTTTATTTTATAGGTATATTAATAAGGAGTCAAGAAGAAAAATGGTTTTTAGTAATTTTTTCAACAATTATAACCGGTTTATCGTTTTTTGTATCAATTTTTCCGTTTATAAGGATAACAGAATCTTTGGATAATAAATATTTATATTGTCCAAATATTTTTGGAAAAACAATACATTCAACACTAATTCCTCTTTCGTTACTTATTGTTATAAATGCCATTTCAGAGTTACTTTTTTTAGTAAAGATTCGTTTTATTGTTTCAACGATTCCACCTATTATTACTTTTGCTCCTTCTTTCTCTTCTTCTAATTGTTCAAGTTCATGAGTTATTTCATTTTTAATACTAATAAGGTTATTCATCTGAGGATGTGATGTTAAATAAAAGCCTAAAAATTCTTTTTCAAATGAAAGTTTTTCTTCATCCGAAAAATCATCAGCAGTAGATACGATTTTTTTATGGTGTGTATCTTTTACGTCTTCATGAATTTCAAAAAGACTTGTTTGTCCTTCTTGTTTTTCCTTTTTCTTTTTATGAGCATCTTCAATAATAGTTGTGTAACTTAAGAGGAGATCAGCTCTTTTACCAAATGAATCCATTGCGCCAGATTTTATTAAACTTTCAACAGTTTTTTTGTTTATTGCTGATAGATCTACTCGTTCAATAAAATCACTAAAAGTTTTAAAATTATCACTTTCTCTTGATGAAAGAATGGCATTTATTGCAGCTCCTCCAACATTTTTAATTGCAGAAAGACCAAACCTAATTTTTGTATAATTTTCAATCGCAAATTCAGAATCTGATTTATTAATATTAGGAGGAAGAACAGTTATAAATATTCTTTTACATTCAGAAACTGCTTGAGCAAGCTTTTCACTTTTTGTAGGTCCTGAGCTTCCTCTAGATTCTGCTGTAAGAAGTGCTGTCATAAACTCAACAGGGTAGTGGGCCTTTAAATAAGCAGTTCTAAACGCAATTGTTGCATAACATGCAGCATGTGCTTTCCCAAATCCATATCCTGCAAAAGGTTCAAAAAGTGTCCAAAGGTGTTCAGCCTTTTTCTTTTGCATTCCGTTTGAAATACAGCCTGATAAAAACTTATCATGCTGCTTTTTCATTTCAGATGAAATTTTCTTACCTACTGCTTTTCTAAGTTTGTCTGCTTCAAGCCATGAGTAACCTGCTACGTTAATTGCAGTAAGCAAAAGATCGTCTTGAAAAGTAATTATTCCATATGATTCTTTAAGTGTTTCTTTAAGTCTAGGGTCAGGGTAAGAGATAAGCGAAGGATTATGTTTTCTTTTAATAAATTCAGGAATGTTTGCCATTGGTCCTGGTCTATATAAGGCAACCATTGCTTGAACATCAAAAATTGTAGTTGGTTTTAATTCTTTTATGTATCTTCTCATTCCAGCAGATTCTAGCTGAAAAATTCCAGTAGTTTCTCCTGATGCTAAAAGTTCATATGTTTTAGGGTCTTCAAAGGAAATCTTTGAAAAATCGACTGTTAATCCTTGATTAATTTTAATAAATCTAAGAGCCTCTTGAATAATTGTTAAGTTTCTTAGGCCTAAAAAATCGATTTTCAAAAGACCTACGCCGTCTTCACCAACTGTATACATGTCGTATTGGGTAATAATTTTTTCCCCATTTGGTTCTCTTTGTAAAGGTGAATATTCTGTTAATGGTTTATCAGCGATAACCACTCCTGCTGCATGAACTGAAGCGTGCCTCACAACTCCTTCTACTTTTCTTGCTAAATCTAAAAGTCTTCTTGTGTCATTTTCAATCGTATAGGCAATCTTTAGCTCAGGACTTTGTTCCAAAGCTCGATCAAGCGTCATAGAATGTCCTTGCCAGCCTAAAGGTATCATTTTTGAAATTCTGTCTGGTCCTGAATATGGCATTCCAAGAGCACGTCCAGTATCCCTTACAGATCCTTTTGCTTCCATTGTTCCAAAAGTAATTATTTGTGCTACCTTATCTTTACCGTATTTTTCAGTAACATACTTAATAACCTCATCGCGTCTATTATCAGCAAAATCAAGATCTATATCAGGAGGAGATGGTCTCATTGGATTAAGAAATCTTTCAAATGGAAGTTTAAAAAATAAAGGATCAACATCTGAAATTTCTAAAGCATATGAAACAATAGAACCTGCGTTAGAGCCTCTTCCAGGTCCCACAGTAATATCTTGTGATTTTGCCCAGTTAACAAAATCAGCAACAATTAGAATATATGTTTCATATCCCTTTTTTAGAATAGTTGAAAGTTCGTAATCAGTTCTTTCTTGTATCTCAGAGGTGATTTTTCCGTATCGTCTGATAAGACCTTTTTTAACTTCTTCCTTAATATACTCAGCAGGTGTTTTTCCGCCTGGTACATCAAATACAGGCATAATCCATTTGCCTAGTCTAATTTCTAAATCACACATACTTGCAATTTTTGCAGTATTTGAAATTGCTTCTGGTGTTTGAATAAACATTCCCATCATCTCCTCAGGGCTTTTAACATAGTGGTCAGGGGAGTTAATCATGGTTAATTTTCTATTTTCATCTGATAAAGTTGTTTGTGTTTGAATGCAAAGCAGAGCTTCTTGAGCTTCTGCATCTTGAGGGTAAATGTAATGATTATCATTTGTTGCAGCAAGAGGAAGCCCTAATTTTTCAGATAGCTTAATAAGTCTTTTATTAACTGTATCTTGATCCTTATTATTTATGTGTTTTTGAAGTTCAATATAAAAATGTTCTGGTCCAAAAATTTCTGAAAGTTCTCTTGCTCTTTTTAGTGCAGTTTCTTCTTGTCCCTCTAAAAGGGGATTTGCAATATATCCGTTTACACAACCACTTAAGCAAATAAGTCCCTCACTGTGCTCTCTTAATAACTCAATGTCGCATCTGGGTTTGTAATAGTATCCTTCAAGATTAGAAATTGAAACTATTTTCATTAAATTCTTATATCCAATTTTGTTCTTTGCAAGAAGAATAAGATGGTTATAGCCAGAGTCTATGCCAGCTTCCTTGTCATTTCTTGACCTTTTAGCCATGTACACCTCACAGCCAATTATTGGTTTTATTCCTTCTTCTATACAGGCTTTGTAAAAATAAATTGTTCCGTACATATTGCCATGATCAGTTATGGCAATTGCTTTCATGCCTAATTCTTTTGTGCGTTTTGCCAAAAGCTTTATTTTTGCAAGTCCGTCTAAAAGAGAGAACTCGGTATGATTGTGGAGATGAACAAAGTCAGTCATTGTTATACACTCCTAAAAGATATGGTTTCATCGCTTGAAATTTCTCCAAAGTTAATTGTATTTTTCCCCGTGAATTTACCATGATGCGCTGCTTCATTTGCTCTTTTAAGAAATTCATCAGCAGTATCTGTTGGCTCAAGTTTTGCAACACCATATGTTAATGCGATATCTTTTGGAATTTCATTGGGATCTAAATCTTTTTTTATAACCTGCATATTTTCAAATATAAAATTTCTCTCTGCAATCATAATCTGATATCTTTTTATAATTTCTACAATATCTTTCTCAGTTACATCTCTATTAACAAGTTGAGCAAATTCATCTCCGCCAATTCTAGCAATTGGTTCATCATCCCTAGAGGGAAGACTTGCCATTTGTTTTAGTACTTCATCTCCCCCTTGATGTCCATAAGCTGTGTTGTATTCTTTAAAGTCATCAAAATCTATATAAATAAAATACAATGGGCTTTTAGATCTTTGTGATGATTTAATTTTTCTTTCAATTTCCTGGTCAAACCATCTTCGATTATTAAGTCCTGTTAATGGATCTTCTAAAGCATGTCCTTTTAACTCTCTTATTTCGTCTTCTTTTTCTTTTGTTTTTATCTCGTCTTTTTTTTCTTTTGCTTTTATTGTTTTTTCAAGATATCGTTTACGGAGAGCTTCAACTCCACCTTTTCTTCCTAAAGATTTAAATACTCTTGTATCAGTAATAGATCTTTTGGGATCATTAACTCTATTTTTATGATTTGAGGAAACTGGTTGGGCGATATTTTCTTTGCCTGTTTCATCCATTTTTAAGCTCCTTTTCTAATATTTCTTTTATTATATAAGTATCTATTGGTTTTCCAATATCTTTAATAATACTGCCAATTAAAAAACCTATTACTTGTATCTTACCACTTTTATAATCCGCAACTGCCTTTGAATTCTCTTTTAGAACTTTGTTTATAGAAGTTATAAGTTCTATTTCGTCTATGACTGTTTTTTTATTTGAATTTAATATGGTTTGAATTAATTTTGCAGGAAGAATTTCTAATATATTTATTTTTTTATTTATTATTTCATTAGCTATTTTCTTTCCTGAAATATCATGTTTTTTTGAAAGCTTAACTGTTTCTTCAAAGAAGTCAGCAGTTATTTTTTCTCTGGTTAGTATCTCTGCGTCATATTTTGAAATTGAATATTCTTTTATAAATCTCTCAGTCTTTTGATCAGCAAATTCTAAAAGAGTGTTTTTAATTTTATTAAGATAATCTTTTTCAAATCGAAGCGGGGGAATATCTGGTTCAGGAAAATATCTATAATCATTTGCTTCCTCCTTAACTCGTTGAGAGGTAGTTTTCTGTTTATTTTCGTCCCAGCCTCTTGTCTCTTGAACAGGAATTTCACCTTTTTTAAGAATTTCTAATTGTCTTTTTGTTTCATATTCAATTGCTTTTTTCACAAACTTAAATGAGTTAATATTCTTTACTTCAACTTTGTATTTAGGAAGCGATTTTTCTCCATTTTTAATAAGAGAAATATTTGGTTCAAGCCGCATATCTCCTTTATCCATATCAGCATTTGAAACATTTAAATATCTTACAATTTGCTGAAGTTTTTTAAGATAAGTTGTTACCTCATTAGCATTTTCAAATTCAGGTTCAGTAACTATCTCAACTAGAGGAACACCGCTTCTATTAAAATCAATCAAACTCATTTTTTCACCTCGTATACTTGCGTGAATAAGTTTCCCAGTATCCTCTTCCATATGAACTCTTGTTATGCCGATCTTTTTATTATTTATTTCTATTTCACCATTTTTACAAAATGGTTTATCGTATTGAGATATCTGATATCCCTTTGCAAGATCTGGGTAAAAATAGTTTTTTCGATCAAATTTGGAAAATTCCAAAAGAGAGCAATTTAGTGCGGAACCAATTCTTAAGCACCATTCTATTGCAGTTTTGTTTGGGACAGGAAGTGCGCCTGGTAATCCTAAGCAAACAGGGCAAGTATGCGAATTTGGTTTTTTACCAAAGTAGTCAGCAGAACATGAGCAAAACATTTTTGATTTAGTTTTTAATTCAATATGGACCTCAAGTCCAATTACTGGTTTATAGTTCATAAATTTGGTCTCTCATTTACAAAATTATGTTTTTCTTCAAATGCATGTCCTACTTGATACAATAATTTTTCTGAAAATTGAGGGCCTAATATTTGCATGCCGACAGGAAGTCCTTTTTCAAAGCCGACAGGAATAGAAAGTCCTGGAATTCCTGCTAAATTTGCAGTTACAGTATAAATATCTGATAAATACATTTTTAAAGGATCAGCTGTCTTTTCTCCTAACTTCCAAGGGAGAGTAGGTGAGACTGGTGATACCAGTACGTCTACTTCTTTAAATACTTTTGCAAAATCTGCCTTAATTAGTGTTCTTACTTGCATAGCTTTTTTATAGTATGCATCATAATACCCAGCTGATAGGGTAAAAGTTCCAAGCATAATTCTTCTTTTTGCTTCACTACCAAAATATGATCTATTGTTTCCATACCTAATTCCGTCATATCTTGCTAAGTTTGATGAAACTTCTGCTGGTTGGATTATGTAATAACTGGCAATTGCATATTCAGCATGGGGAAGTGATACCTTAATGATTTCTGCTCCTAGTTTTTCATAAAAACTTAAGGCATTTTCAATTTTTTCTTTTATTTTTAAGTCAAGTCCTTGGGAAAAGTATTCTTCTGGAACACCAATTTTTACTCCTTTTAGACTTTTATTTAAATCTTCCAGGTAATTATCAACAGTTCTATTAGGTGTGGTTGCATCAAGTTCGTCTTTTCCTGCAGTAACGTTTAAAATAATGGCATTATCTTCAATAGTTTTTGTAAAATGCCCTATTGAATCAAAAGAAGATGCCATTGCAATAACCCCGTATCTACTTACTCTTCCATAGGTAGGTTTAAGTCCGACAACATTACAAAAGCTTGCAGGAAGTCTTATTGACCCTCCAGTGTCTGTTCCAGTTGCAGCAAAACACATGCTTGATGCAACACTTGCTGCAGAGCCACTACTTGATCCTCCTGGTACAAATGATTTATTCCAGGGATTTTTAACAGGATTAAAGTCAGAATTTTCTCCACTTGAACCATGCGCCCATGCATCACAATTAAGTTTTCCTAGTGTAATTGCTCCAGCATCTTTAAGTTTTTTTACAACAGTTGCATCATATTGAGGAATATAATTTTCTAAAACTTTTGAACTAGCAGTCGTTTTTATGTTTTTTGTTAAAAAAAGATCTTTATGGGCAATTGGGATTCCTAAAAGAGGGAGGTCAGTATTTTTTCTTAAAAGTTCGTCAGCTTTTTTTGCTTCTATTATTGATTCTTTTTCAAGTATAGTTAAAAAAGCATTTATTTCCCTGTTGTGTTTTTTTACTTGTTCAATACAAGTTTTTACTAATTCTTCAGAAGAAAATTCTCTTTTTTTTAGACCTTCTCTTGCACTTTTTATTGTTAAGTTATTTAAACTCATTCTAAAATTCCCTCAACTTTGAATAGTCCGTTATATGCAGATTTAGCATTAGAAATTGAATCATCTGAAGACAAAGAAGGCTTTGCTATATCTTCTCTTGTGATATTTTCAAGATCCGTTACCTGACTTGTTTCTTCAGTTTTTGAAGTATCTAATTTTTTTAATTTTTCAACATAGTCAAGAATTGAGGAAAGTTGTTTTTCAAGAAGTTCTTCTTCACTTTTTTTAATTACTAAATTTGCCAGTTTTGCAACTTGAGGAATGTTTATTTTCATCAAAGGTATTATACTTTAACCTTAAGTCTTTGTGCAATTATTTTTCTCGCGTTTTTTTCTAAGTCGTCATTAAGCTTAATAAGTTTAATATTTTTTCCGTATTTTTTATCAAGAGCTATATTTATTAAGTAATCACAAAGCTCTGGATTTTTAGGGAGAATTGGACCGTGTAAATATGAACAAATACTGTTTTTATATATTGCTCCTTCTGTTTGATCAATACCGTTATTTCCAAATCCAGATATAACTTTTGCAAATGGCAAAACTTTTTTACCTAAATAAGTTCTTCCTCCATGATTTTCAAATCCTACAAATGTTGAATTTTTTAAATCTTTTAAAAGTGGAGCGATGACAATGTTGCCGATAAGTCTTTTTTTATCTGAATTTTCAGTATAAATATCAATTATTCCAAGTCCTTTTATAGTAGTTCCATTAGCATCCTTATAATATTTTCCTAAAAACTGGTAAGCGCCACAAATGTATAGACCTGGAAGTCCGTTACTGATTAATTTTGATAGCACAGCAGATTTTTCTTCTAAGTCTTTTGCAACTATTTCCTGTTGTCTGTCTTGAGCACCACCCATAAATAACAAATCACACTTTTCTAAATCTTTTTTATTAAATCCTATATTAAGATTAATTACGTTTACAGGAATATTTCTCCATTCACATCTTTTAATAAGGGAAATAATATTTCCACGATCTCCATATGTGCTCATTAGCTCAGGATAAAGCCAGCCTATATTTATGTTTTGTTTCATAGTATTTTTTTACCAGTTAGTATTTTTCTTACGTCAAGCATTGCAGAATAAGTAGGAAATACGTACAAGGTGTCACTTTTCTTAGTGTTGTTAATTGCAAACAAAAAAGCTTTTTTTAAATTTGAATCAATTTTAAAATTCTTAATATCTGAGTATTTTATTCTAAGTCCCATGTCATAAGCTCTTTTTCCGCTAACTGTGATATTTTGATCATTTTTAATTAAATTTTCTAAGTCTATGTCCCAGATCCATGAAATATCCTGACCATCAGGAATATTATCATTTAATACAAATAAAATATTTTTCCCGTTCATATCATTTAAAGTTCTAAGCGATTCATTAAAGCTGGTAGGATTTTTAGAAAGAAAGATTTGTACATTTTTATCTTTATATTTAATTATTTCTTGTCTTCCAAAAGCAGGTTTAAACTTTTTTAATGCAGTTAAAATAATTTTATCTGAGAGTCCTAAACTTTTTGCAAGTAGGAAGGACGCAAGAGTATTGTAACGGTTATATGTTCCCTTAAGAGGATAAACATTAGAATTATCCAGATCTATCTTTGCACGTTTATTATTACAGTTTAAGCAAAGCCAATTACCAAGATGGGAAAAATAAATTTCTTTATAATTAAGACGTAAATTACAATTTAAACAATAAACTGAATCAGCAGCGTTTTGAACATCATTTATTGCTAAATTTTTATCGTTAATTCCAAAATATTTTACAGATACTTTGGTAGTTTTTCCAAGATATGAAACTGCAGGATCATCAGCATTCAGAATAAGAGTTGTTTTAGGCGTTAAGTTATTTAATGATTTTTTCCAGTTTTTTGCAATAGAATTTACTTCACCATATCTATCTAATTGATCTCTAAACAGATTTAAACAAAGTATATAGTCTGGGAGGACAATGTCTAAAATTAAAGGAAGAACATTTTCGTCAACTTCAAAAATTGCATATTCTCTGTCAAGTTTTCCTAAAAAACTTGATTCTAAAATTAACGATGAAGCAATACCATTTAGTAAATTTGCACCTGAATAATTATGGAAAACACTATTTTTATTTTCTTCAAGAATAGATTTAATTAACTTTGCAGTTGTTGTTTTTCCATTAGTTCCTGCAATAATTATTATTTTTGTATTTGATTTTTCTAAAATGTTTTCAATAAATTTTTTATTTACTTTCAAAGCAATATGTCCTGGCCAGGTTGAACCATTGCCTAAATTTGCAAGCTTACTTAAAAAAGATAATAATTTTCCTAAATATATTAAGATTATATTCATAAGGCTACATTGAACGAAGTATTTTTATTCTTTCTTCAGCTGGTGGATGTGTATTAAAAAGTGAAGAAAGAAAAGCTTTTGCAGGTTTTCCTTTAAAAGGGTTTATTATAAATAATTGAGCTGTAGCATTGTTTGCAGATTTAATAGTATTCTTATCACTTGATATCTTTTCAAGTGCACTGGCAAGTCCTTCAGGATATCTTGTAAGAAGAGCTCCTGAGGCATCTGCAAGATATTCTCTTTTCCTAGATAAGGAAAGCTGGATAAGTATTGCAATAATAGGGGAGAGAATTGCAAGGGCAATACCAATTCCTAGAAAAATAAGCTGTATATTTCCTGATCCCCGGCTTTCCCTATTAGAAAATCCTCTAAACCATAAAGATCGCATAAAAAAGTCAGCAAAAATTGCAATAAAACCAACTAGAATTGCAACAATTGCCATAAGCCTTGTGTCATAGTTTTTAACATGTGATAGTTCATGTGCAATAACACCTTCAAGCTCAACTCTATTTAATTTCTGAAGTAGTCCTGTGGTAACACAAATTACAGCATGGTTTGGATCTCTTCCTGTTGCAAAAGCGTTTGGTGCTATTTCTTGCATAATGTAGATTTTAGGAAGCGGAATCCCGTCACCTATTGCAAGATTTTCAACAATTCTATAAAGATCAGGATTATCTTTTTTTTCGATAAGCTTTGCTCCTGTTGAAGCAAGAACTAATTTGTCCGAATAAAAGTAACTTCCTAAACTTGAGAAACCAGCAAAAATTAAAGCAAATCCTATTAATAAAACAGGGCTATACCCTAAAGCCTTGCCAAAAATATAGATAAGTGTTGTTGAGAAAACAACAAACAATACCATTATTAGCCAAGTTTTAGTTTTATTGGCAGATATAGAAGAATAAATTTCCATACTAGAATGATACCTTTACGGGTTTTTTCTCTTCTTCGTTTACAGCAAAAAACTCTTCTTCTTTGAAGTTTAGCAAGTTAGCAAATAATACGTTTGGGAATATTTTAATCTTTGTATTAAAAGCCATTACGTTACTGTTATAAAACTGTCTTGAATATGCAATCTTATTTTCAGTATCAGAAAGTTCATCTTGAAGTTTCTGAAAATTCTCACTTGCTCTTAAAGTTGGATAGTTTTCTGCAACAGCAAATAAGGATTTTAATGTATCAGTTAGCTGATTATTAACTTTTGCTTTTTCCTCAACGCTTTTTGCAGACATAAGGTTTGCTCTTTCTTTTGTTACTTTTTCAAATAAGTCTTTTTCATGTTTTGCATAGCCTTTAACTGTCTCAACTAAATTTGGGATTAAGTCAGTTCTTCTTTTTAGCTGTACATCTATCTGAGAAAAAGCCTCAGATACTCTCATTTTTAAGGTAACAAGACCGTTATATATAAACCATGCATATAAGAGTATTGCTGCGATAGCTGCTATTAATGGAATTGTCATAGAATATCACCTCCTTTACGTTCTAATACGTTCTAAGCCACTTTATAAATTCATTATACGGTAAAGTATTTAAGATGTCACTTTTTTTTGCCCATCCGCGTCTTGCAACACTTACACCATATTTCATATTTTTCATTTGATAAACAGCATGACTATCAGTATTTATTACAAGCTTTACTCCTTTTTCTACTGCTTTTTTTACTAATGTGTCTGGAAGATCAAGTCTACTTGGACAACTATTAATTTCAATAGCTTTATTGTTTTTAAAACAAAATTCAAAAATTTTATTCCAGTCAAGATTATATCCTTGTCTTTCATTGATAAGTCTTCCAGTAGGGTGTCCAAGAATTTTTGCTTTCTTATTAGACAGTCCTTGGATAATTCTATTAGTCATTTTATTGATATCTAATGTAAAAGAGCTGTGTACTGAAACAATTACCCCGTCAAGAAAATCAAATGCTTTGTCGCTAATTGCAAGCTTTCCTGTGGGTAAAATATCGACTTCGAGCAACTTAATTATTCGAACATCTTTTTTATCCTTTGCTATTTTTTCAAACATTTTATCTCTTTTTAGTAATATTTTAAGTAATTCACTTTCACTGTGTTTTGAAATACTGGGATTATGTTCAGAAAAACCAAGATATTCATATTTAAATTCTTTTGCTTTATCTAACATTTCAGTTATTGAATTTCTCCCTAGATCGTGACTTGGTTCAATAGGATAATTTGAGTGAATATGTAAATCTCCTTTAATATCAGAAAGCTCAATAAGTTTTGGTAGATCATGTCCAATTGCAAGCTCAATTTCACCACTGTCTTCTCGTAGTTCTGGAGGCACCCAATCCATATCGATTGCTTTATAGAATAATTCTTCAGTTTTATATTGCTGTAATTTTTTATTAGGTAATTTAGGATTTTTTATACCATATTCAGAAAGAGAAAGACCCTTTTTTAAAGCGTATTCTCTTAAATGTATATTATGTGCTTTACTTCCTGTAAAATGTTGTAAAAGTGATCCAAAAGCCTCTGGGGGCTGTACCATAAGGTCAACTTGATGTCCTCCTGAAGTTAAAATTGAAGAAGTAGTATCACCTTTTTCAATAACCCTTTCTTTATATGGGTATTTTGTAAAATGTTCTATTACGCCTTTTGGGTTACTACTTGCAGCTGCGATATCGATGTCTCCGACTGTTGAAACCATTCTTCTTAGACTTCCTAATAATTCTACCTGCATAGCAAATTCTGATTTTTTAAGATAATCAGTAATTTTATCTGCTAGCTCTAAAGCAAAAGGCAAAGTCATTCTTACTGATTTTGTCTTTTCCAATTCGTATTCGTTTATTGCACGTATTATGTCTTGCTCTGACTTTTCTCCAAAACCTGCAAGTGGAGTAATTTTTCCTTTTTTTGCAATATTTTCTAAATCTTTAATAACAGTTTTAGGATTATTTAACTTAAACGTTTTAACAAGTCTGTAAGCTTTTTTTGGTCCAAACGAGGGAATTTTAAGAAGAGGGAAGACAGAGCTTGGAATATCTTCAAAAACCCATTTAAAATGTGCTATTGTTCCTGTTTTTAATAGTTCTTCCAAGTGAGCCTTAATTGAAGGACCTACTCCAGGTAAGCTTTGTAGAGCATTGTCTTTGTTCAAGTCCTTGATTTCTGTTATCGAATTTTCGATTGCATCTGCAGCTTTCTGATAAGCAATGATTTGAAAATAGAATTTTTGTTCATTCTTAATACTGTATGCACTAGCAACGTTTCTTAATAACTCTGCAATTTCTTTATTAGTCATTATATTGCAATACTTAAGCAAATATTAACAGAGGATTGACTATAATTCAATTATTTGATAGTATGCGTAAACTACGAGGACTTATAAAAGGGACGAGGGTTCCCGCCTCGCTGCCTAAAGGTTGGGATCGTAGCTCAGTCGGCTAGAGCGCTTCCCTGTCACGGAAGAGGTCGCGAGTTCGAGTCTCGTCGGTCCCGCAGTAAGCTATTATCCTGCCCCGAAAAATAATGCCAAAAGTAAGTAAAAAACAAACAGTAAGAGAAAATAAAGGGTTTTTATCAAACATAAAATTAGGAGATTCATATACAAGTTTAATTGTTGGGGTAATTGTTGTAATTTTAGTAACACTTGTTGTTTTTGCAATTGTTAAAGCAGGTGGAACAAACTCTTTTAAAAATATTGATACATTATCTACAGATACCAATATATTACCAAAGACTTATGAAGTAAAAGAAGGTGATGATCTTTGGTCAATTGCAGAAAAAATTTATGGTTCAGGATACAATTGGGTTGATCTTGCAAAAGAAAACAAACTTTCAAATCCAGAAGTTTTATATGTAGGATCAAAACTTTCAGTTCCTAATGTTAAAGTAAAAAATCCACAAAAAAAAGAGACAACAATGGAAAAAGAAGAATCTACAAAAGAAGCTACGATGAAAAAAGAAGCTACGATGAAAAAAGAAGCTACAGATTCAATTACTTCTGATAAATATACTGTTTTAAAAGGAGACAATCTTTGGGATATTTCTGTTAGAGCATATGGTGATGGATATAAATGGGTAGAAGTTGCAAAAGCAAATAATTTATCAAACCCTGATTTAATTTACCCCGGTAATATTATAAAGCTATCTAGATAAAAATCTACTATAAAGTTAAATCCACTTTTTATATGCTAAAATACTATCACGCGGTGATAGTTCAGTGGTAGAATGCTTCCTTCCCAAGGAAGAGGTCGAGGGTTCGAATCCCTTTCACCGCTCAATTTCTCTAAATTGACTAAACATCTAGTTTTTGGTATTATAAATCGTGCCCGATAGTAATAAAAAACCACTAAAATATATATTTGTTTCCGGAGGAGTAATCTCTGGAATAGGAAAAGGTGTTACAGTCGCTTCAATTGCGTTTCTACTTAAATCAGCAGGATACAAGATAACTCCTATTAAATTTGAAAATTATTTAAACATTGACGCAGGGACAATAAATCCAATAGAACATGGTGATCCATTTTTATGTGAAGACGGAACAGAAGCAGATATGGATATTGGCACATACGAAAAATTCTTAGATGAAGACATGGGAAAAGACAATTTTGTTACTATGGGTAGAATTTATCAAACAGTAATTGAAAAGGAAAGAAGATTTGAATATAAAGGAGAAGATGTAGAAGCTATTCCAGATATTACAAATGAAATCATTAAAAGAATTGATGATTTAGGAAGAAAGAAAAAAGCAGACATTGTAATAATTGAATTGGGCGGAACAGCAGGAGAATATCAGAATGCTTTGTATTATGAAGCAGCACGTATGCTTACATTAAATAAGCCTAGAGATGTTATCCATGTACATGTAAGCTATGTCCCAACCCCCAAGCACTTAGGAGAGCCTAAAACAAAACCTACTCAATTATCTGTAAAAATATTAAATGAAATGGGAATTCAACCTAATTTTATTGTTGCTAGATCTGATAAGTTTTTAGACGAAAGACGAAAAGATAGGCTTGCACTTTTTTGTAATCTTCATAAAGATGGAATTATTTCAAGTCCTGATTTAGGATCAGTATATGAAATTCCAATAGTTTTACATAAACAAAATCTAGACGTAAATATCTTAAAAAGTCTTGGTTTGCAAATTAAAAAACCAGACTTAAAAGAATGGGAAAAGTTAGTTACTAATATTAAAAAAAAGAAAAAAACAGTAGAAATAGCAATTATAGGAAAATATTTTGGCACAGGAGAATACCAATTAAAAGATTCATACGCTGCACTTTTTGACGCAATTGATCATGCAGCCTGGAATAACGATGTAAATGCAAAGACTGCATGGATTGATTCTGAAAAAATAGAAAAAGTAATAAAAGGTCTTAAGACAGAGCAAGAAATAGAGGATGCACTTAATAAGGTAATGGGAAATCCAAGCGGAATTATTGTTCCAATAGGTTGGGGAATAAGAGGATCTGAAGGAATGATTGCAGCAGCAAGCTATGCTAGAAAGAAAAATATTCCCTATCTAGGACTTTGTTATGGAATGCAACTTGCAGTTGTAGCTTTTGCTAGAGATATACTTAAATTACAAGATGCAAACACTGAAGAAAATAACAATAAAACAAAAAATCCTGTAATTCATATAATCGAATCTCAAAAAAACCATATGGCAAAAAGAGCATATGGAGGAACAATGAGACTAGGAGCATGGGATGCAAAAGTTAAAAAAGGAACTAGAACATATGATATTTATAAAAAACATAATAGTTTTAAAAGCGAAGAAGAAGGAATAGCTAGTGAGAGACATAGACATAGATATGAATTTAATAATAAATATGCAAAAGAAATGGAAAAAAATGGATTAATGATAAGCGCAAGATCTGTAAAAGAAGATTTGGTAGAAATAATTGAACTTTCTAAAAATCTTCACCCATTTTATATGGGAACACAGGGTCATCCTGAGTATAAGAGCAGACCCTTAAAACCTCATCCAATTTTTATAAGTTTTCTGGAAGCTTGTAAGCATAAAAATTAATCCTTGAGGATTTACTACTTTTAGATTATAATATTAGCCTATGATTACAGATGTAAATTTTGTTCCAGGTGACATTGTTAGAGTTCATCAAAAAATTAAAGAAATTGACAACTCTCAAAAGGGTGGTGGAAAAGAAAAAACTAGAGTTCAGGTTTTTGAAGGAGTTGTATTAAAACAAAAGGGCAGGGGAGATAATAAAATGTTTACTGTTAGAAAGACAATAGGTGGAGTAGCAATTGAACGTATTTTTCCTCTTAAATCTCCTAATATTGAAAAAGTTGTAGTTAAAGGAAAATTAAAAGATAAAATAAGAAGATCAAAATTAACCTATCTTAGAAATAGAAAAAATTAAGAAGTTCTTAGTTTTCTAATACTGTCTCTTAGTATAGTAGCTGTTTCAAAATCTAAATCTTTCGCAGCACTTCTCATATCAACACTTAATTTTTTAATAAGTTTTTCTTTTTCATCAGGGAGTAAAATTTCTTTATTTTCTAAATCAAAAAATAAATTGGTATTTTCTTCTTCTTTTTCAACAAGTTTTGCTCTAATTGCTTTTATAATCGTTTGAGGAGTTATATTGTGTTTTTTGTTGTAATCTAACTGAATCTTTCTTCTTCTATCAACTTCATCTATGGCATCTCTCATGGAATTTGTGATTTTGTCAGCATACATAATTACTTCTGAATCAACATTTCGTGCAGCTCTTCCCATGATTTGAATAAGAGAGGTTCTACTTCTTAAAAATCCCTCTCTATCTGCATCAATGATTGCAACAAGAGACACTTCTGGAAGATCTAGTCCTTCTCTTAATAAGTTAATACCTACTAAAACGTCATAATCTGCTGATCTTAATTTATCTAAAACATCTTGTCTTTCAAGTGTATGAATATCAGAATGAAGGTAAGAAACTTTAATATCTCTTTCAGCTAAATATGAAGACAAATCCTCAGCCATTCTTTTTGTAAGCGTTGTTATAAGGATACGTTGCTTTTTTTTAACTCTTTTATTAATTTCAGAAATCAAATCATTTACTTGTCCTTTACTTGGTTTTATAGTAATTTTTGGATCTACAAGTCCAGTTGGTCTTATTAATTGTTCAACAACTGAGTTTTCCTCTTTTGCGAGTGATAATTCAAAATCATTAGGAGTTGCGCTTACAAAAGTTAATTGATTAATTCTTTTCATAAATTCATCAAATCTTAAAGGTCTATTATCAAGAGCGGATGGAAGCCTAAAGCCATAGTTAATTAGCATTTGTTTTCTTGCTTGGTCGCCATTATACATTCCTCTTATCTGAGGAATTGTAATGTGGGATTCATCGATAATAGTTAAAAAATTAGGATTACACATCTTAAAATAATTTAAAAGAGAATAGGGAGGATCTCCCGGAGCTCTTCCGTCAAAATATCTTGAATAGTTCTCAATTCCATTAACGTATCCAATTTCTTTTATCATTTCAAGGTCATAATTTGTTCTTTGACTAATTCTTTGTGCTTCAAGAAGTTTATTTTCTTTTTTAAGTTCTGCAGTTCTTAAGGCTAAGTCTTTTCTAATTTCTTTGAATGCGTTCTTATGACTATCTGGGTCTGTCATAAAATGTTTTGCAGGATAAATTATTGATATTTTAAGTTCATTAAGATTTTCACCAGTAAGAGGATCAAACTCAAGGATTTTATAAATAATATCGTTTTTAACCTCAATTCTAAGTCCAAAATCAGAATTAGCAGGGAAGATATCAATATCCTCTCCTCTTACTCTAAAAGTGCCTCGTTTAAAACCGTAATCATTTCTTTCGTACTGAAGATCAGTAAGCCTTAGCATTAAATCTCTAGTTTGTACTTTTACTCCTGGTTTTATTTCTAAGGCAAATTTCCCAAACTCAACAGGGGAGCCAATGTTGTAAATACAAGATACTGAAGCAACAACGATTACATCTTTTCTACTTAAAAGATTTGCTGTTGCAGAAAGTCTTAATCTATCTATCTCTTCGTTTATCTCAGTCTCTTTCTCGATATATGTATCACTTTGCGGAATATATGCTTCAGGTTGGTAATAATCGTAATAAGATACAAAGTAGCAAACTGCATTGTTTGGGAAAAAGTCACGTAACTCTTGATATAGCTGTCCAGCAAGTGTTTTGTTATGGGAGATTACTAGTGTAGGACGGTTTAAATTTGCTATAACGTTTGCCATAGTAAATGTTTTTCCAGATCCAGTAACACCTAAGAGAACTTGGTTTTTAACGTTCTTTTCTAAAAGGGAAGTTAATTTTTTAATTGCCAGTGGCTGGTCACCAGTTGGTTTAAAGTTTGATTTAAGCTTAAACTTCATGTTCATATTCTAACATAAAATTGAGGCTAAAACATAGTATTGATATAGTTTTATCATTAAAGTTTCAGTTGACAAGGTTCTAATATTTTTCGTATAAAATATACATAAGCAAATAATATTATGCCAGGAGTTTTATATAAAAAAGAAAGAGAAGTTTTAGAGTTCATAGCTCAATTTCAAAGGCAATACGGATATTCACCTATTCTTTCAGAAATCGCTAAGGCAACCGGACATAAAAGTAATTCTACGGTTCATACAATTATTAAATCATTGGTTGAAAAAAAATATATTCAAAAAGTTGATGGAAATACCAGAACTTTAAAAATTGTTGATGAAAAAGTTAAATTAAACTTAATGGGTAGTGAAGCCGCAATAGAACTGCCTCTAATGGGTTATATTGCTGCAGGAAAGCCTCTAGAGCCTCACACTGATCCAAATGCAACACTTTGGGTTTCAGGAAGTATGATGTCAGGAGAAAGAACTGCATATTCGCTTCAGATAAAAGGAAATTCACTTATTGAGGATGGAATATTAGACGGTGATTATGTAGTAATTGAAAAAATTCAAGATCCTAAAAACGGTGATATTGTAGTTGCAATAGTAGATGACAATTTAGCTACTCTTAAAAAGTTTTATAAAGAAGGGGATCGAGTGGTATTAAGACCGGCAAATTCTTCAATGGAACCAATTTATCCCAATAACTTAACTATTCAGGGTAAAGTTGTATCGTTAGTTAGAAAATTTTAATAAAAGCATTCACCTTTAGTTTGATATAAAATACCAAAAATAGATTCAATACCTAAAATCTTGTATAATACCTAGCTATGGGAACACTGTATATTGTTGCAACTCCAATTGGAAATTTAGCAGACATTTCTTTTCGTGCAGTTGAAGCAATTATGAATGCTGATTTTATTGCATGTGAAGATACAAGAAAAACTGGCCATTTAGTCAAACATCTTGACGAAAAGTTTTATAGTGGAAAGTCTATTAGGCCACCGTTTGTATCGTATTATGAACAAAATGAGTTAAGGAGAATCCCTCAAATTGTTACACTTCTAAGACAAGGTAAAAATATTGCATTAGTTTCTGATGCAGGAACACCAACTATCTCAGATCCTGGATATAAGCTTGTAAGGGAAGTTATTCAAAATGGCATTGTTGTTGAATCAATTCCTGGTCCGTCAGCTGTTATTTCAGCTCTTGTTTCGTCTTCTCTTCCAACAGATAAGTTTCTTTTTTTAGGATTTCCTCCGCATAAAAAAGGACACAGAGAAAAATTATATAAAAATATTAGAGATGTTTCTAAAATTTTAAAACAAACAATTATTTTTTATGAATCTCCACACAAATTACAAAATACATTAGAAGAAATAAAAATATTCTTTGGTGATATTAATATTGTTATTGCTAGAGAGCTTACAAAAAAATTTGAAGAAATAAGAAGAGAATCTGTGTCTAAATCGATTGAGCATTTTCAAAAAACAAAGCCAAAAGGGGAAATTGTTATTCTATTTAAACTAGAGTGATTTTAATTGATTATTTATTTCCAAAAGTCTATTATACTTTGCCACTCTTTCTCCTCTAACAGGAGCACCGAATTTAACGAAATCAGCAGAGACTCCTACAGCAAAATCTGCAATAAAGGAGTCATTGGTTTCACCAGATCTATGTGATACTGTGATTTTTAAACCTGATGATCTAGCTGCCTCAACAACTGCAAGAGCTTCAATAACAGTTCCTATTTGATTTGGTTTTATAATAATTCCTCCAATTGTTTTTTTATCAAGTGCCATTTGTAATCTATAGGGATTTGTTGCAGTTAAATCATCTCCAACAATTAGAGTTTGCTGTCCGAGTCTTGTTTGAATTTGATTCCATCCCTCCCAATCGTCTTCTGCCATAGGATCTTCAAGATAAATAAGATGAAATTCCTTGGCAAGTTCTTCGTAATATGCGATTAAATCACTTCTTGAAAAAGTCATTGCTTTATCTTTAATACGATATTTTTGTTCTCTGAAGAAATTAGAAGCAGCAGCATCAAGTCCCATAAAAACATCAAATCCAAGTCTAAGATTTTTTTGTGAAATTGCCTCTTTGATATATAAAAAAGCCTCTTTGTTATTTTGTAAGTTAGGACCAAATCCACCCTCATCTCCTATGAGTGTGGATAAATTATTTTGTTTTAAAACGATTTTTAGTGCTGAATAAATTGAACTAATCTTATTTAATCCTTCTGGGTATGACATTGAAGAAGCTGGTGTTACAATGAATTCTTGAAAATCTAAATTATCACCAGCGTGTTTTCCTCCATTTAAAATATTAAATAAAGGTGTTGGAATTTTAAGTTCAGTATTTTCTTTTTTAACGTATTCTCTTAGATACAAGAAAAGGGGAAGAGTTGAGCTTTTTGCAGCAGCTTTTGCAACTGCCATTGAAACAGAAAGAATAGCATTTGCACCAAGCTTTCCTTTATTTTGTGTTCCATCCAAATCAATCATGATTTTATCAACAACTTGCTGCTTAGTTGCTTCAACTCCGATAAGATTTGGAGCAATCACACGTTCAATATTTGAAATTGCATTAAGAACACCGTTTCCATCAAAACGATCACTGTCATGGTCTTTTAGTTCACTTGCTTCATAGTTTCCAACTGATGTGCCACTTGGACATGAGGCGATACCTAATCTACCATCATTTAAATACACTGTCGCTTCAACTGTTGGGTTTCCTTTTGCATTGAGGATTTCTCTTGCAGTAATTTGCTTTATCTTTGCCATATTAGGAAATTATTTTCTTTTCAGCTATTGAGATTGTTTCCCTAACAGAATCAATTGCATCGGGAGATACTGATACGCTTGTAATTCCCCAATTAACTAATTTTTCAACAAGATCAGGATAGCTTGAAACAGATTGTCCACAAACAGATGCAGTAATTTTATATTTATGAGCTGTTTTTGCTATATGTTCAAATGCCCACAAAACAGCTTCATTTCGCTCGTCAAACTCTGGGGCTACTTCGTCATTATCACGATCAGTTCCCAAAATAAGCATAGTTAAATCGTTTGATCCAACTGAAATGCCATCAATTCCTGCCTCAATAAACTTTGGTAGAAGAATTACGTTTGACGGAATTTCTACCATCATCCATAGTTTAAAGGTTGGAGATCTATGAAGACCACTTGCAGAAATAATCTTTTTTACCTCCTCAAGTTCTTTTACAGTTCTTACAAAAGGAAGCATAATCCATAAATTCTTAAGCCCCATTTTATTACGAACTTTTTTAATAGCTTCAAGCTCTAATTCAAAAACTGCTGAATCATGAATGTATCTATATGCTCCACGGTATCCAAGCATTGGATTTGATTCTTGAGGTTCAAACTCTTTCCCTCCGACAAGAGATCTGTATTCATTGGTTTTAAAATCAGAGGTTCTGTAAACAACGGGTCTTGGATTAAAAGCTTTGCAAAATTTAGCTATGCCTTCTGAAAGTTTTTCAACAAACTCTTTCTTTTTTCCGTCTTTAATCATTTTTTTAGGATGAGTACCAATTCCTGCCATCATAAACTCCGCTCTTAAAAGACCTACACCATCAACGTGTTTTTGAGATACTCTGTCAGCTATTTCAGGTTCTGCTAGATTTACATAAACTTTAGTTGCTGTTTTTATGATTTTATTTGTTCCTAAGCTTATTTGAGGACTGTTAGTAAAGTGACCACCTTTATATATTTCTCCAGAAAGTCCATTTACAGTAACAACCATACCTGTTTTTAGTTTTTTAGTAGCATCTTGTGTACCAACAACAGCAGGTATTCCTAATTCTCTTGAAACAATGGCAGCATGAGATGTTCTTCCTCCGCTGTCTGTAATAATTGCTACAGCTTTTTTCATAGCCGGTACAAAATCAGGATTAGTTTGTGGTGAAACTAAAACGTCGCCTGGTAGCACTTTTCCTACTTCTTTTGCACTGTAAATAATTTTTACAGGCCCTGATGCAATTCCAGGGGATGCTGGTGAACCTTTTAATACTGAAACTAAGTTTTTAGTGTCATTTGTTTCTACTTTCTTTTTAGAATTAGTTGTAGTAACTGCTCTTGTTTGAACAATATATACTTTTCCTTTTTCAATTGCCCATTCAATATCCTGAGGAAAATAATAGTGTTTTTCAAGCTTTCTTCCAAGATCTGCTAAAGCAAATATTTCTTTTACAGAAATTTTTTGTTTTGAGCCTTCTTTTTTTGATAATTTTATTTCCTTGTTTTTATCACCCTTTAAAACATATTTTACGTTTTGTTCAGCAGTTTGCTTTACAATTAATTCGTTCTTATCTTTTGCTACTTCATAGTGATCTGGAGTTACTTTTCCCTGAACTATGTATTCACCAAGACCATAAATTGCTTCAATAACTATTTTTGATTTATCATTAGTAACAGGATCAATGGTAAACATAATTCCTGATTTTTCAGATTCAATCATTTTTTGAACAACTAAAGCAATTCCAATTCTAAGATGATCAAAGTGTTGTTCGTGTCTATAAAACATTGCCCTAGGTTCAAAAAGTGATGCCCAGCCTTTTCGTATATTATCAATTAAATTTCCTTCACCTTTAATGTTTAAGTATGTCTCTTGTTGACCTGCAAATGAGGCTGTTGCTAAATCTTCTGCAGTTGCAGAAGATCTTACAGCAACTAATGCGTCTTTAAAAACTCCGCCTAAGGCCTTATATGCCTTATATACATCATTTTTAAGTTCTTCTGATATTTCACCTTGCATAATCTCTTTTTTAATATGTTTTGAAACTTGTTCAATTGAATCTTGTTTTTCAAAGTTAACGGTATTTATGAGGTGCTTTATTTTAGTTTCTAAATTATTATCTTTTAAAAAATTATAATATGCATTTGCAGTAACAATAAATCCTGGGGGAACGGGGAATTTGGCCTGAGTCATTTCTCCTAAGTTTGCTCCTTTACCTCCTACGATATTCACATCATCTTTATCTACGTCTGAAAACCATGCAACTAGGGCAGCTTTTGACATATATAAAGTATGCTTTAAAACGGACAAAAATGCAAGTGTAGAATTATTATTTTGAGCTTAAAATTTTCTTTAGATCTTCAACCATATCAACAGGGGTTGGGTCTTGTTCATAGATTAGTGCTAAGTAATAGGAAGTCCAATCAGCAAGATAAATACTTGAAAACATTTTATAAAAAACGCTATCTCCTTCCATTTCAATAATCTCGGAATTTATCCCTTTTTTCTTTAAAAGCATTGCTGTTGCATCGTAGCGGTTAATATTTCTTGGATTATCATTCTTATCTTTAAGCATAATCATAAAAAAACTCCCCTGCGGATTTGTGTATCCAACCATTTCATTATGATCTGCTTCAGGAAAAAAATTCCAGTAAGCAGGTGTTTTAGCATTTTCATTTATTTTTATTTTCCAAATCATAGCAACAGATTTAAACTTTGGTGAGGAATAAATTATCGGCGTTTTCCCTTTAAGATTTTTGGCTAGAGCTTCTCCATATTTTTCCCATTTATCCATTTTTTCATTAAACAAGTCTGCAGTTTTTTCTATTTCTAAAGTAGTATCTGGAATAAGGTTTTGATTAACAAGTATTTGAAACATAGATCCAAAGAAGTATCCCGTTCCCATTCTAGGCTGAAAATTTTGATATGGTATGGGAAGTTTTACATGCGGTACATTATGTTCTTTGCAAAGTTCTTCAATTTTTCCTCCGCTTGATATCCCAACAATAGGAAGATTATTTTTATATGCTTCTTCAAATGAGCTTATTGTTTCTTCGGTTATTCCAGAGTAAGAAGATATAATATTTAAACAATTATCATATGCTTCAGGGGGAAGAGAATAATAGCGATTAATAACAATATCTAATGGTTTGTAATCTTTGTGATTGTTAAAAAGATCATTGCAATAAGTTCTGAGAAGATTTGCAGGAAGTGCTGATCCGCCCATTCCAGATATAGTCACTTTTTTAAAAGTTCCATTTAATTTAATATTCTTTGCAATTCTTAAACCTTCTTTAAACTGTTTAGGACCATCAATTATAAATTGTCTAAAGTTTGATGGATCTTTTGGATTAATACTCATATCTTTAACTATTAGCTTTTATAAATTTCATTAATTCATCTCTATTTTCTTCCATAACTTCCTTATCTAATGATTCTACATTTAACCTTAAAAGTGGTTCAGTATTAGACGTTCTTACTGAAAACCTCCAGTTAGCATAGTTTATCGCAATTCCATCCATAGTATCAAGCTGTCCATCAGAATACTTTTCTTTAAGCTTATCCATAATTTCAGAAGCATTATTTACCTTAAAATTAAATTCACCTGATTCATAGCTTCTTCTATAATCTTTTGTAAGCTCTGATAAAGATTTTCCTGTTTTTGTCATTACCTTAAGAACAGTAAGTATCATGGGCATTTGTGATTCAGCATTACCGGTTTCTCTAAAAAAGTAATGTCCAGATGATTCTCCGCCAAACATTGCACCAGTTTTATGCATAGCTTCAGTTATAAAGGCATGTCCAACTTTCGTAACGTGCATTTTGCCGTTATTCTCCTTAATTATTTCTTTGGGAGTTAAAAGGTAGCGAATATCTATTAAAATAGTTTCACCTGGATTTTCAGAAAGAATATCTTTTGTAATAATTGAGGTTATTATTGTTGGAGGAACGATATTTCCTTTTTCATCTATAAAAAATAATCTGTCGCCATCGCCATCAGGTGCAAGTCCTAAATCAGCTTTTTCGTTAACGACTCTTTTTGTAAGTTCAACTAAAGTTTCTGACTGAAGAGGATCAGGTTGGTGAACAGGAAAAGTTCCATCCAGCTCAAAATTCATACGGATTAGATTGCCAGGAATTTCCTTAAATAAAGCATTAATATATTGAGATCCCATGGCATTTCCTGGATCAGCAACAATCTTAAACTTATTTATCTTAGGATTTCCTGCAATCTTCAGTGAATTTTTTACTTCGTCTTCAAGTATTCCAGATTTTTTCTCTATTTTTCCGCCACTAATAGGGGAGATAAAAGTTCCTTTAGATGCCATTTTTTTAATTTCTTTAAGTCCAGTAGTTTTTCCTATTTTTATAAGACCTTTTGGACTATTTTTAACCATTTTAATTCCATTCCATTCTTTTGGATTATGTGATGCGGTAATTTGAAAGCCGCATTCATAGTTGTAATGTGATACTGCAAAGTAAAAAGTTGGAGTAGAGACAATTCCTATATCAATAACTTGTGCGCCAAGTTTCACAAGTGTATCAATTGCAATTTTTGTAAGAGATGGAGAAGAAGTTCTCATATCAGTACCTACAACTATTGTTAAGGGCTTATCATTCGGTTTTTCTTTATGAAAAAAAGTATAGATTGCTTTAACAATCGGTTCTATTACTTCTTCGTTTAGATCGGTGGGGTAGACTCCTCTTATATCATAGCCTTTGAATATTGAGGGATTAATCTGCATTTTATAATCTTATATTTCCATTAAAAAAAAGTCAACATTTTGAGTAAGTGGAAGAGTAGTAAGACCGTACTTTTGCTTATAGTCAATAAGATAAAGCTTATTTATAATCTCTTTTAATTTTTCCTCTCCAAATAAACGGGCTTGTCTTTCAAGTTTTCCTCTTTGCCAAGGAGCAAGTCTTTTTAATTCATCTATAGGAGAAGAGTTATCTATTAAAAGAGCAAAAAGAATTCTAAATTGTCTAACAATCATATAGAAAACAAGTTCTTCTGATGTTTTTGCAATTACATTATGAAAATATAAAACATTATCAGAATTGTTTGGTTTTAGATTATCTAAAAATAAAAATAAACTTTGTGGAAATTTAAATATTTTCGAGTTTGCATTTTTAAAT
>DASRON010000016.1:0-7536 GCA_035646815.1 Patescibacteria group bacterium | reverse complement strand
ATATTTAACTCATCTTTTAAAAGCTTTTGCAAATCATCTTCTAATTTTTTATTTAATGAATATTCTCCTTTTAGTAACGGTATTCTTACTTTTAAATTTGCTTCTTTTCTTAAAGCATGTCCTGATTCAGATAACTCTCTTACAAAAACCATTTCCTCTTCAAGTTTTTCATTAATTAATTCTTTTTTAACTTCAGGCCAATTTTCAAGGTGAACCGATTCTTTTTTTGTTAGATTAATAAACATATCCTCTGCTATAAAAGGAGTAATCGGTGCAAGAAGTTTACAAAGCGTTGTTAACACTTCATAAGAAGTATTAAAAAACATTTTTTTATCTTTTTTATTTTCCTCAAGAAATCCTACCCTATCTCTACTTCTTCTTATATACCAAGTTGAAAAATCATTTATAAATTTTTGGATACTAGCAATAGCTAAGACAGTATCATATTTATCCAAACCATTTGTCACTTCTAAAGTAAGTTTATTTAATTTTGATAAAATCCATTTATCTAAAATGTTTCCTGAAGTATCTAAATTTTTATCTAATAAGTCATATTTGTCTATGTTTGCATAAGTTATAAAAAAATTATAACTATTCCAAAGAGTAAGCATAATATTTTTAACCTGATTCTTATATTGTTCTTCTGAAATTAAAATATCCTCTCCGTGCATTACGGAACTTCCTAAAAGATAAAGCCTTAAGGCATCTGCTCCATGAATTTCTAACATTTCTTTAGGATCAGGAAAATTACCATAGTTTTTACTCATTTTTCTTCCATCAGTTCCCAAAATCACCCCTTCTACTAAAACATTCTTAAAAGCTGGAGTGTCATAAAGGGCTGCTCCTATTACGTGTAAAACGTAAAACCATGCTCTGATTTGTCCCGTATACTCTGCAATAAAATCAGGTGGAAAGAAATCATTAAGCTTAACATTTTCTTCAAAAGGAAAATGCCTTTCAGCAAATGATGCACTTCCAGATTCTATCCAGCTATCTAAGACTTCAGGAACTCTTTTTACCTCACTTTTGCATTTATCACATTTAACCGTAATTTTATCGATCTCAGGTCTATGAAGATCTGTTACTTTTTGACCTGACTCTTTTTCAAGCTCCTCTATTGAGGACGGAACAAAACGCTCTCCACACTTACATTCCCAAACAGGAACAGGAGAGCCCCAATATCTGCTTCTTGAGATATTCCAATCAGGAGCATTTTCAAGACTTTTTAAAAATCTACCGTTTTTAAAGTGCTCTGGATACCAATTAATTTTCTCATTTGTTTTTTTTAGTTTAGGTTTTAAGTTCTGAATGTTTACATACCAAGCATTTTGAGGGTTATAAAAAAGACGAGTTGCACATCTCCAGCAATGTGCAACAGAATGAGTGTAGTTTTCCTCTTTATAAATAAGTCCTTTTTCTTTTAAGACTCTATCTACTTCTTTATTTGCTTTAAGGTAATACATATCTCCGAAAAGAGGCACGTTACTATCAATCATCCCTTCATCATCAACATAAATAACAAGCTCTATGTTCTCTTTTTGCATAACTCTTAAATCATCTTCTCCGTACGCAGCAAGAGTAACTATTCCAGTTCCTTCATCAGATGAAACAAACAAGTCCCCTACAACAATAAATGCTTTTTTATCCTTTTCTATTTTGTAAAAATCAAAATGAGGAATAAATTCTTTATATAAAAGCTCTTTCCCTTTAAACGGTTTTCCTATTTTCTTATACTTTCCATTAATAACTTTTTCTAAGGTATTACTTGCCAAGATGTATTTTTTACCTTCTTGTTCTACTTTTTCATAATATATATCAGCATTAACAGCTAATGCAGATGTTCCAATCTTTGTCCAAGGAGTTGTTGACCAAGCAAGAAGATAAGTTCCTTTTTCTTCTTTTAGTTCATACATGTATGTTGTTGAATGTTCTTCTATGTCACGATAATTTTCTGCATCCATTGCGACTTCAAAATTTGAAACAGGAGTTGAGCAATGTGGGCAATACAAAGAAACCCGAAGACCTTTATAAATATGTCCCTTGTCATACATCTGTTTAAAAACCCACATTACAGACTCCATGTAGTCTTGGTCCCAGGTTTTATATGCGTTTTTAAAATCAACCCATCTTCCAATTCTATCTATGTACCATTCCCATTCTAAAGACACTTCTGAAACGTAATTTTTACATTCTAAAATAAACTTATCTATTCCTATTTTTTCTTCAATATCTTTTTTTCTTTTAATATTAAGCTTATTTTCAACTTTGTTTTCAATTGGAAGACCATGGCCATCCCATCCCCAAACACGACGAACCCTAAAACCTTTCATTGTAAAATATCTGCCAAAAAGATCCTTTGGAAGACTTGATAATAAGCTTCCATAATGAGGACTTCCTGTAATAAAGGGAGGGCCATCTAAAAATGTCCACTTTTTATCTTTAGAACGAGACTCAATAGATTTTTCAAATATTTTATTTTTCTTCCAGTAATTTGTTATCTCTTCTTCAAGTTTTGGAAAACTTACTTGACTTGATACAGGCTTAAACATAGCTTTAATTGTACCCGAAATAGAATCTTGCTTCAAGTACGGCTCTTGTAATCGCTCTTTGCTTTGTTTTATGATTAATATATGATAAAAGAAGAGTTTATCGGGAGAAACCCCTCACATTTTCAAGTAAATCCTTTAGTTAAAGCATTTATTATCTCAGAGGCATTTCTTTGGTCTGGCTGGTACTTTATAGTTCCTATTTTTGCTATTTTTGTTGCAAATAAGATAGCTGGTGGAAATGTTAGTATTGCTGCCTTAGCATTTAGTACATATCTTATTTCAAGAGTAATTTTTGAATTAATCTCTTCAAGATATTTTTCAAAATCAACAGATAATAAAAAATTAAAAGTTACCATTATGGGAATCGTTCTCATTTCAGTTGGATATCTAGGTTTTGCCTTTTCTAGAACTGTTTTTCCCATCTTTATTTTCTATATTTTTGCAGGCGCAGGCATTGGAATTGCATCACCTTTAAAAAATTCTCTGTTTTCAACTCATCTCGATAAGAATAAAGAGCCAATTGAGTGGAGTGTATATGATGCTATTGTTTTTATAGGAATGGCACTCTCAACTGCTTTAGGAGGATTCATTGCAAGTATTTATGGATTTACTATTTTGTTTACAATTGCTGCAATAATTAATCTTTTATCGGCCTTCCCGTATATATTATTTGTTAGAAAATAATGAGTAAAAATACCAACAATTCATATTTTCATTATCTTAAGAAAAAATGGCAGAAAAAACATAAGGAAATTGAGAAAGAAATTATCTCAAAGCATGGTCATTTAATTTCTGCTATTGTTCCAAGACAACAACTTATAGGGGGTCTTATGCTTGCTGCAGTTCCTTTTATGCAGCTTGCACCAAATACTGCTTTAGCAAAGCTGGGAAACTTAGGGCAGCAAGAACAAACTCATATTTCTTCTAAAGAATTTTCAAATAATTTAAAGAGTCTTCTTCCAGAAGAAGTAAGACCGCTTATTCCTGGAGAAGAAAAATTAATTGAAGATTATCTTTCTAAAGTCTTTAGCTTTAAAACTTCCCCAGAACTTAATGGTATAAGACTTAATAGAAGTTATGGTTTTATTGGAAAAGAACAGCATTTAAAAAGATTTCCAGGAGACAGTATTTATGGTCATTTTGACAGTGAAAAAGAATATATCGCTTACTCAAGAGAAGGTGTTGCTCCTGGCCTTGGTGCTTGGGGATACTTTGCCTCCTCAAAACAGGAAATGAATGAAAAAGACAAGCTTAGAGAAAAATATTATATTGCAGTTCCTACTTTTCTTGCTCCAGGTTTTAACGAGCATGTCGGAGAATATGGATTATTTTTTAAATATCAAAAAATGCTTGTTATAAATCCTGAAAATGGAAAAGCAATTGTCACAGATATTGCTGACGCAGGACCTGCTGAGTGGACTGGAAAACATTTAGGAGGATCTCCTGAGGTAATGGATTATCTTGAAAGAGTAGATGGTTCCCAAAAAGGACCAGTCTTATACTTTTTTATAGATGATACAGATGATACAATTCCCTTAGGATCGATAGCACTATGAATAAAAAACATTTTTACGATCATCTAATTTCAATAAATTCTATTGAAATAGAACTAAATAACTTAGGAGTTCCTGAAAAAGAAAAAATTGAGCTTTTATCTCTTGCCCAAAATACAATTCACTATACAGTTTTAGATATTGCCTTAACAAACATAAAGGAAGAGCATAAAAAAGAATTTGTAAAACATGTAAATAGTGAAAATCATGAAAAAGCTTGGGAACTACTAAAAGAAAAAGCAGACGGAATTGAAGAAAAGATTAGAAAAGCAGCTAATCAATTAATAGAAGAGTTAATTTCTGATATTAAGAATTTAAAATAATATGGACGAACAAAAACTAAAAATTGAAGATCTAAAAGTAGGAAAAGGACAAGAAGTAAAAGAAGGAGATACTGTTGTAATGCACTACACTGGCTGGCTAACTGATGGGACAAAATTTGACTCTTCAGTTGACAGAGATGAACCGTTTGAAACTAAAATTGGAGTAGGATACGTTATAAAAGGTTGGGACATGGGAGTTCCTGGTATGAAAGTAGGCGGAAAAAGAAAATTAACTATTCCTCATGAATTAGGTTATGGTAAATATGGAGCAGGCTCTGATATTCCCGGTTTTGCAACACTAGTATTTGAAGTAGAACTCTTGAAAATTAAATAGCTATTTGTCTATCCACAGCTTCTGTATATAAAATTGTCGGCACCTGAGCTGGTAAAAAACCATGATTTGTCATTAAAGAAATTTCATATTTATAACCTGGAAATTCTCTATCTCCTATCGGAACTTTATCAAAAGGAAACCTAACTATAGAAATATCCTCTCCAGATTCATTTGAAATCAAAACAGCATTGTTTCCATATAATCGAGTAAATACCAATGAATATTTTTCTTCAGGCATCACGCTTTTATCAGATCTTGAATCTGATTTTTTTAGCCTTTTTGGAACAATCCTCTTCCATTTTGACTCTCTTAATAATCCTTCTCTTTCCAAAACTGCTTCCGGAATAGTTACCTCAAGAGTTAACTCAGTACCATTTCTACTTAGTAAATATCCTTCTTCTTTTTCTAATTCTTCTTTTTGAGAATCTTGCGAACTTCTTCCACCATATTGCTCTAATAATCCTTCCGTGTCTTTTAAGATCCCAACTATTGGTCTTATTGCCGCTCCGTTAGAATAAGAATATCGTCTTTCTGGCTTTCCAGGAGTGATTTTTCTTAATTCATCAAATAAACTTGATATTGATGATTCTGATTTACATCCTCTAAAACTAAATCTTCTAGCACGAACTTCTCTGTCAATAACTCCTCTTGCAATTGCATGAACAGATTGCTCCGTACTTCTTACTTCCTTAGTCATGGCGGAATTATATACTCAGGTAATTATCCTGTCAAATCAATCAATTTATTAACTTTTTATAAAAAACTTCAAGAATGTGTTTTTTCTTAAAGTTTAAAATTTAAAATTTCTTCATTCACTATTACATCATTTGGATAAATCTTACGGGTTAAAGAAATACCTTCTAAGCTTCTACATCTACTTAATGCTACATATGTTTGTCCATGAGTAAATGGTGATACACTAAAATCTATTGCGACTTTATCAAAGGTCATTCCTTGACTCTTATGAGTAGTAATTGCCCAGGCCAGTTTTAAAGGAAATTGTTTTAACACTCCAACAGATGTAGCAATAATCTCACTTTTTTCTTGATCAAAAGAATATTTAATATTATCCCATTCTTCTATGTTTACTATTACAACTTTATTTAAGCCATCTAATTTTACTCTTATTTCTTCTTTTGTAACGCTATCTATAACCCCAAGCGTTCCATTTACGAAACGTTTCGCCTTATCATTTTTTACAAACATTACCTTTGCACCTTCTTTTATATTTAATTCCAAATCAACAGGCAAGCTTCTGTCTTCGGTAGGAAAATCTCCTTCAATTTCTGCCTTAAAAACAAAAAGTGGTTTATTTATCTTATTAAGTTCTGAATAGTTTATAGCATTAGCTACGGAATTTGTAGTAGTTAAAGTAATATATTTTTTTCTATCTATCTTATCTTTCGAAACTACTCTTTGGTTTATTAAGTTATAAACAGAAGAGTCTCTACTTCCATTTCTTATATTATTTAAAATTTCTACAAAATTTTCGTCTGATTGCCTAAAAATCTTACTAAAATTAGCTACTTTAAACATACCGTCTTTGAAAGCTTTGGAGCTAAAAAAATATGGAGACTCATAAGCTTCTGAAAAAACTTGCATTTCTTCTCGTTTTAAAACAGGAGAAAGCTGAAAAAGATCTCCTATGAAAATCATTTGAATTCCTCCAAAAGAAAGCTCCTTATCTTTTCCATACTTTCTTAAGAACAAATCAATTCCATCTAATACGTCTGCTCTAACCATAGATATTTCATCAATAATAATAGTGTCTAGCTCTTTATATATTAAACTACGAATGTTTTTTGCAATAGAATCTTTTGTAATAAAATGAGGAGGGAATCTAAAAAAAGAATGAATTGTTTGTCCTTTTACATTTATAGCAGAAAGCCCAGTAGGGGCTAAGACTGCTATGTTTTTTGTAGAACGATTTCTAAAATACTCAATAAAAGTAGATTTCCCTGTTCCTGCCTTTCCTGTAATAAAAAAGTTGTCGTAACTATTTTCAATAAGATAAAAAAATTGAGTAAATTCTTCTGTTTGTTTAAATTCACTATTTGCAGATAAAATGTTTTTTATTTTTTTAATTACTTTCATTTAGACTTATGAAGTATAACTTATGCAGTTCTTAAGATCTAGCTTTTCCATTTTAGAATGCATTACAATTAAGATGTCTTACTTGGACTTTCAAATCACCTCAAACCACAATGGCAATTTATTTTTTAAATTTTTAGGATTGTAACTAACTGTTATTTCACTATCTTTCTTAATATTTTTTGTGCAAATAAACTCGACAATACTATCTTTTTGCCTCAGCTTGTATTTTGCATTTGGTTTATATGCATGGTTATAGATAGATCCAAAACCCAGTACTAATTTCGCCTGATCCTTTTTTTTGCCTAAAAAGTAGATATAGGCAATAAGACTGCTTCCTTCCAGACTGGGCATTTCATGTTTTAAAATATCAATAACTGGACATTCTTCGATGGTTTCATTCTTTTTAATATCACGCTTTGCAAAAACTCCCCTGCCTGCATTAGGTATTTTAGATTTACTAATATAGATTTTGTCTGAAGTAATAGTCTTTTTCATAAGGAGATTATAGCAGAGAAGCGGGAATGTCCCACATGCCCTGTTTCTAGCTTCATTTCCTACTAAAAACACCAATAAAAGAGTATAAGATTTTTATGAAGTTGTCAAATCTAATGAGAAAAATTAAAAGAATAGATGAATGAGAAGTGATTTACTCTTTAGATACTTTATATTGTTTTAGGCTGTCT
>DASRON010000015.1:0-2228 GCA_035646815.1 Patescibacteria group bacterium | reverse complement strand
TAAAGCTTGGTATAGACAAAAAATACCTTTCCCTAATGACTCAAAAAAGGATGATTGAAAGAGCGTCAAGAGGTGTTTATGTATTGCCTGACGTTTTAGAGGATGAATTCTATTCCATAAGTATTCGATGTAAGAAGGGAATATTTTCTCACGATACAGCATTGTTTTTGCATGATTTATCTGACAGGACACCTTTGTTTTTTTCTATTACTTTGCCAAAAGGATATAATCCATCTTCGTTAAAAGATTTGTCTTTGGAATTCTTCTACGTCAAGCCTGAGTTACACAGCTTGGGTAAGATAACAATTCTATCGCCACAAGGAAAAGAGATTGATACATATGACGTGGAAAGAACTATCTGTGACATGGTTAGAAGTAAAAGCAGGATGGATCTTCAAACATTTTCTGATGCATTAAAAAGGTACTCAAAGCGTAAGAACAAAGATTTAAGCAAATTAAAAAAATATGCTCAAAAGTTTAAAATTGATCAAAAAATACGTGAGTATATGGAGGTGCTGATTTGAAAAATGCAATGCAGTTAAAAGGAATTATTAAAAACATGGCAGCTAAAACAGGAATAAAAGCAAATGCTCTTTTACAGAACTATATGTTAGAGAGATTACTTGAGAGAATTTTTGTTTCTGAATATAAGTGGAAGTTTATACTTAAAGGCGGCATGCTGATTAGTGCTATTGTTGGATTAGATAGCAGGACTACTATGGATATGGATGTAACCATTAAAGGAGAAGATTTTTCTAAAGAAAACTTATTATCAATATTTGAACGGATTTTAAAAGTTCCAATTCCGGATGATGTAAAATTTATTCTGAAAGGAATTGAAGAAATAAGAGAAGAATCTGAATACGGGGGTTATAGAATATCAATTGAAATAGCTTACGAAACTGTTGTTGTCCCATTAAAGATTGATGTAAGTACCGGCGATATAATTACACCCAAAGAAGTATTGTATAGCTTTGATTTGCTATTTGAAGACAGAAATATAGAAATACTTGCATATAATTTTGAAACTGTTTTAGCAGAAAAGTTTGAGACAATTATAAGCAGAGGTATATTTAACACTCGTGCAAGAGATTTTTATGATATTTATATTTTGACAACTCTTCAGGAAAAAAATATAAATAAAGACGATTTCAAAAACGCTTTAACTTCAACTGCCACAAAAAGAGAAACACTTGAAAAAATTAATGATTCTTTAAGTATTATTGAAGAAATTAAAGAGGACAAAACAATCCAAGGTATTTGGAAAACTTACACAAAGAGATTTGTTTATGCCAATGATATTGCATTTGAGGATAGCATTGCAGCGCTAATAAAATTATTTGAGATGTATAGTAAATAATGTTTTGCTTAAGCGAGAATTAGGAGTGCTAATTATTGCCATTTAAATAGACAGGTGTTCATGCTCAATAACAGGAGGAAGTGTTATGCTTGACAAAAAAGTTGTAAGAGAATTCTTAGATGAAAAACTTGAGGAAATAGAAGTACCTGATGATATTTTTAAAGAAGTACTTGTAGAGACTTTCTGTAAGTATGTCGAAGATGATTATTATGAATGGCTGAAAGACAATTTTAAAACATTTTTTAATTGCGGAAACCCCGATTGGCAGTGGATAAGAGAAAGAATTAAAAAATATGGGAGATGATAAAAAATAAAAACTGGACAAAAGTGTTTACATTTATTATAATGTGTATACAGTATTGTCCAGAGGGGTTTCTATGAAAAAGAAAGATGAAAGAATTTATAAAGTTTTTAAGAAGTATAAAGGTTTCACCAGGACAAAAGATATTCTGGCAGCAGGAATACATAGCCGAGATATAAAAATGGTTAGAGATGCAGGACAGATAATAAGAGTAAAAAGAGGCCTTTATCGGCTCACCAACATTCCTCTAATTTCCAATCAGGGTTTTGTTGATCTCGCTCATGCTGTTCCGGAAGGGGTGATATGTCTTCTTTCGGCCCTATCTTATTATGAACTGACTACTTTTAACCCTTCAGTTATCTCAATGGCTATCTGCCGGGGTTCAAGGGAACCGAAAATTGAGTACCCACCTGTTGAATTTTATCATTTTTCAAAGAAACAATTCGAAGCAGGTATTAACAAGATAAAAATTAAAGGTCATGAAATTCGTATCTATAATCCGGAAAAAACTATATGTGATTGTTTTCGATATAGAAACAAGCTGGGTCTTGATATAGCTAAGGAAGG
>DASRON010000014.1:0-63180 GCA_035646815.1 Patescibacteria group bacterium | reverse complement strand
ACTATTGCAACAAGAACAGCTATTCCTAAAAAAAACTTTAATATTTTTTTAAAAAATGATGGCCTATCTTCCTCTTCATTTCCATCATCATCTACAGGAGCAAGTGGAGGAGGTGGAGGAGGCGGAGGAGGATTTCCTCCTTCTTGAGAAGATTGTTGAGGAACTTTATTAGCCTCTTGAGGAGGAATATTTTCTTGTCCTTTAATAGCCTGATTTTCTAAAGGCTGTTCCTGAGAAGGAACTTCCCCAGAAGCCTGAGGTAAAACCTGAGGCTGTCCAAAAATAGTACTTTCTTCCATACATATAGTATAATACCATGAGAGTATAGGCGCAAATGAATAAATTTAAAAATCCTCTTAAAAAAGGACATTTTTTAAAAGTTTCAAGAGTAATCTTTTGGTTTTCTGTAGGGGTCTTTTTGGCCCTATTTATCATAACAAATTCCATATTTTTTATTTTCCAAAGAATTTACTCTAATAAAATTTATCCTGGAATAATAATAAATGGTGTTAATTTTGGAGGAAAAACTCAAGTTAATGTTGAAGCATATTTTGAAAAGAAGAATAGCTTTACTGAAAATACTTCACTTGTTTTTTCAAGTGATTATGGAACAGCAACAATTTCTGCTAGGGCAATTGATTTTGGCTATGACGGTTCTCTTCTTGCATCTCAAGCGTACACTTTAGGAAGATCAAAAAACACACTTTCCAATGTTAGTTTAATTTTGCAATCATATTTAAACGGAATTTATCTCCCTAACTCATATCGTTACTCTGAAGATAAATTAAAAGAAATATTAATACCAATTACTGCTGCTATTGAAAAAAAGCCAAAAGATGCTTTATTTAAATTTGAAAATGGAAGAGTAACCGCTTTTCTTCCTTCAGAGAATGGACAAACTCTTGATTTTGAAGAGTTAAATCATATTGTTTCCTCAAAAACTCTTTCCGTAGTTTCTTCTGACAAGCCCAAAATAATTGTAATTGAAATTCCCATAAAAACAATTGAACCTGAAATAACTACAGACAACGTAAATGATATGGGAATTAAAGAAAAAATTGGATCAGGAACTTCTCTTTTCCAGCATTCCATTTCCGGTAGGATTTTTAATGTTGCTCTTGCAGCAGCACGTATAAATGGTGTTCTAGTTGCACCAGGAGAAGTTTTTTCCTTTAATAAAACGCTTGGTGATGTTTCTTCTTTTACAGGATACAAACAAGCATATGTTATCTTAGGCGGAAGAACAGTCTTAGGAGATGGAGGCGGGGTATGCCAAGTCTCAACAACGCTTTTTAGAGCAATTCTTGATGCAGGACTTCCTATTGTTGAAAGACAGGCTCATGCTTACAGAGTAGGCTATTACGAACAAGATTCACCCCCTGGACTTGATGCAACAGTTTACAGTCCTTCGCCTGATCTTAAATTCAAAAACGATACTGACAACTATATACTAATTCAAAGTTTTGTTGATCCCAATGTATTAAGACTCACTTTTGTTTTATATGGAACAAAAGATGGACGAGAAGTTTCAATGACAAAACCTGTAATTACCAGTCAGACTCCTCCGCCTCCACCTTTATACCAAGATGATCCAACTCTTCCAAAAGGAGAAGTAAAACAAGTTGATTTTGCTGCTTGGGGAGCAAGAGTATATTTTACAAGAACTGTTAAAAAAGACGGTAAAGAAATTATATCAGACAAGTTTGTCTCAAATTATAGAGCATGGCAAGATATTTATCTAAAAGGGACAAAAGAATAAATGGGCAGGATAGTAAATGAAAATCAAATAGGGAAAGTTTTAGAAGAGCAAAGATTTAAGAATAAAAGAATTGTTGTAACAGGCGGTTGTTTTGATCTTATCCATCTCGGACACGTGAAGCTACTTGAAAAAGCAAAGGAAAAAGGTGATGTGTTAATTGTTCTTCTTGAAAGTGATAATTCTGTTAAAAAACTTAAAGGCAAAAATCGTCCAATAAATAATCAAGATGAACGAGCAGAGGTACTTTCCGCTATTTCCTATGTCGACATTATTGTAAAACTTAAAAAAGTTGCATCTAACACAGAATATGATAAACTTATATCTCAGATAAAACCGCACGTAATAGCTGCCACAGAAGGAGATTCTGGCATAAATCATAAGAATAGACAGGCAAAACTTGTTGGAGCAAAAGTTGTTTTTGTTGTTAAAAAATTAAATAACAGATCAAGTAGCCGTCTTACAAAACTCAGAAAAATATTATGAATTTAAAAACCATTTTGTTTGGACTTGTTATCATTGTCATTGTTCTTTTTATTTCCTTTGGTGTATCAAGAGTGTTTTTTAAGGAAAATCTTTTTTTCAAAAAACAAGCAACCGCAAATATAAATAATCATGTTTTCAAAATAACTATTGCAAAATCTGCAAAAGAAAAAGAAATAGGACTATCAAATAAAAAAAATCTAGCTAAGAATCAAGGAATGCTCTTTCCATTTAATAAAGAGGATTATTATGGTTTTTGGATGAAAAATATGCAATTCCCAATTGATATCATTTATATAAAGAAAGGAAAAATCGTAACAATATTTGAAAATGTTAAACCTCCTAAGGAGGTTAAAGGAAAACTTGTTGTTTATCAACCATCTGAAACCTCTGATACAGTTTTAGAAATAAATGCAGGTCTTGTTAAAGAATATAAAATTAAAACCGGAAATGAAGTAAAGTATGAAAATATTAGCAATTGAAACCTCTTGCGACGAAACAGCTGCAGCAATTATTGAAGGAAAACCTAAAGATAAAAAGGTAAAAATTTTGTCAAACGTTATTTCATCCTCTCTTAAGCTTCATGCAAAAACTGGAGGAATCATTCCTGAAGTAGCTGCAAGAGAACAAATAAAATATCTCATACCTATTATAGAAGAAGCATTTAAAAAAGCTAAAATAAAAACATCTAAAGACAATATACCTGATATTGATCAAATTGCTGTAACTATTGGACCAGGACTAATTGGATCTCTTTTAATAGGTGTCGAAACTGCTAAAACCTTATCTTTACTTTGGAAAAAACCAATAATTCCAGTTAATCATTTATACGGACATATTTATGCAAATTTTGTTAAACAAGATGCAATTAAGAAAGACATTACGTTCCCGGCAATTGTTTTAGTTGTTTCAGGTGGACACACTGATCTTTTGTTAATGAGAAATCATAATAATATTAAATGGCTTGGTGGAACAAGAGATGATGCTGCAGGTGAAGCCTTTGATAAAATAGGAAGGCTCTTAAATCTTCCTTATCCAGGAGGTCCAAATATTGAAGAAGCGGCAAGCAAAGGAGACGAAAAGAAATATAATTTTCCTCGCCCTCTAATTGGATCTCTTGATTTTGATTTCAGCTTTAGTGGTCTTAAGACTGCAGTTTTAAGAGAAGTTAAAACAATTGTAAAAATAGACAACAAGCAAGTTGCTGATCTTTCTGCATCTCTTCAAAAAGCAATTATTGATGTTTTAATAAGAAAAACAATTAAAGCTGTAAAAGAATATAGTGTTAAATCAATTCTTATCTCAGGCGGTGTTTCTGCAAATAAAAAGCTTGAAAATCAATTCTTAAAAGAAATTAAAGATAACAAGATAAACATAGATTTTTTTGTTCCCGAAAAATGGCTCTGCACTGATAATGCTTCTATGATTGGTGCTTGTGCATTCTTTAGAGGAAAACCTATTCCTCTAGAGAAAATCACTGCTAATCCCGAACTTTATTTCAATTAGTGGTAAAATAAAAGAATGCAATATGAACTATTAATTATTCTCATAATCCTTGTGGTTGCTATTCTCTTGCTTTATCGAAAAGTTTCACAAATAAGTAAATCCAAATCTGATGAACTACTTCTCGAATGGCTAAAAACAATGCAAAAATCATTAGATTCTTCTACTTCTACTATGAATAGAACTCTTCATGAAAATTCAAAACAATTAATTGAAAGATTAGATAAAACAGCTTTGGCCATGCAAAGTGTTGGAAAAGAAGTTGGTCAAATGAGTGAAATAGGAAGAAGCATGAAAGAGCTTCAGGAATTTTTAAAAAGCCCAAAGCTAAGAGGTAATATTGGAGAACATGTTCTAAAAGATCTAATTTCTCAAATGTTTCCAAAAAGTAACTTTTTTTTACAATACGAATTTAAGACTGGAGACAGAGTTGATGCCGCAATAAAAACAGATGCTGGAATTTTACCAATAGATTCAAAATTCCCAATGGAAAATTTTCAAAAAATGTTTAAAACTGATGTAAAAACTGAAAGAAGTGCTTTTCAAAGAGAATTTGTAAGAGATATAAAAAAACATATTAGTACAATTTCAAAAAAATATATTCTCCCAAGTGAAGGGACTATGGATTTTGCCTTAATGTATGTTCCAAGTGAATCCGTCTATTATGAAATAGTAAACCTTCCTGAAATTATGGATTTTGCAAGAAGCGAACGCGTTTACATTGTATCTCCTTCCACATTATATGCGCATCTACAAACCATCTTACTTTCTTTTGAAGGAAGAAAAATTGAAGAAAAATCAAAAGAAATATTTACCATGATTAGAGGTCTTCAAACAGACTACAATAAAGTAAATGAAAGCTTAAGTGTTTTAGGCAAACATTTGGGTAATGCATCTTCTCAGTTTAGTAATGTTTTTAGTGGTTTTTTAGAAATAGGACAAAAGATAAATATTACAAAACGACTGGAAGAAAAAATTACAAAACAAGACAAAAAAAATTAATTTGCGTTTATTTTAATCAAATGCTATTGTTGTATTAATATGGATAAAAGACTTCTCTATATAACTGTTGCTATTCTTTTCTTAGTTGGAGTTATGTACTATTCTGTAAACAAAAATGCGTTTCTTCCTAAGAAGGATAATTCAACTGATTCACCTTCGAATACTCAATCTGAAGAAACTAAGGAAACAGTCACACTTTCAAAAGAAGGTTTTAGCCCAAAAGAACTAACCATAAAAACCGGAACAAGAATTATTTGGATTAATAAAAGCGGAGACTCTGCAACTGTAAACTCAGATAATCATCCTGATCACTTGCTTTTCCCATTTTTAAATCTAGGTGAATTTGGAGCTGAATCTTCTGTTCAGGCAGTTTTTGAAAAAGCTGGAACATATAACTATCACGATCATCTTAATCCAAGTCGAACAGGAACCATAATAGTCCAATAATTTTTTGTGATACAATTACCTCTGCTTAAATGGATAAGAAGCTTAATAAACAGCAGCTCAAAGCAATAAATCATGGGAAAGGACCTCTTTTAATAATTGCTGGGGCAGGAACAGGAAAAACTACGGTTATTACAGAACGAATAAAATATTTAATCCTCAAAAAAAAGGTAAAACCTTCTGAAATACTAGCGCTTACCTTTACAGAAAAAGCAGCAATGGAAATGGAAGAAAGAGTTGATAAGGCAATGCCTTACGGATATACTCAAATGTGGATTTCTACATTTCATTCTTTTTGCGATCGAATTCTCCGTCAAGAATCAATGCACATAGGGCTAAATTCAGGATATAAACTTTTAACAGAAGCAGAAAGCATTCTTTTAATAAGAACTAATCTTTTTAAATTCAATCTTAAATACTTTAGACCGCTTGGAAACCCTAATAAATTTTTAGGGGCATTACTCCAGCATTTTAGCAGGTTAAAAGATGAAGATGTAAATGTAGATGAATATTTAAAATATGTAAAAAAAATAAAAGTTAATAAAAAATTCGGGAAAGAAGAAATTGAGAAAATAGTTGAGCTTGCAAACGCTTACAAAACTTACGAGGAAATAAAAATAAAAGAAGGAGCTATGGATTTTTCAGATCTAATCTCAAACACCTTGAATCTTTTTAGAAAACGAAAAAATATTCTTAAAAACTATCAAAAACAATTTCAATACATTTTAGTTGATGAATTTCAAGACACTAATTACGCACAAAATAAGTTAGCTGAATTTCTTTCAAAAGAAAAAAGAAATATAACTGTTGTCGGAGATGATGATCAATCAATTTATCGTTTTAGAGGAAGTTCTATATCAAATATTATCCAATTTAAGAAAAATTTTTCAGATGCAAAAATTGTAACGCTAACAAAAAATTACAGATCTACAAAAGAAATTCTTGATAGTTCATATAATCTAATTCAATTTAATAATCCAGACCGACTTGAGGCAAAAGAAAAAATAAGCAAAAAATTAACATCTGAGAGAAGAATTAATGGAGAAATAATAGAATTTATATTTTCAGAAAAAGTAGAAGACGAAGCAGACTTAGTTGCCAAAAAAATTAATGAGCTTGTCTTAAGTAATAAATATTTGTTTAAAGATATTGCTATCTTAGTTAGAGCAAATGATCACGCTCACTCTTTCATTAGAGCATTTGAACGAAAAAGAATTCCTTTTCAATTTTTAGGACCTGGAAAATTATTCAAGCAAGAAGTGATAAAAGATTTAATTTCTTATTTAAAAGTTTTATATAATTTTAATGACTCAACTTCCCTATATAGAGTTTTGACAATGCCAATTTTTAAACTTGATGCAATAGAAATTGCTTCGCTCTTAAATCTATCAAAAAGAAAAAATTATTCACTTTTTGAAACACTAACTAAAATCGATGAAATACCTCTGGGAATTAAAACAAAAGAAAAAATAAAGAACTTAAGCCGTATGATAAAAAAACATTTAAAACTTGTCCCTAAGGAAACTGCGGGACAAATACTTTTTTATTTTTTAACCGATAGTGGATATTTAAAAGAACTTGTAAATCCTGAAACAGAAAAGGATGAAATTGCCGCAAAAAATATGGCACGATTTTTTGACAAATTAAAAGCATATGAAACAGATCATGAAAACTCTACTGTTTTTGAAGTTGTTGATTGGATTGATCTTTCAATGCAAGTAGGAGAAAGTCCTTTAAGTACTAATGTTGATTGGACAGAAAACAATGCTGTTAATATTTTGTCTATACACTCAAGTAAGGGACTTGAGTTTTCTGTAGTCTTTTTGATAAATCTTGTTTCTCAACGCTTCCCTACAAGAGAAAGGCATGAAGCAATTCCTATTCCATCTGAATTCATAAAAGAAATTTTACCAATTGGAGATTTTCACCTAGAAGAGGAAAGAAGATTATTTTATGTTGGAATGACTAGAGCAAAAGATTTATTATTTATGACTGCTTCGAAATATTATGGAGAAGGAAAAAGAACAAGAAAAATATCTCCGTTTGTATATGAATCTATAGGAGAAAAAAATGTTTTAAAAATTCTTGAAAAAGATAATACTAAAAACAATGGTCAACTTTCTTTGTTAAATTGGAAGCAAGCAATGCCAATCTTAACTCCAGTTAAAAAAAATATTTCTATAAACTATCTTTCTTATTCTCAAATTCAAACTTTTGATATTTGCCCTCTACATTATAAATTAAAATACCTTTTAAGGGTTCCAACAGCTCAATCTTCAGCGCAAAGTTTTGGAACAAGTGTTCATTCTACTCTTAGGGATTTTTATCAAGCATTAATTAAAGGAGAAAAAATAGATATTAGAAATATAGAAAACTTAATAAATAAAAACTGGATAAATGAAGGTTTCCATAGCAAAGAACATGAAAAAAAAGCTTTTGAGAAAGCAAAAAAAATCATTCAAAATTTTCTTAAAGTAAATCTTAATAAAAAAAAGCTTCCAGACAAACTAGAATACCCTTTTAATTTTACAATCAAAGGTTTAAAAATTGGGGGAAGAATAGATAGAATTGACCGCCTAGAAAACAATAAGATTGAAATAATAGATTATAAAACCGGAGGAAAAATTCCTGATGAAAAATTTTTAAAAAATGATATGCAACTTACAGTTTACGCTTTAGCTGCAACAGAAGTAAAAGAAATTCCTCTTAATAAAAAACCTGAAGAGATTATTCTTTCGTTATATTTTCTTGAAGAAGGAAAAAAAATTAGCACTACGAGAACAAAAAAACAACTAGAAGACGCAAAAGAAAAAATTTTAAACAAAGCAGACGAGATTTCAAAAAGTGATTTTATCTGTAGCAAAAATAAGTTCTGCTTAAACTGTGAATATAAAATGCTTTGCTCTTCTTAAGGCCTCTAGTTTTTACAAAAACTAAGTTTTTTGCTATAATATTACTTGGATTCCAGGAAATAGGTTGCTAGTCTCGATTTTATCGAGACAGGAAAGTCCAGACAGGTGTAAAGCCGGGGATGGAGTGTAAGCTCCAACTAGCAATAGCTGGTTCTTAAGATTTTTATCCACATGTGAATCTTAAGACAGATTTTGAATTAACAGAATCTGAGAGCAACAGAGACGAGTGGATGTGAAACGGGCAATCCCACCTGCTGCAACCTCCGAATGATGCGTTATTACCTGCTTTACGGGAGCATCAAAGTAGAGGGCACCTCGAATTAAAACGAGGCAGACGTGACCAAACATCACAACTGAGACAGATTGCAACTAAAACAGAATCTGGCTTATTTATTTCCTGGAGTCTTTTTACTTAGACCTACTTGAAGAGTTTATCTTATCTAACGTAAAACCTAGAATAATTTTTATAACTCCAGCTATTGGAACCGCTAATATAAAACCAAGTATCCCAAAAAGATGCCCACCTGAGATAACTGCAAAAAGAATTATTAAAGGATGTAACTCTGTTATTTTTCCCATAACATAAGGAATAATAGAATAATCTTCTAATTGACGAGTTACAAAATAAATTATAATTACAATAATTGACGCATGAATTGGTGTCAAATTAAAATTTGACACTCCACTTATTAATACAACCAATGTTGCAACAGTACCTGCAACAATAGGGCCAATTATTGGCACTATCTCAGCAAAACCAGAAAATATTGATATAATTAAAGCAAATTTAACTCCTAAAATTGATAACGCTATGAACAAAATAAGAGAAACAATAAAAACTAAAAAAATTTGTCCACGTAAATATGCTCCAAAAATCTTGTTTATTCTTCTTAAGGTAATCTCTACTTCAATTTTATGCTTTATTGGAATTAAATTTAAAAATTTATTTAGCATAAAATTTCCATCTTTGAGAAAGTAAAAAGCTGCAAAAAGAAATATAAAAAAACTTACTATTTTAGAAATTGCTTGTGGAAATAATGAAAATAATGATTGTGAAGAAAAAATCTTTGACTGTTCAAGACTAATTAAAGCTTCCTTTGCTGTTGGTTTAATATAATCAGGCAAAGAATTTATTTGCGTTTTAGTTATATTAACTGTTTTTGAAATAAATTGATTAAATTCTAAGGATTCGCTTAAAATCCTCCTTGTTGAAAAAATGCTGAGTGTTACCACTAAGCTCATTATTAAAAGATAAATTATAAGTATTGAAAATGTACGAGGAAGTTTTACTTTAAGATACAGAAAATTTACTATTGGATTAAAAACATAGGCAAAAATTGCAGCCAATACAAATGGTGTCAAGATCGCTCTGTCAATGTATAAAAACCAAATGAATAACCCTGCCAGAACGACAAAAAAAGTCATTCTTAATCTTAGCGTCACAAGAACATTATATCAGAATTATTTTACCGCTTTTTTTAATGTCTTACCCGGTGTAAAACCAGGAGCATTTCTTGCGCTAATCGTAATTTTTTCTCCTGTTTTTGGATTTCTACCTGGCCTTTGTGCTCTTTTTCTAACACTAAATGTTCCAAAACCTGTAATTACAACTTTTTCTCCTCTTTTAAGTGAATCTCTTATTCCATTCAGAAAATGAGTTACAGCGTCTCTTGATGCTTTATTTGTAAGATTTGCTTTTTTCGCAACTAATGCGATGAGATCATTTTTTGTCATTTACTATCACCTCCTTTATTCTGCATAAAATTATTTGTAGATTCATATAGGGTTAAAATTTGTAAGTTAATAAATTTATTTATTAAATAAGATTAGGTCTAAAATACAATGAAATCGAATAGCTTGTCAAGGGTTAATTTAATAAAAAAGGTTTTAGCTATTGATGTTAAGAATGAGAGGAGATTGCCCTAAATTCTCTAATTGCTGTAACTTTTACATCTCCAGGAACAGCAAGTGCTTTTCCTATTTCGTCTCTAATTTTGGAAGCAAGCACTGTTGTCTGTGCATCATCTAGTCTACCTGGATCAATAATAATTCTTAACTCTCTTCCTGCCTCAAAAGCATAGGCATCTTGAACACCTTCGTATTTTTTTGCCATTTCTTCCATTTCAGTAAGTCTTTTTGCATACTCTTCTACATCTTCATATCTTGCTCCTGGGCGCGCTCCTGAAATAGCATCTGCTATGTAAACAATAATTGATTCCATAGAAGAAAATGGTTTATCTTCATGATGTTCTAAAACACAATTTATAACAGGTTCTGGTATATTGTATCTTTTTAAAAGTTCTGCTCCCAGCTTTACATGATTACCCTCTCCTTCTACAACCTTACCCACATCATGAAGCAAGCACCCAAGTCTTACGATATTTGCATCAGCTCCAACTTCTTGTGCTATATGAACACCTATCTTAGTTTCTTCAAGAGTATGAACAATTAAATTTTGTCCATAAGAAGTTCTAAACTTAAATCTTCCTAATATTGACAGTAGATCTGCTGAGAGATTAAATACCCCTGCTTCATGAGAAAGTTTTTCTCCTTCTTCGAACATAATTTTTTCAACTTCTTTTTTTGTTTGTTCGACAAGCTCTTCAATTCTAAAAGGTTGAATCCTGGTGTCTTTAATAAGTTTTTCAAGAGATCTTCTGGCAATTTCTCTTCTTACCTGATCAAAACTGGAAAGTCTAATTATGCCTTCTTCATCAAGATCAACATCTACACCTGTTGCTTGTTCAAATGCTCTAATATTTCTTCCTTCTTTACCAATAATTCTTCCTTTAATATCTTCATCAGAAATTCTTACAGTTGAAACCGTAAATTCAGCTATGTAATTAAGAGCTCCATGACGCATACTGTCAATTAATATTTCTTGGGCTTTTTTGTCAGCAGTTTTCTTTGCAACTTCTTCTTTTTCTCTAATTATTTTAGCAACTGCCTGAGATTCTCTTTCTTCTGTTTGTATAAGGAGTTCTTTTCTTGCTTCCTCTGAGGTTAAACCAGAAACTTTAGAAAGTTTTTCCCTAAAATCATCTTTGAGTTTTTTTAATTCTTCTCTTTCTTTTTCAAGTTTTTCTTTTTCCCTGTCAATTCTTTCTTCTCTTTCAAGAAGTTTCTCTTCAAGTTTTACTAAATCCTGATTTTGCATATATTATATTTTATGAGGCAATAAGAAGAAAAACCTTATTTAAAAGTCCTATAAATGTCAAAAGAGGGTTTGTAAATTAAACTTTTCATATTCCTCTGACAATTCCTATTTGCCATCTTAAATTATACTATTTGCTACTATCAACCGTCAAGCCTAATACTTTTTTTATTATTCCATAGTCAAAACCTTTTGACGCTAAAAATCTTCCCATTTTTTGATAAATTTCTATCTTTGATAAATTTTTATATCTATTTATCCTTTTTTGGACAAGTCTTTTTGCTAACTCTAAATCATTTTGGATTCTAAATTCCAAACTTTGAATTATTGGATCAGAAATCTCTTGAGATATTCCTTTTCTTGCCAGCTCCATTTTAATTATTCTCCATGCTCTTGGTCTAAATTTTAATCTTTGTTCAATCCACCACTTAACAAATTCTTTATCGTTAATAAATCTTTGTTTTTTGAGCCTTGTTATAATTTTATCCATTGTTTCTTCTGATATATTTTTTTTAACAAAGCCTGACTTCGTTCTTCGTGGTTTTATGAAATAATTTCTTACTTCTTTTTCTGATCTGGGACGAAATGATAAAAAATGAAGAGCTTTATTGTAAAATTTTTCAAATGAATCCATTTGCTAATTATTCTTTTCCTGTCTCTAGTCCAACCTCAACGGGAGTTCCTGAAGTTTTTGTTTTACTCATTATTTCATCAACTATTTTTTTACTAATATCATTATTTTCTTTTAAATAAATCATTGCAGCTTGTTTCCCTTGTCCAAGCATTAAATCTCCGTACCTGTAAAATGCTCCAGATTTACTAATTATCTCCATATCAACTCCAACATCCATAACTCCTCCTTCACGAGAAATTCCTCCGGCACCAACATCAAATTCAGCAAATCTAAAAGGAGCAGATACTTTGTTCTTAACAATTTTGACTCTATGCCTTGAACCAATAGCTTTATCACCATCTTTAATAGTTTCAATTTTTCGAACATCCATTCTTACAGAAGAATAGAATTTGAGAGCAAGACCACCAGTGGTTGTTTCTGGATTTCCAAACATTATTCCTATTTTTTGCCTTAGTTGGTTTGTAAAAATAACAACTGTTTTTGACTTTGAAATAACACCAGTTAGTTTTCTTAATGCCTGCGACATAAGTCTTGCCTGAAGCCCCATCATAGAATCTCCCATTTCTCCCTCAATTTCTGCTCTTGGCACTAAAGCTGCAACAGAATCTATTACTAATACGTCTATTCCTCCGCTTCTTACCAAGCTTTCCGTAATTTCTAACGCCTGCTCTCCAGTATCAGGCTGAGATATAAGAAGCTCATCTAATTTTACTCCAATCTGTTCTGCCCAGATTGGATCAAGCGCATGTTCTGCGTCAATAAAAGCTACTATACCTCCATGTTTTTGAGCTTGAGCAATAATCGATAAACAAAGTGTGGTCTTTCCAGAAGCTTCAGGACCATAAATTTCAACAATTCTTCCCCTTGGCACTCCTCCTACTCCAAGCGCCAAGTCTAAAGGAAGACAACCTGTAGAAATAACTGATATATCAAACTTTCGACCCTCTTCACCAAAGCGCATAATAGCACCTCTTCCGTACTGTTTTTCAATTTGCTCCATTGCAAGTTTTACTGCTTCTAGCTTATGCGAAGTTTGAACTTGTCCATTTGCTTTAGCCTTAGAAGATGCTTTTGCCATGCCCCAATTCTACCAATCTTATGATAAAATACAATAGATCATTCTGGATCAATTTCTTATTTTTTTCGCGGGGTGTAGTTTAACGGTAGAATGCGCGGCTGGGGGCCGTGTGACTGGAGTTCGACTCTCCGCACCCCGACCAGAATAAAATTATTATGATTATTTTTTTAAAATTTATAGATACCGCTCATAACCTAGGTGATGTGACTCAGAGTAGAAGACTTTCACTTTTGGCAAATGCAATCGATGTCATTATTCAAGGCAGAATAATTGAACCACATATAGCAAAAACATAAATCCAGAGTTGATACTTGGAGCTCGAGACTACCTAATTGACCCCTCTGTTTATGCCATCTATTATTCTCCTAGAATTACTAAGCTTCCAATGAAAAAGAGAATAGATTTTTTTCAAAAACTAACCAGAACTGATGTAAGAGATGTAATTTTTTTTCTTACTGTCCCTCCCGAAGAAGCAGTTGACAGGATAGAAAGACGTATTCAAGCGGAATCGTCTGGAAAATCTAGCTCGCTACGACCAAAATGGAAATATATGCATGAAAATGTTGAAGATCTTACTAATATTCAAAATGAATATGATTCAGCGCTAGAAGAAATTAAGAGAAGAGCTAACCCAAAAATAATTACAATAGATACCTCTGATAGATCCCAGGAGGAAGTTAGCACCTATGTAACCGACGTTCTTAAGGCATGTTTAGAGAAGAAACGAATTACTCCTATTCCTGTCTTTACTGCTTCTTGATAACTTTTCGATTTTTCAAACAATCGCGGCGAATATTCAAGCGTGACAATTCCTTGATATCTATTTTTTATTAAAAAATTTAATAAACCTTTAAAGTTTAAAACTCCTTCACCAAGGTTTAAATGTTGTTTACTTAAAGTAAAATCGCTAAGATGAATGTTTTTTATATCCTTAAATACATTTAAAAAATCAATATCCAAATAAGGTGAATCACATTGATAATGTGCTGTATCAAATACTAATCCAAAATTATATTTTTTTGCATAAGTATTTAGCTGCCTAAGATTATTTAAGGAAGAATCTGTTTTGGAAAAATATTTATAAATTGGAAGAGTACTTCTTTTTGGAAGATTTTCAAGAAAAATATTTATCTTATTTTTTTGCGCAAGAGCTGAGATTGTTTTGAAAAATTTTGCTTGCTTATGAGAATTTAAGTTCTCACTTAATGGATGTATAACAATCGAGGAATCTAACTCTCTAGCAAGCTTAAAAGCACTATTGAAAGATATTACTATTTGAGTAATCCAGATAGGATAATGTATTGTAAGTACAGGAATTTTATATTTTTTAATAAATTTTAACAATAAACTAATATGTGGAAATGTTTTTAAACCAGGATAAATCTCTACGCCATCCAGCTTGAGATCACTTGCAAGCCTAAACATCGACTCTACGCTTACATTTAAAGGAAGATCTGTAATAGATAAACTTAATTTAAAGCTTCTGGATTTCATTAACTTAAATATTATATCAAATAACTTTTTAAGATAGATAAAAAAAGAGACTTGATTAAAAGGTATTTTTTTATTATAATTCAACCTCATGTCTGTAGAAAAAAAAATTACTAAAACTCCTACTAAAGATAGTATCGATACTACACGGAAATTATTTGAAAAGGGTCCTTTTTTTGATAATCTCGGACAACATAGAGGAGCTGGAGCAATAGAACGAGGAAAAGAACTTTTTAGAACTTATAAACTTACCCCACGGACCAACGCTAAATAAATAACTTTTTTATTAATCTCATTATTTTTTATAGAAAGACATTTTGCATTGGAAAGAATTGGACTTAGAGAAATTAAAGAGAAGTTATCCTCTTTTAAAAAAAGACGAACTTGGAAAGAATTTAAAGCAGTAAAAAAAAGCTTAAAAGGAACTACTGTAGAAATAACCATGGATGGCAATAGAAGAGCTGAGAAAGAGTTTGGATGGGCTGAGGGAATTGGGACACGCACAAGTAACAGAGAATGCTTCAAAACTAACTAGGTTTCTTCTTTCAAACGGCATTAATGTAGTTCTTTGAGATTTTTCAACAGACAATTGAGAGAAGAGGTCAAATTCTGAAAAAGAAAATATATTTAATATTACCACTAAAACAATTTTTAAATCACTTGATGAGCTTCATGGAAAAGGAGTTAGAATAATGCAGATAGGTAGAAGAGATCGATATCTTCAACATTTAAGAGATCTAATCGATGAAGCTGAAGAGAAAACATTTAATAACAACGGCCCTGTTTTGCAACTTGCTTTAGATTATGGAAGAAGAGATGAAATAGAAAGAGCATTATCAAGAATTGATATTGTAAAAAGAAAAGGATTTCTTCCACCGAATATTAACGTTGACTTTGATTTAATTAAAACTTTTAGTGACAATAGGGGGAAGGCTTTATGAAATCGATTTAGCCTTAAGACCTGGAGGTGTACAAAGAACATCTGCTTTTGGCCCAAGAATTGAATATAGTGAACATCGCTTTATGGAAAAACATTACCTGAAGTAACACTAGTTGATGTTGCAGAAAATTTAATAGACTTTTCCAAAACAGAGAGAAGATTTGGCGGTAATTCTAAGAAAGAGTAAAACAAGAATAGAGTTATCTTTTCGGAGATTGCTTCTTGCGTCTTGATTTACCACCCATTCCAACATTTCTTCGCTGTCTAACTCTTGCATCACGAGTAAGCAGTCCCTTTTTCTTTAAAATATTTCTATTTTTTTCATCTATTACAGACAGTGCTCTTGAGACACCGTGAACAACAGCATCAAGTTGACCTTTTGGGCCTCCGCCAACAACCTTTACAGTAATTGAATATTTCCCTAATACATTAACTGCTCTTAAAGGCTCTAGGTAAATTGCAGAAAAAACAGGTCCACTAAAATAGTTCTCTACTTTTTTATCATTTACGAAAAAATCTCCCTTTTTTACTTTTTCTCCTGCAATGACGACATCCTCTTTAAGGGTTTGGTAAACTCTTACTCTTGCAACAGAAGACTTTCTTCTTCCTACTGCAAAGATATAGGCTTTTTTATTATCTTTATCCATTTCTACCATAATTACTCCTTATTTTTAAACTTATCCTCAAAGCTATGCTCAGAACCTGCAAAAACACGAAACCTTTTTAACATTTTATCTTTTAATCTGTTTTGTGGCAACATTCCTGAAACAGCATGAATAATTATATCTTCAGGTTTTCTTTCTCTTACTTTCTTTAATGTTTCTTCTTTAAACCCACCCGGATATCCAGAATGTCTGTAATATTTTTTGTCAGTTTCTTTTTTACCAGTAACTTTTATTTCTTTTGCATTTATTGCAACTACAAAATCTCCACAATCTAAATTTCTAACATAATTAGGTTTTGACTTACCCATTAATAGCTTTGCAATATCAACTGCAACTCTTCCTAATATCTTACCCTTAAGATCTACTACGTGCCATTCCTGTTTAATGTCAGACTGTTTTATTGCTGTTGAGCTTTTTTTCATTATTACTTAGCCTCCTTTTTTGATTCTTTTTTCTTTTCTTTAACTATTTTTTTTACCACTTTTTTAACTGGAGTTACTTTTTTAACTTCCTTATCTTTTGGTCTTGCCTCTTTAGGAAGAGGTTTCTCTGTCCACTCAAGCACAACCATTGTCGCATCATCTCCAAATCTTCTTCCAAGTCTTATCATTCTAGTATATCCACCCTGTCTATTGTTAAATCTTGGAGCAATTTCTGAAATCATTTTTTTAACTGCTCTATAATCTATCTTTTTTTCTAAAAGTCTTTTTGCCAAAAGTGGCTCTTTTTTAGCTTTTGTAACAAGCTTATCAGCATCAGCTCTTATTGCTTTTGCCTTTTGTTCTGTGGTTTTAATACTTTCTTCTAAAACTAAAGACGACAAAAGACCTTTAAACAAGGCTTTTCTTTCATCTTTATCTCTTTTTAATTGTTTTCCAAAAACTTTCTTTCTCATATTAAAAATCAGCTATCGGTTCTCGGTTTTTGCTTTCAGATTCTAGTCTTATCGGTCTTATCTTTCTGACTGAGAAGCTGAAAATTGCTTAACCAAAATCTGATAACTGAAAACTGATATTGGAAACTTAATTTTGTAACGTTACATCTTTTTCTTTAAGTTTCTCTTCAATTATTGCTATTGATTTCCCGCCCATATTCCTCATAGTGGCAAGGTCTTTTCTTGGAGCTTCTATTAATTGTCCAATTGTTTCAATGTCTCCATTTCTTAAGCTATTGTAAATTCTAGTTGGAAGATCTAACTCGTCTATTGTCATCTTAAGTAAAGCATCAGAATATGGCTTATCGGAATCTTCACTCTCTTTAGAAACTACCTCCTTTGGTTCAAAGACGTGAGTAAAGTATGAAGCAAGAACTCTAGATGCTTCTTCTAATGCTTCTCTTGGACTAATCACTCCGTTTGTCCAAATACTAAGAATTAACTTATCAAGGTTTGTTTGTCTTCCAACACGAGTTGCAGAAACTTCATAATTTACTCTTTTAACTGGGGTGAATATTGCATCTGTTGGTAAAACTCCTAAGGTATTTATTTTTTTATCCTCAGAAAGTGTATAACCATATCCTCTTTCTATTGTAAGCTCTATCTCAAGTTTTGCTTTTTTATCAGTTAATGATCCAACATATGCATCTTTATTTACAATTTCTACATCTTCTGGAAGATCAAAATCTTTTGCTGTGATCTCTTTTGCTCCTTTTACAGAAAGTTTTACTATACTACTAGTTTTAGAGTCAAGAAGTCTAAAGCTTAAGTTTTTTATGTTTATCAAAAGATCAACAACATTTTCCTTAAGGCCAGGAACCGTTGAAAACTTATGCTTAACACCTGCTATTTTTACAGAAGTAACAGCTGCTCCAGGAATTGATACCATAAGAACTCTTCTTAAGGAATTTCCTAATGTATGGCCATATCCTGGCTCTAGAGGCTCAATAACAAACTCTCCAAAATCGTCTGTTAGTTTTTCTTCTTTAATTTTAAATGTTGGATTCGTCATAAGGTATTATTTTACCATTATCTTGAATAATATTCAATGATCAATTGTATATTAAACGGTAATTCCAAATCATCCTTTTTAGGTGTCCTAATAAGCTTCCCTGATAATTTATTTCTTTTAAGAAAAGGCATAATGTTTCCTTCTTTTTCTTCAGAAGCTGTTATAAGCTGCGGATTATCTTTTATTTTATCGGAAACACTTATCTCATCATCAACTCTTACCTGATATGATGGGATATTAACTTTTTTTCCATTTACTAAGATATGTCCATGTGAAGTAAACTGTCTTGCGTTAAATCTTGTCTTAGCAAAACCCAATCTATAAACTAAGTTATCAAGCCTTGTCTCAAGAAGAGAAAATATCATTTCTCCCGTATCTCCCCTTTTTGTTTGCACTTTTTTTACTAGGTTTTTTAACTGTCTCTCCATAAGTCCATACATAATCTTTGCCTTTTGCTTTTCTTTCATTTGAAGACCATATTCAGATAATCTTCTCTTTCTTTTTTTACCATGCACTCCAGGAGTAATATTTAATCTCCTTTGCAAACTTGCCGAACTTTTATCTAAGATATTTACTCCTACTTTTCTTGCTAATCTATGTTTTGGTCCTGTATATCTTGCCATAATTTTTAAACTCTTCTTTTTTTCTTTGCCCTTGGTCCGTTGTGAGGAATTGGCGTAATATCTGCAATTAAAGAAATTGAAAGACCTGATGCCTTAATTGCTCTTAAAGATGCATCTCTTCCTGAACCCGGACCTTTAACATATACTTCAACTGTTTTTAATCCTTTCTCAATCGCTTTCTTACCTGCTATTTCCACTGCTGTGGTTGCAGCAAAAGGAGTTGATTTTCTTGTTCCTTTAAAACCACTTGATCCTGCTGAACCCCAAGAAACAGTATCTCCTTTATCATTTGTGAATGTAACTAAAGTATTATTAAAAGTTGCCGATACGAAAACTTTTCCCTGTTCAGAAACTATAAGATTTGATTTTTTCTTTGTCTTTGCTGTTTTTACTATCTTTTTTGCCATCTTTATTTACCTCCGGTTTTTGCTTTTACGGCAGTAGATGTTTCCATTTTTACTGCCAAGTCTTTCTTAATTGCACCTATTGTTACCCTTTTCCCTCTTTTTGTTCTTGCGTTTGATCTAGTTCTTTGTCCTCTTACAGGTAAATTTTTACCATGCCTTACACCTTTATACGATCCTAATTCTTTTAATCTTTTAATGTTGTTTAATATTTCTACTCTTAAATCTCCTTCTAATTTATATGTCTCTAGTACTTTTTGAATTCTTTTTTGCTCATCTTCTGTTAAAGTTTTTATTCGCTTCGAAGCTTCAACTTCTGCTTTTTTTAAAACTTCTACTACATTTTTTCTTCCTATACCATAAAGGTAACTAAGGCCAATATCTACTCTTTTTTCATCTGGTAAATTTATTCCTGAAATTCTCATATATTATCCTTGCCTTTGCTTATGTCTCGGATTTTCACAAACAACTCTAATCACGCCTTTACGCTTAATAATTTTACATTTTATGCATCTTGGTTTTACGCTTGCTTGTACTTTCATTTTGATCTATATATAATTCTTCCTTTAGCCTTGTCATAGGGTGTCATCTCAAGTTTTACCTTATCCCCAGGAAGAATTTTTATAAAATGCATCCTCATCTTCCCAGATAAGTGACAGAGAATTAAATCTCCACTATCAAGTTTTACTCTAAAAAGTGTATTAGGTAATGATTCTTCTACTACGCCTTCTACTTCAAAAGATCCTTGATGAACCATAATAAAATTCTTATAATCTTAGACTATTCCTAACAACAAAATAAACATCCTATTTTTATGCACTTTTGCATTTTGAATTGGACTTTTTACTAGAAACCCTAAAATAGAAATTTCAAATGTAATTATAACAAAAATAAGCTCTATCTGCAACGATTAGCTTGTTATAACTACTGGTTCTTTTTTTGTAATTAAAACTGTATGTTCAAAAAGCCCTGAGATGCTTTTATCTTTGGTTTTTATTGTCCAACCATCATCAGTATAGACAATTTCTTTTTTACCTATGTTATAAATTACCTCAATTGCAATAGTCATTCCTTCTTTTAAAAGAGGCGTTTTATTAATATCTCCTACTAAAAACCCTGGCACCTCTGGATCTTCATGTAATTTCTTACCTATTCCATGACCTATCAACTCTCTTACTACAGAATATCCATTTTTTTCAACAATATCTTGAATTGTTTTTGAAATATGCCCTATTCTATTTCCTATCTTTGCCTGCTTAATTGCTTTATGTAATGCAATTTGTCCTGTTTCCAAAAATTTATCTATATTATCTTTTTCTAATTTAGAATTAATACTTCTAATTCTTATCGTCTTAGACATATCTGTAAAAAATCCATTAAGAAAAACTCCACAATCAACACCAAAAACATCTCCCTCTTTTAGTTTATATTTTCCTGGTATCCCGTGGACAATTACATCATTTGTAGATATACAAGTCGCAAAATTATAGCCCTCAACTCTTTTGAAACCTGGAAAAGCACCCTTTTTATTAATTAAATTATTCGCTAAATCTTCAAGTTCAAGTTCTGAAATTCCAGGTTTTGCATTTTCCAAAACCTCATTTACAACATCGGCAAGTATTTTTCCGCCTTTTTTCATAATTTCAATGTCTTGTGCAGTTTTTATATTAATCATCATTTAGAAGAATTTAATTCTAAGAAGATTTTTTCTTGAATTTCCTCAATATCTCCCTTGCCATTAACTTCAACAAGAATTCCCATTTCTTTAAAATAATTAATAACAAAAGTTCTTTCTCTATCTTGAATATCTCTTCTCTTTTTAACAACTTCAAAATCATCATCTTTTCTTCCTCTAATAGTAAATCTTTTTCTCATCTCATCTTCTAAAATGTTTAAATAAAATACTTTGTGTATAGAAAGATTGCGCTCTTTAAGATAGATTTCAAAAGTAATAAGATCTTCTTTATTTGCTGGAAAATTATCTAAAATAAAATTATTATCCGCTTTATCTATTTCTTTTTTAAGAAGGTCAAATTTTAATAAAATCGGAAGATGCTTGCCCTTCATACTATATTCCTCATATGCTTTTATTATTTTTTTATTCTTTTCTTTGTATGCTTTTCTAATAAGATTACCCATGCTAAAAACAGGTATATTAAGTTTATTACTTAATAAATTTGTCTGTGTTTCTTTTCCGGAAAAGGGAGGACCAATAAATACGATTATCATTATGTAAGTCTTGATATAATTTCTTTATAGATTTCTTGAACTGTTTTTTCTCCATCTATTTCAATTAAATCTTTTTTATCTCTATAATAGTTTAAAACTGGTTCTGAAAATTCATGAAAAAGATTTATTCTTTTTCTAATTGCCTTTAATGTATTGTCCTCTCTTTCATCATCTCTTCCTGAAAGTCTCCATAAAGCCTCTTTATCAGATACTTTAAGATAAATTACTTTATCTATCCCGTTTTCAAAAGATCTTGCTTGCGTAATTGTTCTTGGAAAACCATCTAAGATATATCCCTTTTCATATTGTGGTCTATGCAGATACTCACTAACAATTTCTAATACTTTGTTATCGTGAATTAAGTATCCTGCGTTTGTAGTTTCTTTAATGTAACGCCCTTCAGGTGTTTTTTCTTTTGCCAAATCTCTAAAAATATGACCTGTTGAAAGGTAAGGGATATTTAATTTTTTAGCCAAAAGATTTCCCTGTGTTGATTTTCCTGCACCCTGAATTCCAACTATTATTAATTTCATATTATTTTTTAAATCCCTCGTAATTTCTCATTACAAGCTGTGCTTCTATTGATTTTATTGTTTCAAGTACTACTGAAACAACAATCAAAACGCTTGTTCCCCCTAATACTAAATTCTGAACATTTGTAAATGATTTTGCAATAACTGGAAGAATAGCAATTGTTCCTAAAAAGATAGCTCCTGCTAAGGTAATACGAGTTAAAATATAATTTAGGTAATTAGCAGTTGGCGTCCCTGGTCTAACTCCTGGTATAAATCCACCGTATTTTTGAATTTCATCTGCTATTTTCTTAGGATTAAAAACAACTGCTGTGTAAAAATAAGTAAATCCAACAACTAATAGGAAATAACTAGCGTTATATATCAAGCCATCAGGATTAAACCAAGTTGTAATAAAAAGCGCCGTGCTATGTAGAAATTCATTTTTTGATGCAACAAAATAATTAGCAATCAGAGAGGGCATTAAGACTAATGAAACTGCAAAAATAATTGGAATTACTCCTGCCTGATTAAGCCTTAATGGTAAATGGGTTTGCTGACCTCCATACATTTTATTTCCCCTTACTCTTTTTGCATAATAAACAGTAATTTGCCTAGTAGCTTCATTTATAAGAACAATTGATGCAATAACTGTTAATCCCATTATTAAAAATGTGGCAATATTTATAATGTTCTCAGCGTTAACTGTTGAAATTGTTTGTCCCAAAACAACAGGGAGTCTCCCTACGATTCCTGCAAAAATTAAAAGAGATATTCCATTCCCAACTCCTTTTTCAGTTACGAGTTCACCAAGCCATACCAGAAGCATTGTTCCTGCTGTCATGGTAAGCAAAAATGAAATAAGACTGATCGGATTTAAATTTGAAATTATTCCTTGATTTCTTAAAAGAGCATACATTCCAACCGCCTGAAGTACTGCTAGGGGAACTGTCAAAAATCTAGTATATTGATTTATCTTTTGTCTGCCTGATTCTCCTTCTTTAGAAAGTTCTTCAAGTTTTGGAAAAACCATAGTAAGAAGCTGCAGAATAATAGAGGCATTAATATATGGATTTAAACCAAGTGCCATTACTGAAAAATTGGCAAGGGTTCCTCCTGAAAAAATGTCTAGAAGTGATAAAAATTGATTCTGGGAAAAAAGTACTTTTAACTGAGCTACATCTACACCAGAAACGGGGATATGTGCAAAAATTCTAAAAATAACAAAAATTGCAGCTGTGAATAACAGTTTTTTTCGAACTTCTGGTGATTTTATACTGTTTTTAAAAACAGCTAAAATATTATTCATTATTACTGTGTTTCTACTTTTCCACCTGCCTTAGTTATTTTCTTTTCTGCACCTTTTGTAACAGGAAGCTTTATTAAAAGAGGAACTGTTAATTTTCCATCTCCTAGTATCTTAACACCATACATTAAAGCTTCTTCTTTGTTTACGATATTTTTATCGGTTAAGCTTTTAATGTCTACAACTGTATCTTTTTTAAATAAGTTTAAGACTTTAACATTTATCCCAATTGGTTTTTTCTTAAATACTTTATTTTTCCCTTTTCCTCTACGAAAGGGGAGTCTTTTTATTAAAGGAAGTGCTCCTCCCTCAAAATAGATTGGTACTTTATTTCTTGATTTTTGCCCTTTTGTTCCTCTTCCTGCAGTTTTACTTCTTCCTGAACCATGTCCTTGTCCTAATCTCCTCTTTGATTTTGCAGTAATTTTTTTTAGATTGTTTAGACTATTCATTTTTTTAAGTCTCCTTTAATTTTTTTCTCCCTATAATATCTTATTGAAATTTGTCTCAATGCTTCCATTGTTGCGTATACATTACTTGCCTGATTATCAGTACCTAAAACTTTGGAAGAAATATTTTGAATACCCGCAAGCGAAACAACGCTTCTAACAGCTCCTCCTGCGATAACTCCGCTTCCTGGAGGGGCTGGTTTTAATAATATTTTTGCAGCTCCTAACTTAATTCTGTATTCAAAAGGAATTGTTCCATTAATAATCGGTATTTCCATTGCATGTTTTTTTGCAATAGCAACACCTTTTTTAATTGCAGCAGAAACATCAGGTGCTTTTCCTAAGCCTACACCAACTTTTCCGTTTTTGTTTCCAACAACTGTTAAGACAGAAAAACCAATCTTATTTCCACCCTTTGTTTTCTTAGAAACTCTATTAACCTGAACAATTTCTTCTTCGTATTCTTTTACTTGATTTTCAAAAACTTGCATGTTTTGTCTTGCCATTATAATTTAAGGCCTCCTTCTCTTGCGCCTTCTGCGAAGGCTTTTACTCTTCCGTGGTACGAGTAGCTACCTCTGTCAAAAATTACGGTTTGTATTTTTTTTGCTATTGCCTTTTTTGCTAAAGCTATTCCTAGCTCCTTTGCTTTTCCTGTTTTATTTATTTTTTCTTTTTTAGACAAATCCTTTTCAGATATACTAATTACTGTCTTCCCTTTTTCATCATTTATGATTTGTGCATAAAAATAGTTATTAGATCTAAAAACTGAAAGCCTTGGTCTTTGCTCTCCACCTTTTGTTTTAGATCTTGTCCTTATTTTTCTTCTTAATTTTTTATTAATATTGTTTATGTTATTCATATTATTTTGTTCCAATCGCTTTTGCCGCTTTCCCTGCTTTTCTTCTCACTTTTTCTCCCTGATATCTAATTCCTTTTCCTTTATATGGTTCTGGTGGTCTTATCGCTCTTATTTTTGCTGCTGTATTTCCAACCAATACCTTGTCTGCTCCAAAAATAGTAATAACATTATCTGTAACTGTAAATGTAACTCCCTCAGGCGCTTTAAAGTGCACTGGATGAGAAAATCCAAGCGATAAGGTTATAGAAGATCCAGATGCTTGAGCTCTATATCCAACTCCAACTAATTCTAATTTTTTTTCAAAACCTGTTGAAGCACCTGTTATAATATTAGCAATTATTGATCTTGTTAAACCAAATAATGCTCTTGTTTCTGGATCATCCGCTTTTTTTTGAGAAACAATAACTTTATTATCAACTATTTTTACGTCAATTCCTTTTGGAATATCAAAAAATAATGTTCCCTTTGAACCAACCGCAGTAATCCTATTGTTCTCAATACTTACTGTTACTCCTTCTTTTATCTCAACTGGTTTTTTTCCTATCTTAGACATATTTTTTCTTTTACCAAATGGCAAAAATTATTTCTCCTCCTATTCCTTTCTTTTTTGCTTCATTTCCAGTCATTACACCTTTACTTGTTGAAATAATTACTGTTTTCTTTCCTCTTTTTTCAATTTCTAAAACATCTTTTACAGTGCCATAGACACGTAAAGACGGTTTGGAGATAATCTCTACATTGGTAAGGATTGGTACTCTTTTGTAATATTTAACAATTGCTGTTAAAGTTTTTTTATCATCTGTTATTGACTCTTTAATTTCTTCTAAGAATCCTTTTTTCACTAAAACTTTTCCCACTTCTTTATTTAATTTTGAATAGGGCAATAAAACTTGCTTTCTTTTTGCAAGTGCTGCATTTTTAATCCTAATAATAAAATCTGCTATTTGATAATTCATATATTTACCAGCTTGTTTTTATAACTCCGGGAAGTTCTCCCTTTGCTGCAAGCTCTCTAAAACAAAGTCTACAAAGACCAAACCTTCTCATATATGCCCTAGCTCTACCACATATATTACAACGGTTCTTGTCGCGAACTGGAAATTTTTGCTTTTTCTCAAATTTTACAATGCTTGATTTTTTTGCCATAGTTTAATTTTTTACAAAAGGCATTCCTAAAGCCTTTAATAAAGTTAATCCTTCTTTATCATCTTTTGCTGTTGTAACAATAGTTATTTCTAATCCTTGTATTTTATCAACCTTAGAAGGATCTATCTCAGGAAAAACTGCTGATTCCACAAATCCTAAAGTATAATTTCCATGCTTATCAAAACTAGTTGTTCTCACTCCATGAAAATCTCTTAGTCTTGGTAATACAACAGATGTTAATTTTTCAAAAAAATCATACATTCTTTTTCCTCTTAATGTTACACTAAGACCTATCTTATCTCCTTCTCTTAATTTAAAAGATGATATTGATTTCTTTGCCTTCATAACCTTTGCTTTTTGTCCTGCTATTTGAGCAAGAATTTCACTTGCCTTTTCTATATTTTTTTTATCAAGCAATGCATCTTTTACACCCATATTTATAACAATTTTAGAAAGCACAGGTACAGCCATGAAATTTTTTATTCCAAGTTCTTTCTTAAGATTAATTGCTGTTTCTTTTATAAATCTTTGCTGTAAGTTCATAATTCAGCTTTGCATTTTCTGCAAATTCTAATTTTTTGATTCTTTTCTATTTTAAAACCTACTCTGGTCTGCTTATGACATTTTGGACAAATAATAGCGATATTTGTAATAGGCAATGGCTTTGTGATCGTAATTATTTCTGACTTTTGACCTTGAGCTTTTGCTTTAACGTGTTTTTTATATTGATTAAGTCCAGTAATTAATACTTTTTTCTCTTTATGTAAAACTTTCTCAATTTTCCCTGTTTTGCCCTTTTCTTTTCCAGAAACTACTTTTACATTATCTTCTTTTTTAAATTTTTTAATTTTTGTTTTTGAATCTGTCATTATACTACCTCCGGTGCCATACTGGCAATCTTTGCATAACCTCTATCTTTTACTTCTCTTGCAATAGGACCAAAAATTCTAGTCCCTATTGGATTTTTATCTTTTGCATTATCAATTAGAACTCCTGCGTTGTCAGAAAATCTAACATATGAACCATCCGCTCTTTTATATTCCTTTCTGCTTCTTACCAAAACAACTTTTACCATTTCACTTGCCTTAACTTGTCCGGTAGGGCTTGCCTCTTTAATAACACAATTTAGAAGATCTCCGATTCTTCCAAATCTTCTCCTTGACCCACCATAGGTCTGAATTACCATTAAGCGTTTTGCTCCTGAATTGTCAGCAGCTGATAAAATTGATCTATGTTGAATCATTTATTTTATTACCTCCAATACTCTAAACTTTTTTCCTTTAGAAATAGGTTTTACTTCAGCAATTTTAACCTTATCTCCTAAATTAAGAACTAGATCTCCTGTGTCTGCTTTAAAGTTTTTACTTTTGTTAAGAAGTTTTTTATAAAGCGGATGTGGCGCTTTTCTCTTAATCTGAACCACTGCTGTTTTTTGCATTTTTAAAGAAACAATTTTCCCGTTAAAGACTTTTTGCATTTTCTAACTCCTTTCTTCTTAAAACCGTTAATATTATTGCAATTTCTTTTCTCTTCATAAAGATTGATCTCGTATTTTTTAGCTTATTTTGGCTTTTTTCCATTTTAAGATTAAAAAGAACATCCTTTGCTTCAGAAACCATACTTTTTAGTTCTTTAATATCTTTTGTAAATAAATCTTTTTTTTCCTTAGTTTTCATAATTAATCTTTAGAAACAATTTTTGTTTTTATCGGCAACTTGTGGGATGCAAGTCTTAAAGCTTCCAATGCAACTTCTTTTGTTACTCCACTCATTTCAAAAATCATTCTTCCTGGCCTAACTGGTGCAACATACTCATGAACATCTCCTTTTCCTCCGCCCATTCTTACTTCAGCAGGTTTTTTAGTTACAGGTTTATCAGGAAATATTCTTATCCAAACCCTTCCTCCTCTTTTTGTATAGTGAGTTATAGCTCTTCTTGCTGCTTCAATTTGTCTTGACGTTACCCAGCCTATACTTTCTGCAATTAATCCATGATCTCCAAAAGAAATATTTGTTCCCCTGGTTGCTACTCCTTTTAAAACTCCCCTTTGTTGTTTTCTATATTTTGATCTTTTTGGTAACAGCATATTATTTCTCCTCTGGTTTATTAATCCACACTTTTACACCAACATATCCCTTTTTTGTTAGAGCAGGTACGCTTGCAAAAATAATATGTTCTCTTATTGTTGATAAGGGAACTTTTCCTTTTTGAAGTTTTTGAACTCTTCCAATTTCTGCTCCTCCTATTCTTCCTGATAAAACAACCCTTATTCCTTTTGCACCAGAATTCATAACCCTTTCTACAGTTTGTGCCATGACTCTTCTATAAGGAAGTCTTCTTATTAACTGATCTGAAATATTTTTTGCAACAAGATATGCATCAAGATTTGGTTCTTTTATAGGCTCTACTCTAATATCGAGTTTTTTGACATTTCTCTCTTCCTTGCTAATTTTTAGAATTTTATATAAAAATTCTTTTAAATCCTCAAGCCCTGAACCTGCTCTTCCTATAACCATACCTGGTCTTGAAACATAAGCAATGACTTTAATACTGTTGATTGATCTTTCAATCTCAACAGAAGAAATTCCTGCATTCATAAGCTTTTTCATTAAAGCGTTTCTTAATTTGTAATCTTCTAAAAGCGTTTCTTTATAGTGCTTCTCGTCATACCACCTACTACTCCAACCATACACAGGTCCTAATCTAAATAAATTTGGATTAACTTTTTGTCCCATCTTTTTTTACCTCCTTTGTGATTTTTTCATCTTTTTTACTTTCTTTTACTTCTTCTTTCTTTACTTCTTCTTTAACTCCTAAAACTACTCTTATATGACTACTTCTTCTTTTATACGGATGAGCTCTTCCTCTTGTTGAGGCATGAAACCTCTTAAGAGAAGGTCCATCTGTTACGTCAATTTCTTTTATAAAAAGCTTGTCTTCAGAAAGCTTGGCATTATTTATTGCATTTGCAACTGCACTTTTAAAGCTTTTTAAGAGAGGATATGCTCCTCTTTTTTTTATTACTTCAAGATTCTTTATTGCATCTGCAACTGACATTTTCCTAACTGCATCTGCAATAAGTCTAACTTTTCTAGGACTAATTCTTACTGATTTTACTTTTGCAATAACTTCCATAATAACTTTATGTTTTAGATATCTCTCTTGCCACAACTCTTCCATGCGTTCTAAATAATCTAGTTGGTGAAAATTCTCCTAATTTATGTCCAACCATACCTTCTTCTATGAAAACATTTATAAAAATCTTGCCATTATGAACTGCAATTGTTTGTCCGACAAACTCAGGAGTGATAGTACATGGTCTTGCCCAAGTTTTTATCGGATTTTTATCTCCCATTTGTTTTTGTCTTAATACTTTCCTAAGTAATCTTTGGTCTATATATGGACCTTTTTTTAATGATCTGCTCATTTTTTTCTTCCTTTCAAAATATATTTATTTGAATATTTATTCTTTTTTCTGGTATTTCCAACAGCATGTCCTCCTGCATAAGTCTTTGGTGTTGACATACCAATTCCAGATCTTCCTTCTCCTCCTCCATGAGGATGTGATCTTGGGTTCTGAGCAACTCCTCTGACCGTTGGCCTTATACCCATGTTTCTTTTCCTACCGGCTTTTCCTATTACTTCATTTTTCCACTCAATATTTCCAACATTTCCAATAGTTGCATACCCTTTAATTCTTACTTTTCTAACCTCTCCTGAAGGAAGTTTTAAATGGACATAATTACCTTCTTTTGCCTGAACAGTCGCTGCAGCTCCACTTCCTCTGGCAAGTTGTCCGCCTCTTCCAGGAGTAAGCTCAACATTATGAACTACAGTTCCTATTGGAATTGCAGAAAGGGGAAGAGCGTTTCCTGTTTTAATCTCAGCACTTGGACCAGAAACGACATTACTATTAAGCTCTAAACCTTCTGGACAAAGAATATATCTTTTATCTCCGTCTGTATATTGTATCAAAGCTATGTCACAAGTTCTATTAGGATCATATTCTATTGCAGCAACTTTCCCTACAACGCCTAATTTATCTCTTCTAAAATCAATCATTCTATAGTATCTCTTATGCTGTCCACCCTGATGCCTTACGGCAACCTGTCCGCTTACATCCCTACCTGTTCTTTTTTTTCCAATAGTTTTTAATTTTCTACTCATTATTTACCTCCTAATTCAAATAAACCAATTTTTTGTCCTGGTTTAACCTGAACAATTGCTTTTTTATAATTTGCTGTTTTTCTTTCCATTCTTTTTGAACCCATTCTTTTGGTTTTTCCCTTAGCAATTACTGTTAAAACACTTAATACATCAACACCAAATCTTTTTGCTACTTCTTTTTTCAATTTTTCCTTACTTGCTCCAAAAGATACTCTAAAAGTAAACCTATCTTTTGCTGCAAGAAGCATTGATTTTTCAGTAATAATTGGCGAAATAATAATATGCATTAGTTAGTTTTCTCCTTTAAAAAAGTATTTTCTAGAGTCTCCAATGAAGTTTTCATAAATAATAATGTTTTAGAATTTAAAATTTGATAGGTGTTTAACATTTTTGCACTCATAATAGTTAGTCCTTTTATATTTCTCCCAGCTTTAAAAATATTTTCGTAACCATTAATCGTATCTGGTGTAACTAATAAAATTTTTCTTTTTTTATCTTCAAGCTTAAGATTTTTAATTACATCTACCATTTTTTTTGTTTTTAATTCTATTTTTTCAAGTCCTGTCAGGATAATTATTGAATTTTCTTCTTTTTTCACAGTTAAAGAAGAAAATAAAGCTGCCTTTTTCATTTTCTTTGGCAACTTCAGTGAATAATCTCGTGGTTTTGGACCAAAAACAACTCCTCCTCCAACCCAAATCGGAGCAGATTTCGCACCATGTCTTGCTCTACCTGTACCTTTTTGTCTCCATGCCTTATGCGTAGTGGCATTTATTTCTCCTCTGGTCTTTGTTGAATGAGTTCCTCTTCTTTGATTTGCAAGATATACTCTTACAGCTTGTGATAATAAGCTTTTATTTACTTTCACATCAAAAATTTCCTTAGAAAGTGTTATCTTTTCAACAACTTTTCCCTTAAGATCATATACATCCATTTTTAAACCTCCTGATTTTACAACGGGTTCTTTTGTTTTTACTTCTTTTTTAATTACTTTAGGCATTTTCCTCCTTTATTTCTTCTTTTACTTCTTCCTCTTTTTTCTCTTCCCCCTCAGTCTTTTCTTCCTTAATTGATTCTTCTAAAGAAGGAGATTTAGGAGCTTCTTCTTTTTCTTCTTCAATTTTTTCTACTACTTTCTCTTCTTCTAAAACTTCTTTATATAGTGGTATAAAATTATTATTTTTACCAATTTTTTTAACAATTATTAACGAGTTCTTTACCCCTGGAACCAAACCTTTCAATAAAATTGTTCCATCTTCTTTTATTTCAATTACTTCAAGATTTTTTACTGTTACCTGTTCATTTCCCATGCGCCCTGCCATTTTTTTGCCTTTATATACTCTTCCTGGTGTAGTTGTTTGACCTATAGAACCAGGAGCTCTTTCACGGTCTGATTGACCATGTGTTCTTGGACCTCCTTTAAAGTGATATCTCTTAACTCCTCCTGCAAAGCCCTTTCCCTTAGAAATTCCAGTTACGTTTACCATATCTCCTGGCTCAAGTATTTCTGAAATATTAATTTCAACTCCAAGCTCAATTTCAGGAGCATCTGCTAATTTAATTTCTCTAAAAAAACGGGGTGTTTCTTTTAACCCTGCTTTCTTGCTGTGTCCTCCAAGTGCTTTATTTGCTTTTTTCTTTGTACCAAATCCAATTTGAATAGCATTGTATCCATCTTTTTCTAATGTTTTTATCTGTAAAACCTTATTTCCTAAAGAGGATACAATAGTAATAGGAATTCTTCGTCCGTCTTCTAAAAATCCTTGCGTTTGATCATTTTTTTTACCAATAAAACCAATTATATTCATACTTATTTCAGGGATGGCCTATACAACAAAAAAAGCGGCTCCCTAAGCCGCATCTTCTTTCGAAGCTAAAACAGTACTTAGGTAGTCAATTTCACACTTTTCTTAATAGCCATGTAAAACTGGGATTATTATATATGGAAATGAGACTAAATGCAACTGCTATTTAGAAAAAATTATTTTTTTGAAGATCTTAAAGATAAAACATACATTCCTTCTCCATGTCCTTTACAACCTATTGTAAAAAGGAGAGAGATCATTCCGTTAAATTCATTCTCTTTTTTAAAAGCAAATAATGAGTTTAAAAAATATAGCGTTCCTAAAGCTGTAAATCGTAAATAATCATTAATTTTACTTTAGTCTTGTTTTCTTTCCGGAGACATATTAGATTTTTATTTCAATATTTACACCAGCAGGAAGCTCTAAATGAGTTAATGAATCAATAGTTTTATCTGTTGGAGATAAAATATCAATTAGTCTTTTGTGTGTTTTTATTTGAAAATGATCTCTTGCGTTTTTATCAACAAAAGGAGACTTATTTACTGCAAAAACTGTTCTTTTACTAGGAAGGGGTATTGGACCCACGACTTTGGCACCGGTCCTTATGGCCGTATCTAATATCTGTTGACACGTAGAGTCAATTACCCTAGCATCATAACTTTTTAAACGTACTCTTATTCTTCCTTTTGGCATTGTATGTAGTTATTTTGCGGAATTAAGCAATTACTTTAGTAATCGCTCCTGCTCCAACTGTTTTTCCGCCCTCTCGGATAGCAAATCTTAATCCTTCCTCTAGGGCAATTGGAGAGATAAGTTTCGCAGTTATTTTAGTATTATCACCAGGCATTACCATTTCTACTCCTTTTGGCAAAGTAGCTTCTCCTGTAACATCAGTTGTTCTAATATAGAATTGTGGTCTGTAACCATTGAAAAATGGTGTGTGTCGTCCGCCTTCTTCTTTAGCAAGTACATAAATTTCTGCTTCAAATTCCTTATGAGGTGTTATAGATCCTGGTTTTGCAATAACCTGTCCACGCTCTACATCATCTTTTTCAACTCCTCTAAGTAAAAGACCAACATTATCTCCTGCTTGACCATCTTCAAGTTGCTTTCTAAACATTTCAACTCCTGTAACAACTGTTGATTTTGTATCTTTTATTCCAACTATTTCTACTGTATCATTTACCTTAACCTTTCCTCTTTCAATTCTTCCTGTAACAACTGTTCCTCTTCCTTTAATAGAGAAGACGTCTTCAACAGGCATAAGAAATGGCTTTTCAGTTTCTCTTTCTGGAGTTGGTATGAATTCATCAACCTTATCCATCAAATCAATAATTGCCTTTTCAGCATCTGCATCACCTTCTAAGGCTTTAAGAGCTGATCCTCTTATAATTGGCACTTTGTCTCCAGGATATTTATATTTTGTTAAAAGCTCTCTTACTTCCATTTCAACTAAATCCAAAAGTTCTTCATCTTGAACCATGTCACACTTATTAAGAAATACTACGATTGCAGGAACTCCAACCTGATAAGCTAAAAGAATATGTTCTCTTGTTTGAGGCATTGGACCGTCTGGAGCAGAAACTACTAAGATAGCACCGTCCATCTGAGCGGCACCTGTAATCATGTTTTTAATGTAATCTGCGTGTCCTGGGGCATCAATATGAGCATAGTGTCTTTTTTCTGTTTCGTATTCAATATGAGAAATATTAATCGTTACTCCTCTTGCTTTTTCTTCAGGAGCATTATCAATATCTTCATATTTCATTGCTTTTGAAGAACCTTTTTTGGATAAAACAGTTGCGATAGCTGCGGTTAGCGTGGTTTTACCATGATCTACGTGACCAATGGTTCCGATATTTACGTGTGGTTTTGTTCTTTGAAATGTATCTGCCATATTTGATCAAAAAAAATAACCTCTTTAATTAATTAAAGGTTAATGATAATATACAATATTTTTAAAAATACGTCAAGAGTCAAATTATCTTCCTTTATTTCTTGGTTTAAATTCCACAACATTATCAGGAATACCTCCTAAAAGAATTTTTGGATCTCTTAAGCAAGTAAAGGTGTTCCATAATCCTGACCCTTCATATGGAACAACTCCATAATCTGCTAAAGATATTGCTAAGAAAAAAGGCTCATCATCCTGCTCACCTTTAACTTTTACCCACTTACCAGGAACAGATTCTAGGGAATAAACTCCTCTTACAACCTCTACTGTTGCTCCATCTCTTCCTTCCTTATTTATAATTATTCTTCTACCTACTGTTAATTCTTCAGGGCTTAATATTTGACCTAGCAATGGTTCAGACCTGTGCTTTGAAAAATAATCCCCTCTATCAATTGATCCTACATTTTCAACCATAATCGTATTTTACTCAACTTTATATTTTTCTAAGATAACTTTCTGCCCGATATCAAGGCTAATATTATTGCTATTGATATTCCAAATCCTACAATACTAAAGCCAATCGCAATCCATCTAAAAAAATTGTAGTAATTAAATTTTTCTTTCACAAATATTCTTAGAATATTTCTTATTTAATAAATCCTTGCGGAGCTGGAATAAATCTGTCATTTCACTAACATTTTAACATATTTTTTGAAAAATTAAAGACCTTTTATTAATTTCCCATAAGAAAGTATTAAAAGGGCAAGAATTGCCATTGCGCTGCCATAAAAAAAAGTTGCAGAAGGTCCAAATTTTGTCCATAAAATACCTGATAAAAATGAAGCAAAGAATGCTGAGAGTGCAATTCCTGTTTGATAAATACCAAAATATGTTCCAGATTCTTTTTCTTCTATGTATTGTGCAATATATGCCTTAGAAACCCCATCTGTAAAAGCAATATATACTCCATAAATAGGAAATATTATCCATATCCAAATTGGATCGTTAATTACAGCAAAAGAAAGATAAACTGCTGCAAAAATCAAAAGACCAATTCCGTATACTCTTCTTGCACCTATTTTATCAGCTAGAGATCCTGCAGGAGTAGAAAAAATCGTTTGGGAAACGTTATAAAAGACATAGGCTAAGGTTACTAAGAAAGCACTAAATCCTAAGCTTTGCGCTCTTAAGATAAGAAAAGCATCAGAACTATTTCCTAAACCAAAAATAATGCTGATTAAAAGAAAAAATTTAAATTTAGGATTTATATCTTTCCACTTAAAACTGAAGCTAAATTTCTTTTCTTTTGCTGTTTTCTTTTTTTCACGAATAAAAAGTATTAAAAGAATTACTCCTATAGCTGACGGTATAAATGCTAGGAAAAAAACTAAACGGATATTCTCCTCAAGAAAGTAGAGAAGTACTAAAGCTATTAGAGGTCCAACAATTGCTCCCGCAGAATCCATTGCCCGATGAAAACCAAAAATAAATCCTTTATTCTGCGACGTGGAGTTTTGCAGGAGAAGTGCGTCTCTTGCTGAAGTCCTAACTCCTTTCCCAGATCTATCTATAAATCTTGAAAATAAAACAAACGGCCAGGAATAAGCAAGACCCATTAATGCTTTTGATGCTGCTGAAAGTCCATACCCTCCTGTTACAAATAGTTTTCTTTTTGCAGTTTTATCAGAAATATAACCAAAGATAAACTTCATGATACTTGCAGTTACTTCAGCAACTCCTTCAATAAGACCGATAATTGATACTGGAACTTGCAAAACTGAAGTAAGAAATATTGGCACAATCGGATAAATCATTTCCGAAGCAATATCATTAAAAAAACTAACAAGGCCTAAAACAAAAACATTTTTTGGAATTTTTTTAAACATAAGAAATTATAATTTATTTTTTTGTAATTCCCCTTCTCCAAAATTCTTTAAAATAGGGAAGTGACAATGTTGAAATTAAGAAAGCAATGGAGGGAATTAATGCATTTAAAAATGGTTTTTCTATTTTACTAACTGATAAGAATAATGAAATTATTATATAGGTAAAAATGCTAATGATTATTTTCCTAGTACTGCTTACCTCCCCCAAGCCTTATCTGCCTCTACACGAAAATTTCGCTTTTCAATATTATTAATTCTCTTCTCAAGATTTTCTAAACTAATCATTTAAAACTCCTATATTGAAGTAAGTATTAATCGTGAACAGGATTATCTATAAAATACTTTGTAATCTTTATGTTTTTTCTTAATGCAGAACTTCGTATTCTCTTAACGACAGCAGGAATAAAAAATATTAAAAAAGTAAATATTCCAAAAACAAAAGCTATTAAGAGTGCAAAAGAAACAGATCCCTGAACCACCCAAACCATAAAATAAATCCATACAAAAGAAGATATTTGCATTAAAAAAATAACAAATATTAAGAGTGCTAAAGCTATAAGCAAAATATAATAAAGCATATTAAAATCCCTAATTAAGAAAAAAGACCGTTTAACGGTCTTAATTTATAGCCCAAAAGCCATGGTAAGTCTATCGTAATACATAGTTAAATAAAAAAACTTGAAAAGAAATTATTTCCAGTGACTAGTTATATTAATACCAAATTCCAGTAGTGTTTTGCAAACACTAAAAATTGGAAGACCCACAACATTAAAAAAATCCCCCTCTATTTTTTCTATAAATGCACCTGCTTTATCCTGAACACCATAAGCGCCTGCTTTATCCATTGGTTCTCCTGTTTTTATGTATGCTTCTATTTCTTTTTTAGTAAGTTTTTTAAAATACACTCTTGATGCTACAGATTTTGTTACTGACTTTTTTGTTTTAGCATCTAAAATAGTAAATCCAGTGATAACCTTATGACCTCTGCCGCTTAATTTTTGCAAGATTTCTCTTGCATTGTCTATTGAAGTTGGTTTCCCAATAATTTTTTTATCAAGTACAACTGTCGTATCTGCTGCAATAATCATTGCGTCTTTATATTTTCCTGCAACTGTTTTTGCTTTTTGTTTCGATATCTCTTCAACAAGTTTTCTGGGGTCTTTTTCTTTAATTAAACTTTCATTAAAATCACTTACTACAACTTCAAATTTTAATTTAATACTTTCTAGGAGTTGTTTTCTTCTCGGTGATTTTGATGCAAGTATTATTTTTTTCATTAGCCTCTTTTATATGACATGTTCGGAATTAGTTCTGGAACAGTAACTTCTTGTATTTTAACTAATTCAACTAATCCTTGCATTAATGCATGCCCTAAAAACCTCTTTTTTCCATCTTCCATACCAATATATTCAAAGCACATTTCTCCATTTTTACCTTCTGTCACTTTTACTGTTCGCGGAGAATCTTTACTTGATATAAAAACTGCTATTTCTGTAGGATGACCACCTCTTTTGCTTACTTGATGATGAATGTGAAATTCTCTCTCTAATCTTATCATAAAAGAAATGATACTTTTGAAGTCTTAAAAAGTCAACAAGACTTATTATTATCTTTTTGAACGGGCATAAGGCCTAATTGTTCCAATAAATCTATCAAGAAGTTTAACTTTTGAACAAGAACCAAGTTTTTTAACAAGTTTTTTATCTTGCTCAAATTTTCCTTCTGGATCACCATTCCATAAAGCACTTAACAACTGATCTATAACTCCATGAGGCTCTGAAAGTGAATTTTTAAAATAAAATAGACCGTAGCTTTGTGCTTTATGTAATCCATGGTTACCATAACTAATAAAAGAATCTCCATTACGTGCTATTTCAATCGTTCTATCTTTAAAGTTTGAAGGATTTGTAAAAAAGTTTCTCACCATGCCTGATAGGCCTCGTATAAAGGTTACGTTTTGTTCAGCTTGAAGTAGAAGATCTTTTTCATTTTTCTTTTTACCGTTTAATTCTTGAAGTATTTGTCTTTCTTGTATTAAGTAATACGCTGCCCTTGTAGCATCACTATGAAAACCTCTTGAAAAATCTTCTTCTCTCTTCCAATCGTAAATTCTTAGTGTTTCTTGCAAGTTCATATTTATTAAGCTTATTTACTTACTGTCGCTCTTGCCTTTGTTGCAAGTCTTGCTGCTCTATTTATGCTGTCCATGTTATTCCCAACATTTAATTGCATTCCTATAATTTCCTTTGTATCGTATACCGTTATTTCAGGTCTTACCAAAAGATAAGTCATTTGTAAAACAGTTAAGGGAAATTCCGCTGCCTTTCTTGCAACATGCATGGATTTACTTGTTACTGCCGCTTCTAATGTCTTTTCTGTTAATTTTATTCCCATTCCTTGAGCAATATTTAAATAATCTCTTACATTGTGCCACACTAATGGACCTTCGGGCTCTACTATCTGTTCAATTAAAACTTTCTCATTTGCATATCTTTTTTCCCATAATTCTTGATAATTTGGTCCATTAAATTCCTCTAGAAAAAAACGAGCATCTGTTTCTACGTCCCAATCAGATCCTTTTTCAAAGATTACACCAGAAACTGTTTCCGGTTTATCTCCCCAATAATCTTTAAGTGATCCTTTTATTGCTGTTTCAATCATAGTAAATTTTATGTATTTATTGAGGTGGACTTACTCAATTCTTCCTGTAAACGTAGATTTCGCAAGCATTTGCGAAATAATGTTTTGCGGAACTTCTTCATAACGAGAAGGTTCCATATAATAACTTGCTCTTCCTTGTGACATTGAACGAATTATCGTTGCATAGCCTGATAGTTCTTCTAAAGGAACTGTTGATAAAATTACTGTTGCTTTTCCCCTCTCTTCTGTTCCCATAATTTGTGCTCTTTTTGCCGACAAATCTCCTATAATATCTCCCATAAATTCTCCTGGGGTTGTAACTTCAACCTTCATAATCGGCTCAAGTAAGACAATTTCTGCTTTTCTACAAGCTGTCTGGAGAGCCTGACTTGCTGCTATTTTAAAAGCGACATCTGAAGAATCAACTTCATGAAAGGATCCATCATAAACTGTTACACTCATATCAACCATTGGGTAACCAAGTAAAATTCCGTTCTCCATTGTTTCTTTAACACCTTTTTGAATAGAGGTTATAAACTCTGCAGGAATTGCTCCTCCTTTAATTGCGTTAATAAACTCATAGCCTTCTCCTCTTGCTTTTGGCTCAACTCTAAGAAAGCAATGTCCGTATTGCCCTCTTCCTCCAGATTGTTTAATATATTTACCCTCACCTTCTGCTAATCCTTTAATTGTTTCCTTGTATGCAACCTGGGGGGCACCAACATTTGCCATAACATTAAATTCTCTTTTCATTCTGTCAACCATAATTTCAAGTTGTAACTCTCCCATTCCGGAAATAATGGTTTGGCCTGTTTCGTGATTTGTTTTAATTCTAAAAGTTGGATCTTCCTCAGAAAGTCTTTTTAGAGCAAAACCAAGTTTTTCTTGATCTATTTTTGTTTTTGGTTCAATTGCCAAAGAAATAACTGGTTCTGGAAAAGTAATCTGCTCCAAAACAATAGGATTTTTTTCTTCACAAAGAGTATCTCCTGTTCCAGTTTCTTTAAGACCTACTAAGGCAACTATTTCTCCTGCAAATGCTTCTTTAACTTCTTCTCTATGATTTGCATGCATTAAAAGAATTCTTCCTACTCTTTCCCGATTATCTCTATTTGCGTTATAAATATATGAACCTGCTGCAACTTTTCCTGAATAAACTCTGAAATAAGTTAATTTACCAACATGGGGATCAATTTGAATTTTAAAAGAGAGACCTGCAAAGGGTTCGTCAAACTCAGGTTTTCTTAATTCTTCTTTTTCTGTTTTTGGATTAACTCCTTTTACAGCTCCAACGTCTAAAGGAGATGGAAGATAATCAATTACTGCGTCAAGAAGTGGCTGAACACCTTTATTTCTTAAAGATGATCCTGCGTAAATTGGAACAAGCTTATAAGCAATAACTGCTTTTCTAAGTCCTTGTTTTAACTCTTCCAAAGAAAGCTCTTCTCCATTTAGATATTTCTCCATTAATGTATCATCATTTTCAGCAATTTTCTCAACTAATTCATGTCTATATTTTTCTACCTGTTCTCTTAATTCTTCAGGGATTTCATCTGATACTTCAAATTCTGCACCAAGCTTATCAGATCCCCAGATTAAAGCTTTTCTGGTTAAAAGATCAACAGTTCCTTTAAAAGTAGATTCTACTCCAATAGGAATTACCATTATTGCTGGATTTGCACCAAGTCTGTCTTCAATTGATTTTATTGTTGCCAAAAAATTTGCACCAAGTTTATCCATTTTGTTTACAAAACAGATTCTTGGAACTTTATATTTATCTGCCTGTCTCCAAACAGTTTCTGACTGAGATTGAACACCTTCTTCTGCATCAAGCACAGTAATACCACCGTCTAAAACACGGAGGGATCTTTCAACTTCTGCAGTAAAATCAACATGTCCTGGAGTATCAATAATATTTATTCTGTGATCCTTCCAAAAAGCAGTAGTTGCAGCAGAAACAATAGTAATGCCACGCTCTTTTTCCTGATCCATCCAGTCCATTTGAGTATTCCCTTCATCAATATCTCCTATTTTATATGTTCTTCCTGTATAAAAAAGAATACGTTCAGTAGTCGTGGTTTTACCTGCGTCAATATGCGCAATTATTCCTATGTTTCTAATTTTATCTAGCGTATAATCTCTATTTGTTGCTTCTGCCATATTTTAATTTAAGTCAAAAAAACACTTCCCCCTTTCAAAGGAAGCTAAAGCGTAGTATACCATAAATTCAAGCTGATTGTAAATTGAGACTTTAAATTTATTAAGAACAAACAGTCTGTTGCAAAATCCCTTGCTCCCTTAAAGCTTTAGTAAGTCTTTAATTAAATTGTTGTTCAATTTCAGCATAAAACGAGTGTAAATTAATCGGTTTTTCTTCTTTCATGGTATCTAAGTTAAAAACAAAAAGCCCCCCATCTTTCTTAACCGATAATTTCATAACACCTCTTTTTGTACCAAAAGTTACCGCAAGTCCATCTCTTCCGTAATATAGTTCTGTTTTAATCCTAGCTTCATGAAATATCCAATGATTTTGAATTTTAGACCCTGTAACATCAGCCCAAATCTCCTTAACGTTAACAACAACAATATCAGTTAGATTTTCAGGTTTTATTCCACAAACGATAGGTAATTGTATTGCTTCAGAATTTCTCATAGTAAGCTTATCAGGAAGAAACCCTGTATTAAAATCTAAAGTGGCTAAATGCGCGGTTTGCTTCGGCCATTCGATGAGCCGTATCTCTTTTCTTAATTGCTGCTCCTTGATTTTCTACAGCATCTTTAAGCTCTACTGCTAATTTCTCTGCAAATGTATGATATTCCTTGTTTGATCTTGCCCTTGCTGCTTCAATTATCCAACGAATAGATAGCGAAATTCTTCTTTCTCCTCTAACATCCATTGGCACTTGATACGAAGCTCCTCCTATTCTTTTCGCCTTAACTTCTTGTCTAGGTCCAACATTTTGAACCGCTTTTTCAAATATCTCTAACGCGTTTTTTCCCTCTTTTTCCAAAAGATTAAATGCTTTATAAAGATTTTTCTCAGCAACAGTTTTCTTACCATCTCTCATGAGTTTATTGATAAATTTTGCTACCAAAAGATTATTGTAAAGTTTATCTGCTGGAATTTTTCTTTTTTCTGTTTTTTTATGTCTCATATATTTTACTGCGCAGGAGCTGCTGGTTGCTCTACGGGCGCTACTGGTTGTGCAGGAGCGCTACTGGTTTTACTTTTTGCTCCTCCACTTTTTGTTCCATATTTACTTCTTGAAGTTTTCCTTCCTTCTACTCCTGCTAAATCAAATTTTCCTCTTACAATATGATATTTCACACCTGGTAAATCTTTCACTCTTCCTCCTCTTACTAGAACAATTCCGTGCTCTGAAAGAGAATGTCCTACTCCTTGAATATACGCTGTTACTTCCATCTTATTTGAAAGCTTTACTCTTGCTACTTTTCTTAAAGCAGAATTAGGTTTTTTTGGAGTCATTGTTTTTACCAAAGTAACAACTCCTCTTTTTTGTGGAGCAGCAAGATTTTTGTATTCTCTGTCTTTTGCATTAAAAAGACGACGCAATGCATTTGAGCGCGTTTTTTTCCCTTTTTTTATTCTTCCTTTTTTTGCTAATTGTGATAACGTTGGCATAATTATTTATTTAAAATGTACTGTATTATACCTCATCTACTTTTTTTCCTTCAACCGGAATGAGGCGACCAATAATAACGTTTTCTTTAAGACCTGTTAATTTGTCTACTGCTCCTTCAAGTGCTGCTTCTGTTAAAACTTTTGTTGTTTCCTGAAAAGATGCTGCTGAAAGCCAAGAATCTGAAAATAAAGATGATTTTGTAATTCCTAATAATATTTGCCTTGCTGTTGCTGGTTCTCCACCCTGAGATAAAATTTCAGAATTAATTTCTTCAAATTTTGCCTTAGTAATAAAATCTCCTGGAACAAGCGCAGTATCTCCAACTGTTTCAACAACAACCTTATCTGACATTTTTCTTAAAATTACTTCAAAATGCTTATCATTAATAACAATTCCTTGAGATTCATATACGCTTTGTGCTTCATTGATTACATATCTTTGTGCATCTTTTAAACCGTTTATCTTTACAACTTCTTTTGGATCAAGATAACCTTCTGCAAGCTGTGTTCCAACAGTTATATCTTGTCCATCACTAACTGTTAGAGTTGCAGAAGCAGGAATAAAGTATTCTTTTTCTTCAATCGGTTTTACTCTAGTATTCTTAATTCTTAAAACATGACCATCGTCATTTGTCTCAAGCTTTAGTTTTCCTGAAACTTCTGAAATTGGTGAAAGATTTTTTGGAGTTCTCATCTCAAAAAGTTCCTCCACTCTTGGTAAACCTTGTGTTACATCACTCATTACTACTCCACCAAAATGTCTAACACGCATAGTAAGCTGAGTTCCCGGTTCTCCGATGGATTGTGCAGCAACAACTCCAACAGGAACTCCTGTTTCAACAATTTTTTTATTACTAAAGTCAATTCCATAACATTTAGCACAAATTCCATATTTTAATTCACAAGTCAAAGGAGATCTTACAATAACTTCTTCTATCTCGTCTTTTAGAATCATATTTACTTCTTCTTGCGTAATTTCTTCTCCTGCTTTAACAATCTCTTTTTTGTTTTTCTTAGAAACTATTCTTATAGCAGAAAATCTTCCTAATATTCTATCCGTAAAAGTAGCTGTTCTGCCTTGTTCATTAGCTTCTACGAGTACACCTTCTTTTGTTCCACAATCTTCTTCTCTGACGATTACATCATGTGACACATCAACTAATCTTCTAGTAAGGTATCCTGCATTCGCAGTCTTTAAAGCAGAATCTGTTAATCCTTTTCTTGATCCTCTCGCAGAAGCAACGTATTCAAAAATTGAAAGACCTTCCCTAAAATTAGACTTAATTGGAAGTTCAACTATTTTTCCAAGCGGGTCAAGAATAAGTCCTCTCATTGCTGATAATTGTTTTAACTGTTCTTTTCCAGCTCTTGCACCTTCTGAATCTATAATTGTCTTTATAACATTATCTTCTTTTAAATTATTCCAAGTAAGATCAGCAATCTTATCAGTTGTTTTTAACCAAACTTCGTTTGAAAGTCTTTTCTTTTCTTCATTTGTAATAAGTCCTGATTGATAATCTTGTTCTATTTTTGCAACCTTTTTTTCTGCTTCTTCAACTAATTCATCTTTCTCTAAAACTTCTTCATTATCAAAAACTGATACTGAAATTCCTGAAACAGTTGCTCCATAAAAACCAAGTGATTTTATTCCATCAATAAGATCTGCAACTTCACTTTCTTCAATAAGCGAAATTGCTTTAGTAATAATTTTTTTAATTCCAGATGCTTTAATTGGTTCATTTATAAAACCAAGTTCTTCTGAAAGTTTTTCATTAAACATAATTCTTCCCAATGAAGTTTCAACGGTTTCCTCATTTACTCTTATTTTAATAGGTTCTCTTAGCTTTATTTTTTCAAAAAAATGAGCGAGGTAGGCTTCGTTAAAGCCTGAGAAAGTTTTAACATCTTCTGTTCTTAATGATTCATCAATTGTTGTTAGGTAAAAAATACCAACTGCCATTTCTTTATTTGGAAGAGTAATTGGACTTCCATCTGCAGGCTTTAAAAGATTATGACTTGGCATCATAAGACTAATTGCTTCTTCCTGAGCTTTTTGGGAAAGAGGAATATGCACTGCCATTTGATCTCCATCAAAATCAGCATTATATCCTGAACAAACACAAGGATGAAGAGAAATTGCCGCACCTTCAATTAGAATTGGATAAAATGCCTGAATTCCCAATTTATGAAGAGTTGGTGCACGATTAAGTAAAACCGGATGATTTTTAGTAATTTCTTCTAAAATATCAAATACTTCTGGTGGTCTTTTTTCAATAAATCTTTTTGCACTCTTAATATTAGGGGCATAACCTCTAACAATTACCTCTCTTAAAACAAAAGGCTTAAACATTTCAAGAGCCATTTCTTTTGGAAGTCCACATTGAGAAAGCTTAAGCTCTGGTCCAACAACAATAACTGATCTTCCAGAATAATCAACTCTTTTTCCAAGAAGATTTTGTCTAAATCTTCCTTGTTTACCGCGAAGCATATCGGAAAGCGATCTTAAGGGAGATGACAGTGTTTGAGATCCTCTTTGCGAAGCATCAATTAAAGAATCTACTGCTTCCTGAAGCATTCTTTTTTCATTTCTTAAGATTATTTCAGGTGCACCAAGTGAAATTAAATGCTTAAGCCTGTTATTTCTATTAATTACTCTTCTGTAAAGATCATTTAGATCTGACGTTGCAAATCTTCCTCCTGAAAGCTGAACCATAGGACGAAGATCAGGCGGAATAACAGGTAATACAGTTGTGATAATATTTGCAGGAGAAATACCTGCTTTTTTCATAACCTCTATAATTCTTAATCTTTTAATAACCTTTAAATACTTTTGTCCTTTTGATTTTTCTGCTTCTTTTCGAAGCAAAATAATTAATTCACTAAGATCAAGTTTATTAATTAACTCTAGAAGTCCGTCTGTTCCTGTTTTTATAGTAAAGAATACAGGAATATCATATTCAAGAATCTTAAAATATTCGTCTTCTGATAAAACACTTCCTACCTTAAGGCTTTTTATGAGTCTTGCTAATGCATCTGCAATCTCGTCTACCTTTTTACTCTCAGAAGCAAATCTATCATTAAGCCTTGCCACTCTTTGTCTTTTTTGAAGATTGAGCTCTTGAATAATTAGTTCTTTTTGTTCAGGTTTTACTTTTGTCTTTTTTGATTCTTTCTTCTTTTCTTCAATTTCTAAATCGATTTTCTTTTCTTCTTCAAAAATTTCTTTTTTAAGATTTTCTTTTCTTTTTTCAATGTTTTTAGAAAGATCACCCAAACTTTGCTTTTTCTTTTCTTCATCAACTTCCGTTATAAGATAAGCAGCATAATAGACAACTGATTCAAGACTTTTTTGTTGCATATCCAAAATTAAAGGTAACGCAGAAGAAAGACCTTTGAAAAACCAAACATGAGCAACAGGAGCAGCCAAAGTAATGTGTCCCATTCTTTCGCGTCTTACCCTTGAAAGCGTTACCTCAACTCCGCATTTATCACAAACTATTCCTCTATTTCTTATTCTCTTATATTTTCCGCAATAACACTCCCAATCCTTAGTTGGACCAAAAATCCTTTCATCAAAAAGACCAGCTTTTTCTGGTCTTAAGGTTCTATAGTTAATAGTTTCAGGCTTAGTTACTTCTCCATAAGACCAGTTTAAAATATCCTCTTTTGAAGCAAGTAAAATTTTAAGTGACTTAAAATCTAAAATTGTTAAATCTTTTGATTTTTTATTTTGATCGTTATTCATTTTTACTCTTTTACCTCCTTTTTATCTGTTACTTCTTGTGTAATATTCTCTTCTGTAACTTCTCCAATATGTACTCCTTTTTCCTCTGCGTTTACATTGCCTGCTCCAAGCTCTTCAGCAAGTTCTTTTGCTTGCTCTTCTACTTTTTCTTCCACCACATCTTTATCTTTATCCACTTTTTTCTCTTCTACTTTTTCTTCCACCACATCATCCTTATCAGCAATTTTTGCCTCAATAGGTATAACATTTAAACCAAGTGCCTGAAGCTCTTTAATAAGTACCTTAAATGATTCTGGTACTTTTGGTGTTGGGATATCAGTTCCTTTAACAATTGCTTCAAAAGCTTTAGCACGTCCAACAACATCATCTGATTTAATTGTTAACATTTCCTGTAAAGTATATCTTGCTCTATGTGCTTCAAGTGCCCAAACTTCCATTTCTCCAAGTCTTTGTCCACCCATTTGTGCCTTTCCTCCTAACGGCTGTTGCGTAACTAAAGAATACGGGCCAGTTGATCTTGCATGGGTTTTATCTTCTACCATATGTATTAACTTCATCATGTATTCAATTCCAACAACTACTGGCTTATCATAAGATTTTCCTGTTCTTCCATCGTAAAGCAATGCTTTTCCATTTACTGGAAAACCTGCTCTTTTTAAGGCATCTATAATTTTTTCTTCTTTTATTTTTTCAAAGACAGGGATTGCGTATTTATCATTTAATTTATATCCAGCAATTCCAAGATGAGCCTCTAAAAGCTGACCTAAATTCATACGAGCAAGTACGGAAACAGGAGATATTATTATATCAACTGGTGTTCCGTCTACAAGATGTGGCATGTCAACTTCAGGAAGAATTTTTGAAATAACTCCTTTGTTTCCGTGTCTTCCAGCAAGCTTATCACCAACAACTACATGTCTTAGCTGTGCCACTTCAACAATAATTTTTCTTAAAGCTCCTGGCTCTAACTCATCACCTTTTTTTCGATCTAAAATTTGTACATTAATAACAGTTCCACGTTCTCCATGAGGCATTCTTAATGAAGTATCTCTTACTTCTCTTGCTTGCTCTCCAAAAATTGCTCTTAAAAGTCTTTCTTCTGCAGTAAGTTCTGTTTCTCCTTTTGGAGCAATTTTTCCAACAATAATATCACCTGAGGAAACTTCTGATCCAACAACTACAATTCCTTCCTCGTCAAGATTTGCTAAATCTTCTTCTGAAACATTTGGAATGTCTCTGGTTGTTTCTTCAGGGCCAAGTTTTGTTTCAACAACTGCTGCTTCATATTTTTCAATATGGATAGATGACAAAACATCTTCTTTAACAAGTCTGTCAGAAATAACAATAGCATCTTCATATCCAAGTCCATCAAACGAAGTATAAGCAATAATTAAATTTTGACCCAAAGCAAGTTCCCCATTTTGAGATGCTGGACCATCAATTAATAAATCTCCTTTTTTAACTTTTTGTCCTGTCACAACCATTGCTTTCTGTGTGTATGCAGTTGCCTGAGAAGTTCTTTTAAAAGAATCAATCGTATATGTCTCTTCTTCTTTTTTACCTTTTCCTTTAATTGTTACTCTATTTGCATCTGCAAAAATAACAGTTGCATCAAAAGGAGCTCTTATTACCCTGTTCATAACTTGAGATATTTCTTTCTCCATACCAGTTCCTACAATCGGACTTTTAGGTTTTAAAAGAGGAACTGCTTGACATTGCATGTGAGTTCCCATAAGAGCTCTGTTTGCTTCATCATGCGAAACAAAAGGAATTAAAGATGCTGCTGATCCAACAACTTGTCTTGGAACAATATCAATATATTCAATATTCTCCTTATCTGTTTCAATAAAGTCTCCCTTATGTCTTGCTGGAACACGAACATGCACAATGGTCCCGTCATCTTCTAGAACTCTTGTATGAGTGATGTAATAATTTCTTTCATCTTCTGCATCAAGATAAATAAGTTCCTCTGTTACCCTTGTTATGGTTTTCTTACCTTTTTTCTCATGAATTACTCTTCTGTATGGAGTTTCTAAAAATCCAAAGTGGTTAACTTTTGCATACAATGCAAGGTAAGTAACAAGTCCAATATTTGGTCCCTCAGGGCTTCTTATTGGGCAAATTCTTCCATATTGAGATGAATTAATATCACGAATTGAGAAAGCTGCTCTTTCTCTTGAAATTCCACCAGTTCCCATTACTGTAAGTCTGTTTAAGTTGTCTATTTCTGAAAGAGGATTTGTTTGATCAAGAATGGTTGAAAGCTGAGAGGTTCTAAAAAACTCATTAATAGATGCCATAATCGGTCTTGCATTAATAAGTCCTGCAATAGAAGTTGGTTGATCAAGCTGAATCAAACTCATTCTTTCTTTAACCGATCTTTCAAGTCTTAAAGCACCAATTCTAAAAGCAGTATTTGCAACTAGCTCTCCTACACATCTAACTCTTCTGTTTGAAAGACTATCGATATCGTCTATCCCATTTTTACCTCTTGAAAGTCCTATTAAGTATTTTATTGATGCAACAATATCATCAAGGGCTAATGTTTTTATATCTTCTCCTGCAGGAATAAATCCGTCAACATTCTTGAGTTTTTTATTCATCTTGTATCTTCCAACATTTCCTAAATCATATCTTCTTGAATTAAAAAACATTCCGTTAAAACTTTCTCTTACTTTATCTAAAACTACAGGCTCTCCGGGATGCATTTTTCTAAAAATTTCAACAAGTGCTGTTGCGGAATCACCTGTATCATCTTTTTTCAAAGTATTTGCAATGTAAGAAGTTTCTCCATCTGCTTCCAATTCTCCAAACTTCTGTTTTATCTCATCGTTTGAAGAAATTCCGATTGCTCTTAAAAATGTAGTTGCGGGAAACTTTCTTCTTCTGTCAATTTTAACCATTATTGTTTCATGTCTTGTTGTTGAAAATTCAAGCCAAGATCCATGAACTGGCCTTATTTCTGCCGTATGTAGAGTTTTTCCAGTTACATTGTCTTGATTTGCAGTAAAGAAAACTCCTGGAGATCTAACTAATTGACTTACAACTGCTCTTTCAATTCCGTTAACTACAAATGTTCCACGATCTGTCATTTGTGGCATATCTCCCAAGAAAACTTCTTGTTCTAATTTTGAATCTGTTTTTTTATTTATTAATGTGGCATTTACGTAGAGAGGGGCATCGTAGGTGAGTCCCTTAGTAAGGCATAAACCTGAAGTATTAGAAATTTTTCCAAATCTGTAATCCTTAAGAACCATTGTCCAGTTCTTTTCTGTAAAATCGTCAATAGGAGAAATTTCTTGAAGCACCTCTGCAATTCCTTGATCAAGGAACCATTGATAGGATTTTTTCTGAGTGGCAAGTAAATCTAACGTAGGCAGTAGTTTATAATTCTTACCCCAGTTTTCTCTTAAATTGTTGTTTGTTTTATTATCAACCTTTGGCATCTGAGAGTCATCTTTAGAAGGATTTAAGTTTTACACAAAAAAAATGCCTTGAGGATCTCTCCTCTTTCTTAATCCTTTATATAAAGTTATAAAACTATATCATAGAAAAATATTACCTGTCAAGAGGGAAATTAAATCTCCACGTTTTTTACTGCCTCTCTGTATTTACAATAATCACAATCTTCTCCAGATTCTGGAATTTTATCTCCTTTTAAACAATTAATTGCATCATTTATGGTTTTTTCAACCCATGAATCACTTCCTTTGTATGGCAAAATCTTTATATCAAACTCTAGTTTTGCATCAAATGCTTTTTTATCAGTAATGCCATTGCAATAAACAAAATATCCAGTGTCTGACACTTTATAGCCGTTTTTTCTAAATAACCATTGATATATCTCCATTTGTCTTTTATATCCATCTTGCCATTCCTTATCTAAGGTTACTTCTTCTTCTTTAGAAGTTGCCTTGTAATCAACAATCAAATACTCCCCTTTTGAATTTATCCAAACATCATCTATTCCTCCTGTAATAATAACGTTTGAATGGTCAATTCTAGCAGTTATTCCACGCCTCATAGCATCTCTCCACTCATCTATTTTCTCGTGATCAAGAGGTATTGCATCAATTCCATAAGCAGTCATTAAGGGATGTGCTGTTTTTTTAGCTCTATGAATATCAAATTCTTTTTTTAACAGTTTATCTACTGCAGAATTTAATGAAAAAGGATAACCTGGAGGCTGACCGACTCCTAATCTTCGATCTAAATAAAAACAGCGGGGACAATTTATAAAAAGATCAATCTTACTTCTGCTCAAACGAAATAATTCTGTTGAGTTGGGGTTATATAAATATTTTTTTCGATTAGGATTATAATATTGAGACATATAGAAAATTATACCACTTAATTACAAGCAATATTTTTATAATGAAAACTATTTTTTTAAACTTAGCAATTATCTTAACCTAGATTTTTCCCTTAAAATAAGGTATAATGTACCTAATGCATAAAGATTTTTATGCAAGTGGATTTCTTTACCACTCAAGAACTCAACAAATTCTCTTGCAAAAACAAAAACAGACTGACCCAAATTCTAACTGGTCTCTTCCTTACGTGAAAAGCTTAAAAAATGAAACAGAAAAAGAAGCTTTTAAACGCCTTGTAGCAGTTCTTTTTTGCCTAGACATAGAGTTAAAATCTATTTTTTCTGTTTACGATTATTACCACGAAGAACTTAAAAAGAATAATTATATTTCTTATGTAAAAGTTAAAAAAACAGAAGCATATGATTGTAAGGATTACTTCTATAAATGGTTTAGTCTTAGAGAAATTCTAAAACTCAAACTTTCCCCTCAAACAAAACAAGATATTACTGTAATGCAAAGAGTAGTAGATTCTTCAATAAGAAAACTAAACGGCGAAAAATTTATCGAATAACCCCCAGCTACTATCTCTTTTTTACATGGTATAATTTAAGCATGACAGCTTTTGAAATAATTAAAAAATATATTAGTTTCTTTGAAAAAAGAGAGCATAAGCAAATTGAAAATGCACCTTTAGTTCCAGAAAATGATCCAACTACTCTTTTTACATCTTCAGGAATGCAACCCCTAGTTCCGTATCTTCTTGGTGAATCTCATCCCAGTGGTAAAAGACTAGTTAATTCTCAGGACTCTTTTAGAAGTCAAGATATTGAAGAAGTTGGAGACAACAGACACACTACTTTTTTTAGAATGCTTGGCAACTGGTCATTAGGTAGTTATTTTAAAAAAGAACAACTTCCTTGGTTCTGGGATTTTTTAACAAAAGAATTAAAAATTTCTAAGGAAAAACTTTACGTAAGTGTGTTTGAAGGAAATAAAAATGTTTCAAAAGATACAGAATCTGAAGATATCTGGAAAGAAATTTTTGCAAAAGAAGGAATTGATTCAAAAAATAAAATCTTTCTTTACGGAGTAGATAAAAATTGGTGGTCTAGATCAGGTATTCCTTCTAAAATGCCTATCGGTGAACCAGGAGGACCTGATTCTGAGGTTTTTTATGATTTCTCTGATCCTAAAATTCATGAAGAAAGTAAATATAAAGATAGTAAATGTCATATTAACTGTGACTGCGGAAGATATATGGAAATTGGAAATTCCGTATTTATGGAATTTATTAAAACAAAAGACGAATTTTCTGAACTTCCGCAAAAAAACGTTGATTTTGGCGGAGGACTTGAGAGACTTTTGGCAGCGGCAGAAAACGAACAAGATATTTTCAAAACTTCTCTATACTTTCCTGCAATTAAAAAAATCGAAGAATTAAGTGGTAAAAAATACGATGAGGATAAATCTGCAATGCGAATAATCGCAGACCATTTAAAAGCATCTATTTTTATAATCCTCTCTGGCGTAAAACCTTCAAATAAAGAACAGGGATATGTTTTAAGAAGACTCATAAGACGTTCTGTTATTAAGTATCATGAATTAACCAAAAACTTTACTCCTACGGAAGAATTTAAAACAATTGCAGATGAAATCTTAAATATAGAGCAAGAAGTTGAACCTGAAAGAATAGAAAAAACAAGAGATTTAAAAATAGTCTCAGAAGTCCTCTTTGGTGAACTTATCCGCTTTGGTAAAAGCCTAGATAAGGGACTTAGGATTATTGAAAAAACGGAAAAAATGACAGGCAAAGAGGCATTTGATCTCTATCAATCTTATGGTTTTCCTCTAGAAATAACAATTGAACTGATGAAGAAAAAAAAGCAAAAAGTAAATGTTGATGAATTTAAAAAAGAATTTGAAAAACACAAAGAATTATCAAGAACTGCTTCTTCTGGTATGTTTAAAGGAGGCCTAGCAGACTCAGAAGAACAAACCGTTATGGGACATACTGTGACTCATTTACTTCATAAAGCTTTAAAAGACATATTGGGAGAAAAAGTAAATCAATCAGGATCAAATATTACAAATGAAAGAGTAAGGTTTGATTTTAATTTTGACCAAAGATTAACCAATGAAGAGCTTGGAAAAATTGAGGAAATAGTAAATGAAAAGATTAAAGAAAATTTACCAGTTAAATTTGAAATTATGCCACTTGAAAAAGCAAAAGAACTTGGTGCTGTAGGACTCTTTAATAAAAAGTATGAAGATAAAATAAAAGTATATTCTATTGGAGATTATTCAAAAGAAATTTGCGGAGGACCACATGTTGATTTTACAGGGAAGCTAAAAAGGTTTAAAATAATAAAGCAGGAAAATATAGGACACGGATTAAAAAGAATATACGCAAAAGTAAATTTTTAATATGAAAATACCTTCCCTTTCTTTTTTTGAAAAAAAAGAAAAACCACAATATTTTCTTGCCTTAATCTTAAGGGATGAAAAAGCAATAGGTGTTGTTTTCGAAACGCTATCAGGTGTAATAAAAATAGTAGGATCAGGAGAAGAATATTTTTCAGAATCCATAGAAGATGTTTCCTCTGAAGAATTACTTAATATTTGTGACAAAGCGATATCAAGAGCAGAAACTTCCCTTCCTGAAAATATTGAAACTCAAAAAACCATCTTTGCCTTAAAAGAAAACTGGGTTGAAGACAATAAGGTTAAAAAGGACTATCTTGATAAATTAAAAAAAGTAAGTGATGAATTAAGTCTTGAACCAATTGGTTTTTTAGTAATTGTTGAGGCAATTATTTCTCTTGTTCAAAAAGAAGAAGGTGCTCCAGTCTCAACTATTTTTGCCCAAATAAGTAAAGAAAATACTGTAGTTTCTTTGGTAAAAGCAAGTAAAATCCTGGAGGCAAAAGCATCAAAAATTCATGAATCAGCAAGCTTTACTGTAGATACACTTCTTAAACACTTTGAAGTTCCAGAAATTCTTCCCTCAAGGGTAATTATTTTTACAGATCAAGAGAAAGAACTTTCTCAGGAATTTATAAAACACCAGTGGAGTAAGAGCTTATCATTTCTTCACCTTCCTCAAATCTTAACACTTGCTTCAAATTATGATATTAAGGCAGTTATAAATGGTGCTGCAAAACAGATGGGTCTTGCTGTTTCTCCAGGAATAATGGAATATAAAAAAGCAGATGATATTCCTGAATTAACTAAACAGGAAATGATAAAACCAGAGGAGATAAAAGAGGTAGAAAAACTCCCAGAAGAAGAGAAAACAATAGAAGACAAAATCTACGAAGAAAAGGCCTTTCCTGCAAATCACTTTGGTTTTGGAGAAAAAGATATTGCAAAAGATAATTTAATCGAAGAGAAAAAAGACGATGAAGAATTAAAAGTTGAAACAATTAGCACTATAAAAGATGAAAAAAGAGAAGAACCTAAGACCGCTGTCTTAGAAGAAGACACTAGAAAACCTTTTCCGGAATTTACAGAAGAAGACACTAGAAAAAGCTCTCATCCAAACTTTTTATCAAGTATTTCTTTTATAAAAGAATCTGTTTTTGCAAGCTTAAAAGAAATAACGAGATCTATCATTAATCTTTTTCCTATAATTCGTGGAAATAAAATGTTTTTAATTCCCGGTATTATTATAATTCTTTTAATTATATTCTTTATTTATTATCTTTTTGCCTTAAGAGCAAATATTATTTTAAGTATTGATCCAAAAATAGAAGAAATAAAACAGTCTGCAACATTTTCTACTTCTTCTAAAACAGATGTTTCCAAAAATATTATTGCGGGTGTTTTCACAACAATCTCAGAAGACGGATCGACTACTATAACAGTTAGCGGCAAAAAAGAAGTAGGAGAAAAAGCAAAAGGAAAAATAACTCTCTATAGTCGCTTTACAAAAGAAACAACTATTAAATCAGGAACTGTGATAGGCGCACCAAATGATATTCAGTTTACAGTAGATGATTCTGTTAATATTGCATCTGCATCTGCAGATGCAAGCGCTCAGCCAACTACAGCAACTATTGAAGTTACCGCAGGAGAAATAGGAAAAGAATATAATCTTCCCGCAGGTACAAAATTTTCAGTTGCAAACCTTAGCACAGGAGACATTATTGGGAAAAATGACGATCCATTTTCAGGAGGAGACAAAAAAGAAGTAACTGTTGTATCAAAAGAAGATGTAGTTCGTGCTGAGAATGACTTAATAAAAGAACTTGAGGATAAGGCAAAGGAAGAATTAAATAATAAAATTTCTGAAGATAAAATACTTCTTCCAGTTTTTGTAGACGCTTTAGTTTCTAAAAAAGATTTAAGTAAAGACATAGATGAAGAAGCTGATAAATTAACTATTAAAGGAACCGTGAATTATCAAGCTCTTTCTTATAAAAAAGACGATCTTGTTTCTTTTGCAGAATTACTTTTAAAAAGTAAAATTCCACAAGGACTTATCATCAGCAAAGACAATATCGATGTAGAAGTAAAGGATAGTAAAAAAGATGGAGATGATGCTATCTCTGCAAACTTAAACATTAAGGCAACACTTATGCCTGAAATTGATCAAGAAAAGATGATTAAAGAAGTTAGTGGAAAATCTATCTCAGATGCAGAAAATATGTTTAAAAACTTTCCACAAGTAACAAATACTACAATTAGTCTTTTTCCAAGACTTCCTTTAATACCAAAGTTCCTGCCTAGAGATCCTAATAAAATAAAAATTACTTTGGATATTAATGGCTAAATATTATAAAAAATCTTCCTTAAATTTTAAAAAAACATCAAGATTAATAAGCTTTCTCATGATTACCGTTGGTGGATTTATTGTAATCTACATTTTCTTTCCTTTAATATCCTGGCAAGTATATTTTGCAAATGCCTTTACCAGTCAAGAGTTAGCAACACCAATTCCTAAAACAACTGTCTTAAACAGCTCACTTATTACCAGTTTTATTAGTCAAGCATCAAATGTTTTTTCTCAAACAGATTACACGAATGCCGAAAACTGGTTTCCGAATATAAAATTTCAAAAACAACATCAAGATATCCAAGCTTATGCTTTAAATATTCAAAAATTAGAAATTAAAGATGCTGTTGTTTCAACAATTGATACTAATCTTTCCGCCCATTTAGTAAATTATGGAGGAACTGCAATTCCTCCGCAAAAAGGGACAGCTGTGATTTTTGGACATTCAACTCTTCCTCAATGGTTTAATCCCAAAGATTACAAAACTATTTTTGCAACTCTTCATGAACTTCGAGTTGGAGACGAAATACAAGTAGAGGTTTCAAAACTTACCTTTATCTATAAAATATACAATATTTCAGTTGTGGATACTTCAGATATCTCTATGTTTGAACAAAGATTTGATGATTCATATCTTACACTTGTAACATGCACTCCTCCAGGAACTACCTGGAAAAGACTTGTAATAAAGGCAAAACTTGATAAAGTTTAATTATGAATGAAAAAAATTTTAAAAAATTCTTAATACAAATTTGGCCAACTGTTTACAGAACAATAAATACTCTTATTTATGCTCTTTTACACTTTTTAAAAAGTATTATTTCTTTAGCAATAGACCAATTAAAAGGAAGATAATTATGGATGAAAAAATCTTAGCTTTAAGTGCAATTCAAAAAAAATTAGTCGGAAAAAGACTTAGCTACAAAGAAATATTTGCCATCATGAATCAAATTTCAAAAGAAGAACTTGGCGATATTTTAACTACCTATTTTGCAGCATCTGGTTATTCTAAAGGCTTTACAGATAGAGAACTTTTCTATCTAACAAAAGCAATGGTTGAGACTGGAGAGAAATTACACTTTAATGGAATTGTTGCAGATAAACACTCTATAGGAGGCATTCCGGGAACAAGAACTACACCAATTATTGTTGCAATTATTGCAGCAGCAGGTTTTAAAATACCTAAAAGCTCTTCAAGAGCAATTACTTCACCAGATGGAACTGCGGATGACATGGAAGTACTTGCTCCAGTTATTCTTAACAAAAAAAAGATATATGAAGTTGTCAGAAAAACCAACGGTTGTATCGTTTGGGGAGGAAGCTTTAACCTTGCTCCTGCAGATGATATTCTAATTCAAGTTGAGAAACCACTTTTGTTTGAAAGTTACGATAAAGTTTTAGTATCAATTATGGCTAAAAAAATAGCTTTTGGCGCAACCCATGTAGTTATTGACCTTCCATATGGAAAAACAGTTAAGGTACATACTTTACATGATGCTGAGATTATTAAAGATAAGTTTATATTCTTAGCAAAAGAATTTAAAATAAAAATCAAAGTAATGATTCATAAAACAGAAGAACCTGCAGGCAGAGGAATAGGTCCTATTTTAGAAATTCAAGAAGCTTTAAGAGTTTTACAACAAAAGAAAAATAAACCAGTTGATTTAGAAATAAGAAGTTTAAATATTGCAGGAACACTTTTAGAATTATGCTTAAAAGACTCTTCTAAGAAATTAAGAGAAGGTGTTAAAACACATTATGGAAATGCATTTGGCTGGGCGACTTCAATCCTTAAAACAGGAAAAGCTTTTAAAAAATTTCAAGAGATTGTAAAAGCACAAGGTGGAAATCCAAATATTGATAGTGAAAAACTTAAACCTGGAAAATATACATATAAAGTTAGCGCTGTAAGAAGCGGAATCGTTAAAGAATTTAATATCAAAAATATTACAAGTGTTGCAAAAATTCTTGGAGCGCCTACTGAAAAAGCGGCTGGGATTTATCTAAATAAAAAGCTTAACGAAAAAGCTAAAAAAGGAGAGACTATATGTACTTTATATAGTCAAAGCGTGTATAATCTAAAAGAAGGAAAAGACACAATCAAAAACCTTCCGATCACTAATTTGGAATGAAAAGAATAGTTATAGCATTAGCGTTAATAATAGTAATTTCTCTTACAGCTATACTTTGGTGGAAAAATAATAATCTCCCTGTTAATCTACAAGACAAAAGTCAAAAAATATTTGTAATTGAAAAAGGACAAGGTGTTCGAGAAATTTCTTCTAATCTTAAGACTGAGGGACTGATTAAGGACTCCATTGTTTTTTTTATCGTCACCAAAAGATATGGTTATGACAAAAAAATTGAAGCTGGAGACTTTAGATTAAGTCCTTCTATGTCAGCAAAAGAAATTGCTGAAAACCTTACTCATGGAACATTAGACGTTTGGGTAACGATACCTGAGGGAAAAAGAGCAGAAGAAGTTGCAGCAATTCTTAAAGAAAAACTTCCTACTTATGACAACACTTGGATTAATAAGCTTAGCGAAAATGAAGGCTATCTATTCCCAGATACTTATCTTTTTCCAAAAGATGTTGACATTGACCTCATTATTTCTATCATGAAAAATAATTTTGATAATAAATTTAATAGTGTTATAAATGAAAAAACAACTAACTTAACAGATGTTCAAACTGTAATCCTTGCCTCTCTTGTTGAACGTGAAGCAAAAATGGATAAAGATAGATCATTAGTCGCAAGCGTAATTTATAATAGACTTAATATTGGTATGAAACTTGATATTGACGCTACTCTTCAATATATGCTTGGATACCAACCTAATGAAAAAAGATGGTGGAAGAAATCTTTAACAAATGCAGATAAGCAAATTAACTCTCCTTATAATACTTACAATAATCCAGGTCTTCCACCTGCTCCTATCTCAAATCCTGGTATTGCCAGTCTTAAAGCAGCGCTTAATCCTTCCAAAACCGATTACCTATTCTACATCTCAGATGTAAACGGAATAAATCGCTATGCAAAAACAATTGAGGAACACAATGCAAATATTAGAAACTATGGATTATAAATTAATCTTTTAAAATAGATTTACCAAAGTCTTAATGGATCCTTATCTTCATTTATAAAATCGTAAAAAGTTCTCTTAGAATCTGTATTGTTTTTTATCCAATTTTTAAGTTCTGTATCAATAGGTTCGTTATTCCAAATACTTAAAGTAAAATCTTTCTTTTCCATAAGTGGTTTTAATGCCTGCCAACTTGCAGGAAGTAAGCATGCACGAATTGAAAATATTACCTGACTTAGCCCATTACAAAGTTTAAGCATTTCTGAAACATTATCAAAAGTATAAGGAAGATTAGGATCAGAAACTGTTGTCCACCCCAATGATAAAATTCCATCTGGGTAAAATTTTCTACAAAGCGCAATAAAGTCTTTTGGATTAAATTTAGAAGAAGAAGCTCCGTTCCCTTGTAAAATATCACCGTTAATTATTACTGGTTGAGATAGTTTTATTTCATCTAGAATTTTTAATATTGGTATAACTACTTCCGGATCTTTTAAATCAAGTTTTAATCCTTGCCTTGAGCTTTTAAGCTTTCTAATTAACTCTTCTGCTGTTAAATCACTATCTGTCTGAGGAGGATGAGCGCATATGATTTCTCCTTCTGGGAATATTCTAATGTCAGACTCCAAAATCATGGCTAGAGGATTATTAATATATCTTGAAAGTTTTTCTCTGCTATTTACTGCGTGCGACCATAAGATATCTCCTATCTTGTCTATGTTATATTCTTTCTTAAAGTAACTTATCATTATTACTACTTACTTCGCTTGAAGAACCTGCGGGCTTTTCTAGGTTTTTTCTCTTCTTCCTCTTCTTTACTAACTTCTTCTTCAAACTCTTCTGTCTCCTCTATTTCATCTCCTTGATCTTTTTGATCTAAAATTTTTGCGATTTTTACTTTTTCTTTGCTTTTTGTTTTTTCTTCGTCCTTCTCTTCATATTTTTCAAGTATATTTGAGAGATTATCTAAGCCTTCTTCTGAGATTAGCTTTAAGATTTTTTTACCTTTTTTTGTTGCAAGAAGAAATACAATAGCTCCTCCTACTATTAATCCTAATAAAAAGCCGTTAAAAAACTTACTTTCATGATGACGGGAACCATTGTTTTGCATAAGGCAGTTATTTTGAATTCTCTTTTTTCTTAAAATATTTAGCAATAGTTGCTCCTGTTTTAAGTCCTGTAACAAGAGTCGAAAGAGATGAAATTGGTCCTGAAACACTTTCTGTAATTTCCCCTGTATCATCAAGGACTTTATTTGCTTTTCTTAATGTTTGCCTTAATTCTCGAAGAATATAGAAGACCTGTACTCCTAATATTATTAGAAGAACTGTTAAAATTAAAATTACTAAAAATAGTGCAATTTGAGCAGGATCTATCATATAACTAACTTAGCTTAAATAGGAATTTATGTCAAGGGTTTTATTTTGCTTGAATTATTTTTCTTACAACAGTTTCTCTTCCAAACTTATTTGTTACTTTTATTACAATCGTTGTTTTTCCAGGAAAAACATTTATTACCTTCTTAAATTCTCCATTAGTATCAACTGAAACAGAAAATTCCTCAACCATTACTGTTGCATTAGGATCAGTCTTTCCTAAAATAGTTACTCTTTTTGAATTAACAACTGCATTATCTTCAGGATTTATTATATAAACCGAAGGACCAAAAAAAGCAGATCTGTATTGATAACCTATAAATCCTAATACTATCGCAAATATTAAAAATATTAAGATAGCTGATTGCCTAATCCTTATTTTAGAAGGGGAATATTCTTTATTTTTTGTAAAACCATGTGGTAATACATGGTAATGTTTTTTTTCATCAAATTCTCTTCTAAATAAAGCAAGTATTTCTTTTTCGGGAAGTTTTAAAAAGCTTGCATAATTTCTAACAAATCCCTGAGCATAAGCAACTGAAGGAAGTTTTGAATAATCTCCTTTTTCTATTGCGGCTAGAAAATTTGCCCTAATTTTAGTCTTCTGTGCAACCTCTTCAAGACTTAATCCTTTTTCAAGTCTTATATCCTGAAGCCTTTGTCCTGCTTTAATCATTTTAAGCCTGTTCTGCAGTGCTAGCTAAAAATTCATCTACGTTTTTAACTAGTACATCTCTTGGCTTGGAACCTTCTGCTCTTCCAACAACACCTTCTGCTTCTAATTGATCTAATATTCTAGCTGCCCTTGAATAACCAATAGAAAGTCTTCTTTGAAGAAGTGAAGCAGAAGCTTTATCATATTCACAAATAATTCTAATTGCTTCTTCAAAAAGAGCATCTCTTCCATCAGCTCCCGTGGAAGGCAGCCCTCTCTTAAGCATAATTGGTTGAGAAGTAACATCTTCTGTGTATTCCACAGGGAAATTCTTTGCCTTTAGATTATCAACTAATTTTCTTACTTCTTTTTCGGAAATAAAAGCTCCCTGAATACGAGTAGGTTTTGCCTGGTCTGGTGGAGTGTATAACATATCTCCTCTTCCTAATAGTTTTTCTGCACCAGGTGTATCCAAAATTACTCTTGAATCAATCATCGATGAAACATTAAACGCAATCCTACAGGGAATATTTGCCTTAATAAGACCCGTTATAACATCGACAGATGGTCTTTGTGTTGCAACAACCAAATGAATACCTGTTGCTCTTGCCATTTGTGCAAGTCTTGCAATAGCGTCTTCAACTGCAACTGGTGCAAAAGACATAAGATCTGCAAGTTCATCAATAAAGATAACTATATATGGGAGTGCTTGAAAACCAGAAAGCTCGTTATATGAATCGATATTTTTTACTCCACTGTCAGCAAACGTTTTATATCTTCTATCCATCTCAGCAATCGCCCAGTTAAGTGCTGCTAAAATCTTTTCCACTTCAACAATTACCGGCGTCATCAGGTGAGGAATTCCGTTATATCCTGTAAGTTCAACTCTTTTAGGATCAATTAAGATAAGTTTTAATTCGTCAGGAGATGCTCTAAACAAAAGTGAAGATATAAAAGTATTCATCATTACCGATTTTCCAGACCCCGTAGTTCCGGCAATCAAAACATGAGGCATTTTAGCAATATCCGCAATCAAAGGCTCTCCTGATACATCAAGCCCAAGAGAAACCGTTAGTTTAGACTTATTTTTTCTCATAATATCTGATGCAAGCATAGTCTTTAAAGGAACGACTTCAAGTCCTCTATTTGGAATTTCAATTCCAACTAAATTTCTTCCCGGAATTGGTGCTTCAATTCTGATTTGACCAGTCGGTGCTTCTGTTGCCAAAGCCAAATCATTAGCAAGAGAAGTAATTTTGGAAACTTTTGTTCCCAAAGCAATCTCCATTGCAAACTGCGTAACTGCAGGGCCTAAATTAACTTCTACAACTTTTGCACCTATTCCAAAACTCTGCAATGTTCTTTCGATAACACTTGCTGTTTTTTTTATATCTCCTCTTTCTGCTTTTTGAGCAGAAGCATCAGATAAGAGACTAAGCGAAGGATATTCCCATAAAACGTTTTTCCCTAAAGTATTTGCTACAAGCTTATCTGCAATAAGAGGAGAATCTTTTTTAATCAAAGTACTTGCGGGATCTTTGATATTTTGAATTGCTGGAAAGTTTTTATCCATTCCTCTAATTGTCATCTGCTTATTTTTAAGTGTTGCCATTTTATCTTTTTTAAAATAATTCATAAGCATACTTGGAAGTAATCTTTTTATATTGGTAAGTGTATAACTTATTCCATTTATTAATTGATCAATAGATGTATCAAAAAGTACAATTAGACCAACTAATACTCCAAATAAGTAAACAAGATAAGCACCGATTGAAGTTAATATTTCAGCAATTACCTGAAAAAGATAAAGACCAATAATCCCTCCTCTTAAGATAGCGTCAGTAGAAAGAAAAAAGAGAATAAACCCTAGTGCAACATTAGGTTTTGAGATAAACATTTTAAGTCTTAGAAAGAAAAACCCTAGAAGGATTAGAGAAAGCGGAAAAAGATATGCAGAAAATCCAAAATATGAAATTAAGGTGTCATTTAAAATTATAAATGAGCTTCCATTTCTAGTAAAAGATAAATAGCAAATAAGTCCAGCTAAAATTAAACCAAAAGAAAAAAGAGAATAAACCGTATTTTTTTTTAACTTTAATTTTAACCCTGGTCTACGTTTGCGATATGCTCTTTTTTTAGCCATAAAAATATTATATACACTTGGTATACCTACTACAAGTCTATCTTATTATCAAGGCATTCTCAATAATATTAAAAAGGGAGATTTGGAAGTTAAGTTATCTTTTTTTGTTTATCCCAAAAAGCTTCTCCTTCTTCTTCCATTTTATCTAAACGTGTATAATAGTCTCGAATTTCGTTTAAATGTGCAAGGGCAATTTTTCCAGTCATTAGAGGGTCATCATTTGTAACATTTGTATTTGAATCTACTGTTCCATGCTCAAGTTCTACATCCATTCCACGCCTAAATTGCTCAACATCAAACAAACTCCAATCAACTCCTAGCTTTTCTCCTATTTCTTTTGCTTTTTCTTTTGTAAAAACTTTTTTCGACATATATATATTATATATTACCTGTCAATAATAATTATTTTTACTCACGTCTATTGACTATTTAAAAAAAAATGTCTATACTTTTTAAACTAGATGTTTAAGAGTAAAGGTCTAATCATAGTAGTAATCATTATTCTTGCTCTCCTTGGTAGTGCTTTATATCTAAACCTTGGAAAATCTTCAAACACCTCTGAAAATAAAACAAATTCTATGGACAAAAGCAATCAAACTGCAGGAGAAATGGTCAAAGGAACAATTAAGAATCTTTTTGGTGCTGGGAAAAATGTTAAATGTGCGATAAACAGTGCTGAAAACAATGGCACGGGAACTGTTTATGTTGCAGGTAAAAAAATGAGAGGAGACTTTACAAGCCAAGTAGAAGGAAAGACAGTTAAGAGTCATTTTATTCAAGATGAAGAATTTTCATACATATGGTCTTCTGAAATGGATCAGGGAATAAAAATGAAAGCTGATTTGGGCACAGAAGAAACTTCTGCGTCAAATAGTAAGGAGAACTCAACTGTAAAAAATCAAACAATGGATTTAAATAAAGAAGTAGATTATAAGTGCTCTAACTGGACAGTTGATAATTCAAAGTTTACCCCTCCTTCAAATATAAAGTTTTCTGACTTGACAGACTTAATGATGCCAAAAACTACTCCTTCTGAAACAGATGCAATTAATAAAATAGAGGGATCTCCTTGTGATAAGTTACCAGATGCAGAATCCAAAGCTGCTTGCGAAGAAGCTTTAAATCAATAATTTAGCTACCAGCTTCCGCCTCCTCCACCTCCTCCACCTCCTCCAGAGAATCCACTTGATGCACCACTTGAAGAAGAACTTGTCATATTAGTTGTCATTGAAGAATAAAACCCTGAATAACCTACATAAAATCCACCTGAGTAGCCATGATACCAAGTTGGATTATAATCAGGCTTAATTATTTTTAACTGTTCCATAAATCTTTCAATATATCCAAGCGCCATTGCATAAGGAATCATTTGTTCAACAATATAAAATCTTTCTGCTTGCCATTTATAATTTCTATCCATTGACTTTAAGAATAACTTTAAACCATCAATTTTAAAATCTATTTCATCACCTAAAGAAGTTCTTCCTATTAATTTTTTTGCTAAAAAGAATAAAA
>DASRON010000013.1:0-2854 GCA_035646815.1 Patescibacteria group bacterium | reverse complement strand
CTAAAAAATATGAAGGACTTTACACAAGTGTCGGAATTCACCCTCACCATGCAGATAAATTAGAAGAAAATTGGGAAAAAGATTTAGAAGAGCTAGCAAAAGAAGAAAAAGTTGTCGCAATAGGTGAAACAGGAATGGATTATTTTAGGTATAAATCAAACGGAGTAACAAATACCAAAATTCAAGAAGAGCTTTTTGTAAAACAAATAAAAATAGCAAATAAATTAAGTCTTCCTTTGCAAATTCATAATAGACAAGCAGGAGAAGATATATTAAAAATTCTTACTAAATATAAATCTATTCTTTTAAATAAACCTGGAGTTTTTCACTGCTTTTCTGGAGATTTAAAATTTTTAGAAAAAGTGTTAAAACTTAATTTTTATATTGGTTTTGATGGAAATATTACCTATAAAGGAATTGCTAAAGGAGAAACAACTGCTCTTTCAGATTTAGTTAAAGAAACACCACTTAATCGGATAATTACTGAAACAGATTCCCCTTTTTTAACGCCTATTCCTCATAGAGGTAGCCGAAATGAACCTATTTATGTTATAATTGTGGCTAGTTTCATTGCGCAAATTAAGGAGATTTCCAAAAATAAAGTAATTGAAAAAACAACCGAAAACGCCCATACTTTATTTAATAAGCTTTAAGTAGATCTAATATTATAATGACAAGTTTTTTTCAAAAACTCTTTTCAAGGTATCCTATTAAGACAACCAGATTTTTAGAAATATTACCTGGATTTTTATCATGGTCACTTATTCTATTTCCTATTTGGGGATCTCTTTTTATACCATATACTGTTGCCTATTTTATTCTCTTTTATGACGTTTATTGGTTTTATAAATCTTTTTCCCTTGTTATAAATTCGTATATTGCAACAAGCAAGATAAAAGAAGCAGAAAAAACAAATTGGCTTAAAAAAGCAGTAGAATTTGAAAAGTTTGATAAATTAACTCATGTGGTAGTTATCCCAAATTATAGAGAAAGCATAAGTAAACTTAGAGAAACCCTTAAAGTAATTTCAGAACAAACATTCCCAACTAAAAGAATTTATATTGTTTTAGGGATGGAGGACAGAGAAAAAGACGTAAGAGAAAAAGCAAGGATATTATTAAAGGAATATAAAAATAAATTTGGTGATATTTTTGCAACTTTTCATCCTGATATTGAAGGCGAAGTAAAAGGTAAATCTTCAAATGAAGCTTTTGCTGGAAAATATACATATAAAAGGCTTGTTGAAAAAGGAATAATTGATATAAATTACGCAACTATTTCATCTGTAGATGCAGATTCAATTTTTGATAAACAATATTTTGCCTATCTTGCTTACAAATTCTTAAGTGACGATAAACCATACAATAAATTCTGGCAATCAGCAGGAGTCTTTTATAATAACTTCTGGAAAGTACCTGCTCCAGTAAGAGTAATTTCTTTTTTTGGAAGTCTTTGGAGAATTGGAGTTTTAGTTCAAGGAGATAGACTCGTAGCTCATTCTACCTATTCTCTTTCTTTTAGGATGCTTCATGAAATTGGATACTGGGACGTAGATGTAATACCTGAAGATTACCGCATATTCTATAAAGCCTTTTATATGAGAAGAGGAAATCTTTGGGTGGAGCCAATTTTTCTTAAAACCTCTATGGATTCTCCTCAATCAACAAGTTATTTTAAAACTCTAAAAAGTAAGTACGAACAAGAACAGCGTTGGTCCTGGGGAGTATCTGACAATCCAGTTTTTGTTAAATGGTGGCTTACAGTACCGGGAGTACCTTTTGTTAGAAAAACATTAATGCTTTACCATGTTTCTCTAGACCATCTCTTATGGCCTGTTAATTGGTTTATTATTACTATTGCAGCAAATATTATTCCATTTATTAATCCCGTATTTTCAAGAACAGCACTTGGCTATAATCTTCCAAAACTAGCCGGATTTATTTTAACTTTTTGTTTATTTGCTCTTTTGGCCATGATTTTTATTGATTTCAGAAACAGACCTAAGAAATTTTCCGCTTCGCTTACAAGACAATTTCTATTTCCGTTAGAATTTATGCTCTTGCCTATTGCTGGATTTTTCCTCTCGACATTACCTGCGTTAATATCGCATACTAAGCTTATGTTAGGAAAAAGAATAGAATATAAGGTAACGGAAAAAATATAATCTAACTATGAAGACTTTGGGAAAGCTTGAAAAAAGTTTTGGGACCTGGTTTTTGATCTTTACCTGTTTTTTCTTCTTTATTCTAAGACTTCCCTCTTTATTTGAACCTTATTGGTATGGAGATGAAGGAATTTACCAAGCGATTGGATTAAGAATAAATAGCGGCGGAATTCTTTATCAAAATGCCTTCGATAATAAACCACCTCTTCTTTATGTCTTCTACAGTTTTTTTAACTCAGACCAATTCATGGTCAGGCTTGGAAGTCTTTTTTTTGGAATTCTAGCTGTGATTGCTTTCTATTTTTTAGCGAAGAAATTATTTGAAAAAAAACTTGCAGTATTTTCTTCAACAGGATTTTTTGCCTTAATGTTCGCAATTCCCCTTTTTGAAGGAAATATTGCCAACGCAGAGAACTTAATGCTTTTTCCCTTAATTCTTGCAGGATTTTTAATCTTTTCAAACAGAGAAAAAATGAAAAATAAATTTTTTTTCCTCGCAGGGCTTTTAACAGGACTTGCCTTTTTATTTAAAGTTGTTGCGGTATTTGATTTTGCTGCTTTTTTTATATTTATTCTCTTTTCAGATATTACTCTTAATTTTTCTAAAATTAAAAGCAAAAAGTATCTTTTCAAAATCTTAGATAAAACAGGAATTTTTCTATTAAGTTTTATTATTCCAATTGCAATAAC
>DASRON010000012.1:0-37366 GCA_035646815.1 Patescibacteria group bacterium | reverse complement strand
GGGAAATAAACATAACTAAAAGCACTTTTTTATCTTTAAAATTCTTAAATGAATAGATTTTTCCTGAAGTTACGTCTTCAAGATTAAAATCAACTGCTTTTATGCCTAAATTAGGCATTGTGGAAGGTGTAAGTGCCATATACTCATAATATCATCATATTAAGCTAATTTTGCTTTTCAACCTTAATTTTGCTAGAATTCCCAGAACTATGGAAAGGGAAAAAAGAAAAGCACCTCAGGTCACATTTGAACAAAGACTTGATGGGGTTATGAAACTTCTTAATGATAATGTCATTTCAGAGGAAGAAGCGTTTTTGCGTACAGCAATCTATGCCGTCGGAACCCTTCAAAATATTTCAGATGGATTAGGCATTGATTCAACTTACCCCTTGGCTTATGGTTTTTTAGAAAGAAACTGGAAAAAAATTCCTAAAGATATCAAATTAGGTTTTATGCCTAAGAAAGGTAAAAGACAAAAGTCCAAGAGAAAAGCCAAGTAATGCTCCCCCAATTACATCTGATGTCCAATGCTCTCCTAAATAAATTCTACTTATAAACATAGTTAAATCAAAAACTATTACTAGGAACCATATGATGTATTTTTGGTTGATTGAAAGTTTTTTTGACTTTCCTATCAGTAAAATAAGAATTATTGATATAAAGGCAGTTCTTGCAGAATGACCTGAAGGATAAGAATTTTCAAGCCTTACGTAAAATTGCGGAAAATCTACTAGTTTTTCTGTTCTTAAAAGAAAATGAGGAGGTGGCAAATGATCTACGAAAATTTTCCCAAAGAGTTCAACAAAGTGTATCGAAATATATAGTAATATAGCCGAAATTCCAAATATTATCTTTTTTCTAACAATTAAAAGAATAACTAAAACTATTGATAATACCTCAAAATTACCAACTAGTGAAAATATGGAAAATAGACTATCATAACGTCTTGAAAGATTATCCTGAAGTCTTACAGTAGTATTAAAGTCTAATTGAGTAAAAATATCTTTATGGACAATATATGAAAATAGAACAAATGATCCAAATACTAAGCTTCCGTAGATGAAAATAGGCAGTTTGTTTTTCATTTATTTATCTTTTTCATGTTGCTTATGATCTTTTTGAAGTTTATGGAGTAAAACTCCTGTTACTGCAGTCATTGCAGTTGCACCAATAACAGTAAGGCCAATTTCCCCAAATTTGTGCTCTGCAAACATACGTTTTCCTTGACCATGAAGCTCTTCTATCTCTTTTCATCTTTATAACTCCAAGTCTTTGAGGAATTTGCGGAAATCACCGTTTATATCCGGATGTTTTAATCCCAATTCCACAACAGTTTTCATATATTCAAGTTTATTCCCGGTATCATAATACTTTGCGCCTTTAATTTCAACTGCATAAACTGGTTTTTGCTTTGCAAGTTGATCGATTGCTTCTGAAAGATAGTATTCTCCACCTGTTCCCGGCTTTTGCGTATCAAGAATTGGAAATATATCAGGTGTTAGTAAATAATTTGCAACTATTGCCAAGTCAGATGGAGCTTTGTCTTTACCTGGTTTTTCAATAAGTCTATCAACTCTCCATACTCCCTCTGCTATTTCTTTCCCTTCAACATAACCATACCTTGTATAGTCTTCATCTTTTGAGAGCCTTACTCCTCCTAAAACTGCTCCTCCATATTTCTCATAAACATCAATCATTTGTTTTGCTCTTGAAGGCGTTGCAATCGTAAATTCGTCTCCCCAGAAAGCCAGGAAAGCCTCATCGTTAATTAAATGTCTTACTGATCTTATAGGAGTAGCATTACCATAAGGTCCTTTTTGACGAACATAAATAAAATTTGCCAAATCAGAAATTCTATTTAATTCATCAAGATAGAATTTTTTCTTCTCTCCACCCATCTTAAGATTTTCAACCAAGTCAAGGCTAGGACGATCAAAATGATCTTCAATCGCTCTCTTGTTTGATCCTGTTACTAAAATTACATCTTCTATTCCTGCTTCAACAGCTTCTTCAACAACGTATTGAATAATAGGTTTTTCAACTACTGGGAGCATTTCCTTAGGCATTGCCTTTGTTTGAGGTAAAAAGCGGGTTCCAAATCCTGCAGCAGGTATTACAACCTTTCTGATTTTGCTCATATTGTTTTTAAATTGTACCTTCACATTGCTACTTATGTCAACTGCTTTCCTCTTTACAGAGGTCCTAATATTTGATAGAATGTTTTAAAGGTTGGTTGCAACCTTGTTTTTGTATTGAAGAAATGGCATCAAAACCAATTTCCTTTTTAAAGGAAGTAAGAGATGAATTAAAGAAGGTTGTCTGGCCTACTAGAGATGAAGTTATAAGGTTAACATCAATAGTAATCTTAGTTAGTCTCTTAGTAGGTTTTTTCTTAGGAGGACTTGATTACGTTTTTACAACACTTATGACTCTAATTATTAAATAATTATGGATACTAAAACAAAAGATCAAAAAAAAGAAGAAATTAAAAATGAAACAGGCTCAATTGTAAATGAGTCTAAAAAAGAAGAGATTGCAAGCCAAGCAGGAGATGCTACTAAAGACGCTTCTTTTGCTGCCAAGTGGTACATTATTCACACCTATTCAGGACACGAGAATAAAGTTGCCAAGAATTTAAAGCAAAGAGTTCAATCTTTAGGTTTTGAAGATCGAATTTTTGACATTATTGTCCCCACTAGAAACACTATCAAGGTGCAAGGTGGTAAAAAAGAAAGCGTTGAAGAAAAGATCTTCCCAGGATATGTTCTAGTAAAGATAGTCTTAGATGATGAATCATGGCTTTTAGTTAGAACTACTCAAGGAGTTACTGCTTTTATAGGTGCTGGGAACAAACCAACACCAATTTCAGATAAAGAAGTTGAAGCAATTCAAAAGTTCATGAAAACAGAAGAACCTTTGTATAAAGCTGCTTTTGCGCAAGGAGAAGCTGTTAAAATTGTTGACGGACCATTTGCTGACTTCTTAGGTACAATTGATGAAATTGATGAAGCACGCGGTAAACTTAAAGTATTAGTTAGCATTTTTGGACGTGAAACACCTGTTGAACTTGATTTTCTTCAAGTTGCAAAACTTTAAACTATGGCTAAAAAGATTAAAACATTAATAAAATTAAATATTCCAGCTGGATCTGCAACACCTGCTCCACCAGTTGGACCTGCTTTAGGACAACATGGACTTCCAATTATGGAGTTTGTAAAAGCTTTTAATGAAAAGACTGCTGATCAAAAAGGCACAATTCTTCCTGCAGTAATTACAGTTTATGAAGACAGAACATTTTCCTTTATAGTTAAAAAACCACCAGTTGCAGAGCTTATTAAAAAAGCTTTAGGAAAAGACAAAGGATCTCAAAAACCAGGAAGAGAACCTGCTGGATCAATTACCCGCTCTCAAGCAGAAGATATTGCTAAAACGAAAATGGAAGATTTAAATGCAAACGATTTAGATGCAGCAGTAAAAATAGTAGAAGGTGCTGCAAGATCAATGGGAATAAAGGTTGAATAACTATGGGAAAAGTAAGAGTAAAAACAATTGGCGATGATGAGCTTGAGCTAAAAGAGAAAAAAGAGCGAAAGCAAAAAAAAGAAGTTAAAATTGCCGAAAAAAAAGAAAAAGTAGAAAGTACTCCTGAGGAAAAAACCGTTCAGGAAGCTAATGCTGTAGAAAAAGAAGTTAAAAAAGAAGTAAAATCATATAAGAAGAAAGCAGCAAAAAAAACAAAAGCAAATCCTCATTCTAAAAGCTACGTAGATGCAAAAACAAAGATTGATATGAGTAAATCTTACACAATCTCTGATGGAATTGAATTATTAAGAAAACTTAAAAAAGCAAAGTTTGATGAAACAGTAGAGCTTCATTTAACAATGTCTGAACAAGGTATTTCAGGAAAGCTCACACTTCCCTATGGAACAGGTAAAAAAACTAGAGTAGTAATTGCTGACGACAATATTCTTTTAGAAGTTGAAAAAGGAAAAATTGACTTTGATATTTTAGTTGCAAATCCTTCTATGATGCCAAAACTTGCAAAAGTAGCAAAGATCTTAGGACCAAGAGGACTTATGCCAAATCCTAAAAATGGAACTATAACAAATGATCCTGAAGCTCTAGTAAAAAAATATGAAGGTGGACAGATTAACTTCAAAACTGAAGCAACTGCACCAATCATTCACTTTACAGTTGGGAAAATAAGCTTTGAGGACAAAAAGCTTACTGCGAATATAAATACAATTCTAAAAGCTGTTAAAAAAGAACAAATTAGAAAAATAACTTTGTCTTCTACCATGTCTCCTGGAATAAAAATAGCTATCTAAAGATTAACTAAAAAGAATTTCTCCTTGTTTTTTATTGTTAACTTCACTGTCTTTTTAGCATAAAATTGCATCTTATGAGATTCCCCGAAGGAGAACTTACAGGAAAAGTTGTTGATGCTCTCGCAGGAGAGACAATAAGAGCTCCTATTATCTCCGGACAAGAACACCTTCAAACAGCTGCTAAACTTAGAGAACAAGGTATAAATGTTATCTTTGTTGCTAATCATTTTGCAGCAATGGATCCAAGAATAGATTTAAAAGTAGCACGTAAAATTGGACCATTAGACAAATTAGCAATTTTTGTTTCTAAAAGACAATTAGATGGTAATCCTAAAGGTGCTATTATGAAAAACGAAGCAAGGGCATTAGGGTTTGAGATTTATCCTGTTGTTCAAGCTCTACAACGTGATCAGGTAAAGCATGAAGGAATATTAGCCTACGAAGAAGCTGTAAAATCAGGAACAGCTAGAAATGAAGAGCTGCTTGGACTTTACGAAGCCATGCAGCAAGGCATAGAAGAAGCAAAAACTATTAACAAGCATAAAAAAGTTAATAATAAACAAAAATTCCCTAATTGCGGTAGGTTTAACAAGAGATATCTTGTGAAAGCAACAAGGAAACTAAGAGACGGACAAGGTGAAATGATTTTGATTCTAGCCGAAGGACATAGAAGTTCAGATGGACAAATGTTAGAAGCAGAAGAAGGAATAGCTTCCTTACTTTACATGGGAAGGGCAAATACTATTATCCTTCCAATTGCAATTGAAATGGGAAAAATTACATCTAATCTCGGTCTTAAAGTTGCCCCCTTTGGGATCACTAAATCAAAGGTGAGAATTGCAGCACCTATGACTTGGAGAGAAATTCAAGAAAGATCTGAACAATTAGGTCTTATGCCAAAAGATGTTATTGTGCTTCCTATAGCTAAAAACCTACCAGAAAGACAACAAGGCTACTATTCTCAGTTTATAGAAAAATAAACTTAGTATTGACGAATTACCCTCTCTTTGATAAACTAACAAAGTCCAAAGACAGTGGGCAGAAAAATAAGACCTACCGAGGAGCAAATTAATTTAAAACTTTAGTTTAATATAATGCGCTCTTAGGAGTGCTTTTTTATTTATGAAACAAGAAGAAACAAAAGTATCAAAAAATAGAACAAAAAAAGAAGAAATTGTTGCAAAAGTTAGTGAGAAAATGGAAAAGGCAACTGCCTTAGTATTTACTAACTATCAAGGATTAACACATGTTCAACTTGAAACACTTAAGAAAAAACTAAGAGAATGTGACACAGAAGTATCTGTTGTTAAAAATACTCTTCTAAAACTAGCTCTTTCAAAGACTGCAAAAAAAGACGCTGTTAAAGATGAAAATGCTTTCAGTAATCCTACTGCAACTATGTTTATCTATTCAGATATTATTGCTCCATTAAAAGAACTTGCTAAAACTATTAAGGAATATAACTTACCAAGTATTAAATTTGGAATACTTGATAACAAAATAATTACTGCAGAAGAAGTAACAAAGCTATCAACTCTTCCATCAAGAGAAATTCTTTTAGCTCAACTTGTTTTTGGATTAAAGTCCCCTATTTACGGACTTCATAGAGCACTCTCATATAATATGCAGCAATTAGTTATGACACTTAAAGCAGTAGAAGCAAAAAAATCAAACTAATTTTTAATTTATTTTGAAAATTATCAAAGGAGGTGAACTAATACTATGGCAAAACTTACAAAAGACGAATTAATAAAAGCAGTAGAGGAAATGTCCGTACTTGAACTTTCAGATTTAGTTAAAGCTTTGGAAGAAAAGTTTGGAGTCTCTGCTCAAGCAATGGTAGCTCAAGCTCCTCAAGGAGGAAATGGCGCACCAGCAGACGAAGCTAAAGAAGAACAAACAGTCTTTAACGTTGTTATTGCAAGCTCAGGGGCACAAAAGATTGCAGTTATTAAAGCCCTTCGCGAATTAGTTCCAACCTTGGGACTTAAAGAAGCAAAAGATTTAGTAGATGCAGCTCCAAAAGAAGTAATGAATCAGGTTAATAAGAAAACAGCTGAAGAAGCTAAAGAAAAATTAACCACAGCAGGCGCAACAGTTGAACTTAAATAACATTAACTTAACTGTGACAAAAAAGCTCCCCTTTCTCGGGAGTTTTTTTGTGTTTGAATATATTAAAATCTATGCTACGATACTTCAATGAAAAACTTAGAGACACTTTCAAGTAAAAAACTTGCTAGACGTTATGATATAGATTCAAGAGTAGTTTTGGCCTCAGAGACTTTATTTATAGCAAAATCCTTAAAATCAATACTGCTATCGCAGGATAGTTTAGCAGTTCCTGTTTTATCTAATCAATTCGCTGTCGTTGTCAATGAAGAATTTGTTTTAAAACATGCAAGTTTTGAAAAAACAAAAGACTTTTTCGAACATACCGTACACAGATTAGTAGATTTATCTTCTAAAAGAAAAGGTGCGCGCTGTATTGAGTTAGCAAAACAAATTATCAATCAGGGAAATATTACTTTTAAAAAAGTAAATGCTCCAGCAAATTTTGATTTTGCGAAATGGCATGATCGTCAAATGGCTCTTGTTGAACTTCAATATGCCGAAGCTGAACCAAGTCAAACTACTTCATATAAATAACTAAAAGCCCCGTTTTTTTATAACTTTAACTTGATTTTAAGATAAATTTTGATATAATTACGCGCATGAGTAGAGTAAAAGAGCTTAGTCAAAGATTTGATGTCTGGCTTGATGAGCAAGGTAAACGTGATGCGGAAGAATTAGCGGCAAAACGTAGTAAGACAAGAGGTTTTTTTAATGAAAGCGGACTTTCAGATATGATTGGCAGCTTGTGTACACTCCATCCAGAAGTCAGAGACTTAGGAGAATTATATCCAAGGGGTGAAAAAACCAGACTCTCAAACGAAAAAGATATTTTTAGAATAAAAAGAGATAGTGTTCTTCATGTTTTACTTATTGGTGAACCTGAAAAAACTTATCCCTCTTTTGCTTCTGCATTAGATATTAGAAGACCAAGACTTAAGGCTCAAATTATTGGTATTGAAACTAGACCAAACGGAGATATGGTATTTCATGAAGGCTTTGTTGGAAAAAATAAATTGTCATATGGAACCTGGACAAGTAAAAAAGGTGCTCTGAAAGCTGCTTTATCCATGGCGCACGATCATCCAAAAAAGATTACGGCTTTTTCTTCTCGATATCTTATCCCTCGTTAATAAACGATCTGCTACGATACGCATCATGACAAGACCAGAAACATTTATTCCACGTCCAGATAGAAGCCTTCCCTTTATTTCAAAAGTGGCTTTTTACTTTAGATTATTAATGGATAATACACACGGACCAGCAGAAGCCATTCGAAATCCTCATCAAGAAGAAAAACCTAAGGAAGAAGTAGTAATTTTATCTACTAAAAAAGCTGAACTCTCTCTTCATCTATCCCATAGCAATCTTACTATACGTTTCTCTATTGACAAACTTGTTATCTTTTGTTATCTTTTAACTAGTTAATAATCACATTGATTATTAATCATATACTCTTAAGGCTATGGCTATTCAAAACATATCAATCAATGACCTACCAGATCTTTTAACAGTACGTGAAGTTGCACAAGTTCTAAGAGTTTCTCCCTTAACTATTAAAAGATGGGGCAAAAGAGGAAAATTACCTGCAATTAGAATTAATTCCCGAGGAGATAGACGCTATAAAAAAGAAGCAGTACTCTGGCTTTTAGGAATGCAGGCAAAAACTGAATAAGTGACTCCTCTAGATATTTACTAATTAAACTCCCCTTCTATATGTTGCTTGATTATCCCTAAGAATTTTCTCTTCATCAGGATTTTGAAAGTGTTCCTTAAGAAAAGCAAGTGTTTCTCTTGGATCTTGCGTATTTACAAAAACTCCTGTTCCAAGCTCAAAACCTCCCAAGGTTTTTACTCTTGGAATAAGTCTTAAATACCAATCTGTATTAGGATAGATATAGAAGTTAAAAGAAAACTCATTACCATGTCTTAAAGTAAATATTTGTATTAAGCGAATAAGTACGTGTGCAAAGTCTTTAATTTCTGTTTCTGTAATATCAGAAAACATCCTTCCTCTTTTTTTCGGAGCAACCCATACTTCATCTGGCCATTGGCTTGTATATGGACAAAAAATATAAAAAAGCTCGCTTTCTACCATTTCTTCTTTTTCCAAAAGCTTTCTTGATAAAGAATTAGTTTTATCTGTTAAAGAAGTTACCTCTAAGGGATGAGGAGCTATTCCTACGTAGGAGTCAGGATCAAGCCTGGGAATTTCAAGTTCCACTGAATAAGGAATTACTACTAATTGTGTATGAGGGTGATGAATGCTTTCCCCTCCTTTTTTGCCTCTATTATGGAAAATGTAGATTTGCCCCTTATCTTTATGTTCAAGAAACCTTTTTTTGTAAGTTTCAAGTATAAGTGTAACTTGGCTTATCGGAAGTTTTTCAAAATTACTAAAATGATCAGGAGAATGAATAATTACTTCATGAATAGGCGCAAAGGGATATTTGTTATTTATAACCCTAAGAAGCCATTCTGAGTCAACACCAAAATCTCGCTTTGCCTGCTCACTGCTATGAACTGGTACTCTATAAACTTCTAATGCTAAATCTTCCTCTTTTGGACAAAATGGACAAACAGGAACCACTCCTTTTGAAAAATTTGGACGCTTAGAACGTCTGGGAGCAGACACCATCCATTTTTTGCTAATCGGGTTTTGGAGAAATTCAAAATCCATTCTATCTATAATAGTAATAGAAAAAACACATTAAAGTCCAGTGGTTTAATTATTCTTTGTTTTGAATCTTTCAAAAATAACAAGAGCTATGAATTTTATTAAGGAAAATTGCCTTTTTATTCTCCAAGGCTGAGTAATGAGCCTAAATAGCCATTCAAGCCCAATCTTTTGCAAAAAGAGCGGAGCACGTCTTACCTTTCCACTTATAAAGTCAAAAGCACCTCCTACCCCAATTGCAACACCTATCGGAAGTTTATTAAGATTCTCATAAATCCAAATTTCCTGTTTTGGAGACCCAAAAGCAACAAATAATATATCTATTCTTCTTTCATTTTTATTAGTTTTATTTAGCCTCAACTTTACATTATATTTATCCCATTCTTCTTTGGCTAAAACAACCTTAAGTCCAGGATATTTTTTAGTCAAGCACTCGGCGGCAAGCTCTGCTACTCCAGGCCCTGCACCCAATAATCCTATCGTTATAGGCTTTTCTGATACCAGCATACATAGGCTCTTCATAAGATCAACACCTGTTACCCTGTCTTTAAGCCCAAACCCTAACAGCTTGCTTGCTATAATCACCCCTATGCCATCAGGTAAAGCTACTTTCGCATTATTTAGAACTTTTTTATAATAAGGGTCTCTATCAGCAATTACTAATATTTCTGGATTTGGAGTAACAACATAGTACTTTTCATCTAGTTTCTCTAGTCCTCTAATAATATACTCTAGGATTTCTTTCTTTTCTCCAATTGTTATGTCAACCCCAAGTAGTTTTTTTTTCGTAAACATACTATTTTTACTATAAGTTTTTATTTTATTTTTTAAGTATTTTCAATTATCCTGTTTTTGAACAAATTTTGTAATCACTTTTTCACTCATATTTCTTGGATAAAACTCTATAAAAATACAAAGTTATCCAGTTTTAACAATAAAAACACTATACCTCTTATTGTTTGTGAAAAAATATAAATTTTCTGAAGTTTTATTATTAAACACGTGGTTCATTAATATTAATATAGGATAAAATTGTAAAAATTATAAAAATATTCTTAGATTGCTTATTTAATATATTTCTATTTTCTAGCAATACTTCTTTTATATAATTCAATGTTTTCAAGTGCTACCCCTGTTCCCCTAACAACACATAACAAAGCATCTTCTGCTATATGACATGGAACACCTGTTGCCTTAGTCATTAACTTATCAAAGTTTTTTAAAAGAGACGTTCCTCCTGCCATTATAATTCCTTTATCAATAATATCACTTGCTAACTCAGGGGGTGTTTGCTCTAAGACTCCTTTAACTCCACCAATAATATCATTTAAGATTGGTGTAATTGCTTCGTTTATTATTATCTCGTTTAATTCAATAGTACGTGGAAGCCCTGTTATACTATCTCTTCCTCTAATTTCCATTTTTCTCTCTTCACTTTTTGCCCTATTTTCTATTAAGGCATTGGCAATCTCTATTTTGATTTGCTCAGCAGTTCTTTCTCCTATAAGGAGGTTGAACTTTTTCTTAGTATGGTTTGCAATTGCCTCATCTATCTTATTCCCTCCTACTCTAACAGAATTATGAACAACTACTCCGCCAAGCGAGATAACAGCAGCCTCAGTAGATCCACCACCAATATCAACTACCATATGCCCTGCTGCCTGTGCAATTGGTACTCTTGCTCCAATCGCAGCAGCCAAAGGCTCTTCAATAAGATAAGCTACTTTTGCGCCAGCTGCCATGGTTGCATCTAAAACTGCTCTTCTTTCAACCTGAGTAACGCCTGAGGGAATACAAATCATAACTTCTGGCTTAAAAAAACGTGAGGGCCCTGCAGCTTTATCAATAAAATATGAAAGCATTGCTTCAGTTATTGTGTAATCTGCTATTACCCCATCTCTTAAGGGCCTTAGAGCAACAATGTTTCCAGGAGTTCTTCCTAGCATTTCTTTTGCTTCTTTGCCAACAGCAACTACTCTATTGTCTTCTGCGGTAACAGCAACTACTGTTGGTTCATTTAAAACAATTCCTTTTCCTGCAAGATATACAACTGTATTTGCAGTTCCTAAATCAATACCGATTCTTTTTGACACCATAGCTTTAAAAAATTGAGGCCTGAAACTAACCTTATCTCAAGTATCTAGATCTATAATCTTTCTTTATCTAACTTTTAACTATATCAAAATACTACCTATATCTATCAAAATTCGTTTCTAGCCTTGATAGATCTGATTATATCCTCTTCTGTTAACTTCTTGCAAGTGCTATTATTAAACTGTATAATTTACGCTAATGAGAAAGCAACTTTTTGTTCCCCTGTTTATATTGTCTGTCTTAATTTTTACTACAATTATTGTTGTCTTGTACGGAAAAGGGTATCGCCTTAATTTTGAAAAAGGGAAACCAGATTTTTCAGGCACAGGCCTTTTAGTTGCAACAAGTATTCCTGATGGAGCCCAGGTTTTTATAAATGATCACTTAACTACAGCAACTGATAATACTATTAATCTTGCACCTAAGAGCTATAAAATAAGAATAGTAAAAGAAGGATATTTCCCTTGGGAAAAAACTTTAGTTATTAAAAGTGAAGTTGTTGCCAAAGCAGATGCACTTCTCTTCCCCAGTGCTCCTAAGCTTGAAAGCATAACTAATACAGGCATTGAAAATCCAGTAATGGATCCAAGCCAAACTAAACTAGCCTTTACTGTAGCAACCCAGTCTGCAACTAAAAAAAGAGGTGTTTATGTTTTAGATATGACAGCAAGGCCAATTCTAACTCTTCAAGGAGCTTCTACTCAAATTGCAGATGATTCAATCGCGCTTCTTTCTAGATCAAAGCTAGCTTGGTCTCCTGACGGATCAGAAATTATTGCAACTGTTTCAGGACAATCAACATATCTGCTTGATGCAAAAGGTTTTAATAAAAACCCTAAAGATGTTACGGAAACTATGACTACTGTTAACGCAACTTTTGCAAAACAACAGGAAGAAAAACTAAATGCACAAAAAGATACCTTATCAAGCAGGCTTAAACTTTTAGTTAATGACTTTAATATCTTTTCCTGGTCTGTTGATGAAACTAAATTTCTCTATACTTCAAACAAAGATATAGAACTTCCAACTATAATTAATCCAAGACTGATTGGAGCAAACTCAACACCTGAGGATAGATCCATTAAAGAAGGTTCAGTTTATGTTTATGACATAAAGGAAGATAGGAATTACAAAATTATTGATAGCCTACCTGAGAATAATAGAATTTTAACTTGGTTTCCTGACTCAAAGCATTTAATATATGTACACGATCAAAAAGTTAACATTATGGAATATGATTCTTTAAATCAAACTACGATTTTCGCAGGTCCATTTCTTGACACCTATGTTTTCCCATGGCCAGACGGATCAAAAATTGTAATATTAACAAATTTAGGAAACAAAAATATTACTCCTAATCTTTATACTATTGGACTTAAGTAGACTACTTTCTTTCTGCGAAAATAAGAACTCTTTTCCAAGCAGTTCCTGGAGGCCAACAAGTTTGTAAAATCAATGTCTCTTTATCTTGAATCTGACTATCCACAATATATGAAACATTATTTGCTTCAGCAATTCCCGTATCTACTACTTTATAGTTATATCTTCTATTCTCAAAAAAGACTATTATGTCGTCTCCTTTTTGAAGATTTTTTAAAAGATAGAAAACTGCATTATATCTTCCCACATCCCAAAAGTTATCAGTTGAATGAGCAAAAAGATAAATATTCCCCTTCATACCTGGAAACACTGTTCCTTTAGCATGAGCTACTCCTTTTTGAAGAATTGGTAGAAACACATCTTGGTTTGAAGAATCTACATTTGGAAAAACCCTAGCATTTGCTCCAATCTTTGGTATCAAAATACTAAAATTACTATCAATAGGTATCAAAATTTGTTCTTTTGGACCAGTAGCTACATCAGAAAAACTTACTTCTGATTGTGTTCTTGTTTCCTTTTCTAATTTACCCGACTCAAGAATTTTACCAAATCCTGATACTTCTTCTGCTGAGGCAACCTTGTACTTTACTCCCCTGTATTGCATCACATGATATTGCGCTTCGTAGTATAAAGAAGGTCCAAAAGTTGCTAAAACACCAAAAATAGCAAAGAGTAATAAAAAATTACCAATTGTTCTTAAGATAAGAAACTTAATAACTTCTGCTCTTTTCATATGTGTAAAAATATAATTGCGTCCCTACCCAGACTCGAACTGGGAATCTTCCCGTTAGGACCGGGATGCTCTATCCAATTAAGCTATAGGGACAGATTGTTTGTATTTTAACATAAATAAGCTAGGATAAAAAACTCAGAGGTGTAGTGAATCGGTACCACGAATCGTTTGAGACAATGAGGCAAAGGATTCAATTCCCTTTGCTTCGATACTTTACATTTTTAAATTTATAATCCTCGTCAATATAGCCTAAAAGAAAAAATAATAAATGAAAGAAAAATATCCTTTACTTCTTATACATAGGCTTGCCGATCGAGCAATAGCAGCTGCACTCCCAGTAGAACATATTTAAAAGTTCGCCATCCTGATGGAACAAGAGAAGAAATTATTGAGGGGAAAAACGAAGTAATCATATATCATCGCGGTCGATCTGGCACTGTTACTAAAAGATTACATTATAGAAGATAAAATTATGTAATTTTATCTCTTTACAACTCCCTCTCTTAATACATATAATCCACTTAACATGACTGCTGAAGATATTGTCAAAAGACTTCAAAAACTCAAAAACCCCAAAAACGTTATCGGCATGGCAAGGTTTGGAATTAGACCAGATACTAAAATCTTAGGAATTTCAATCTACGACTTAAGATCTATATCGAAGATTATCAAAAAAGAACTTAACAATTCAAAAGAACTTCATGGGCTTGCTTTAAAACTCTGGGAAACCAGTATTCATGAGGCAAGAATGCTTGCTGTTTTTATAGAAGATCCAAAAGAAGTGACAGAAAAACAAATGGAAGATTGGATTTCTGATTTTGATTCCTGGGATATTTGCGACCAAGCTTGCACCTCTCTTTTTGATAAAACTCCCTTTGCTTTTGAAAAAGCACCTGAATGGACTAAAAGGGAAAAAGAGTTTGAAAAAAGAGCAGGCTTTGCCCTAATGGCAGGTCTTTCTGTGCATAATAAAAATGCAAAAAATAATAAGTTTATTCCTTTCTTAAGAGCCATAAAAAGAGAAGCAAAAGATAAGCGAAATTTTGTGAAAAAAGCAATTAATTGGGCTTTAAGAAACATTGGCAAATCAAGAAACAAAAATTTATATAATCTTGCAGTAGAGTGCGCAAATGAGATCAAAAGAATTGACTCAAAGTCAGCAAAATGGATAGCAAGCGATGCTTTAAGAGAATTAAAATCAGATTCTGTGAAAAAAAGATTAGGTCTTATTAATTGACATTAATTTCCTATAGCGTTATATTTAATTACTTATGCCTGAACGTAAAGTTTCTGCGGCAAGATATGCTTCTCCTTTAGAGAAGGTCACTCCTTTAGATAAAAATGGATTTATACGAATAGAAACCTTTCAAGGAACTGTAGCCGATGTTCTTGTGGCAGTTAGAACAGGGATTCATAAAATTGAAGAAAGAATACAGACTGATGAAGATAGAGTTGCTCTTTTTTATAGAACTTATGAACTTATCAAAATGTCTGTCGAGGAAAAAATATATGCCGATGAAACCAAAAAAGAATATATCAATGATGCACTTAAAGCAGTTGAATTTTCCGTAGATCTTGCCATTGCTTGCGATTTAGAAGACAAAACTTGCAGAAAAAAGTTTGATAACTTTGAAAAGCTACTAGAAACCCCTGGAGTTAACAGAATGCTTAGAAAACCCTTATCTGAAGCACCTGATCCAGATATTATGCCCGATCATCCGGCAAAGGCTGATCTATTAATTGCTGAAACTATCGCAGAACAAACAAAAACGAAAGATATTTTGGCAATTGGTATTGGGCACCGTGGAATAAGAAGAGCCTTGAATATTTTTCTTGATTATTGTTCTGAAGCTCAGTCTTCAGATTCTTTATTCTGGCCAGTTAGACTCTCTTCTAGACGAGGAGATATTCCTCACCTTTCATGGAGAGAAGTTGATGACTTAGCTAAAAAGGCAAATGATAAACAGCTTGTCGTAATTGGCCCCTCAGATAGAATTTCAAAAACATCAAGATATCTAAGAAGAAATGTAATCTTACCTAGAGAGAAAAGAAAAGAAGCAGGAAGTCTTATTGAAGTTCCCTTGTATTTACAAAAAAGATAAAATTTTAAAATTTGACAAACATCTTATGGCTTGATAATATCACTCCTATATATATGACTAAAGAATTAAAATCTCCAATCGAAGGAATGGATCTTCGAACTCGCGTAATGCTAGGATTCGAACGTAAAACAGGCGAAAACCCTAGAGTAATTTTAACTCCTGAGAATTTAGCAGAACAATCAGCAAGACAACAAGAGGCTCTCAGAGGACAACTTGAATTACCACATCTCAATAGCACAACCGAGAGAAATTTTGCTATTAAACCTACTAAATCAAAATAATCCCACTATCTTTCCTTCTCTATCTATATCAATAGAATTAGCTGCGGGTATCTTAGGAAGACCTGGCATAATCATAATATTCCCTGCTAAAGCAACTACGAATCCTGCACCCCTAGAAAACCTCAGCTCTTTCACCTTTATCTTAAACTTAGATGGCCTTCCTAAAAGTTTTGGATTATCAGAAAGTGAGTACTGAGTCTTGGCAATACAGACCGATGCTTTTTCTAAACCTAATTTCTTTACTTCCTTGAGCTGATTTTTTGCCTCGCTACTAAATTCGACTCCATCTGCTCCATAAATTTCTTTTGCCACTTTATTTAGCTTTTCTTCTATTGAAAGCTTATCGCTATATAGAACTTTAAATTTACTTTGATTTAAGTTAACAACCTTAATTACTTCTTTTGCAAGTTCTTTGCCACCTTCTCCACCCTTTGCCCAAACTTGAGTAAGAACTGCTTTTACCCCAATTTCATCACAAAGAGACTTTAAAAGCTCTACTTCAGCTTTAGTATCACTTGGAAATTCATTTATAGCAACCACTACTAAAACACCGTATTTATTAATGTTTTCTAAATGTTTTTTTAAATTTACAAAACCTTTTTTTAAAGCTTTAAGATTTTCTTTTGTAAGATTTTTAAGATCAACTCCCCCGTGATACTTAAGTGCTCTTATTGTTGCAACCAAAACAACTGCATCTGGTTTTAATTTTCCAAACCGGCATTTAATGTCAAAAAACTTTTCTGCTCCAAGATCTGCTCCAAAACCTGCTTCAGTTACTACATAATCACCTAGTTTTAAAGCTGTTTTTGTAGCAATTAAACTATTACAACCATGAGCAATATTTGCAAAAGGTCCACCGTGTATAAAAGCAGGAGTTCCTTCTAAAGTCTGTACTAAATTAGGCTTTAATGCATCCTTTAAAAGTACTGTTAAAGAACCAGTTGCTTTAAGGTCATTTGCAGTCACTAGAGCTCCTTTTGTATCATAAGCTACTACTATAGCGCTTAAGCGACTTTTTAAGTCCATAAGGTCTTTAGCAAGGCACAGAATAGCCATAATTTCTGATGCTACTGAAATCATAAAACCATCTTCTCTTTTAACTCCATTTCCACCTAATCCAACTTGAATATTTCTAAGTGCTCTATCATTTAAATCAAGTGCTCTTTTCCAAAAGATCTTCTTAGGATCAATCTTAAGCTTATTGCCTTGAAAAAGATGATTATCAATTAAAGCTGATAAAAGATTGTGTGCCGCAGTTATCGCATGAATATCGCCTGTGAAATGCAAGTTTATATCCTCCATTGGCACAATTTGGGCATATCCCCCTCCTGCAGCGCCACCCTTTACTCCAAAACAAGGACCCAAAGAAGGTTCTCTTAAAGCTACAACTGCTTTTTTACCAATCTTATTAAGTCCCATGGCAAGACCAACGCTAATAGTAGTCTTTCCTTCTCCTGCAGGAGTTGGGTTTATTGCAGTAACTAAAATTAATTTACCATCTTTTTTAGCTTTTAGCTTTTCTAAAACACTAAGGGAAACTTTTGCTTTGTATTTACCATAAAGATCAAGCTCTTCTTCTCGTATTTTTAAACCTCTGGCAACATCTATAATTGGCTTTAGCTTTGTATCTTGAGCTATTTGCACATCAGACTTCATAGAAACAAATTATAACTGGAAGTTTTAAAAAATTAAAGACCTAATTTGACAACACAGAGTACTAGTCCACTCGATTTTATCTTTAAAAAGTGCTATTATATTTTTTATGGAAAAGGTTACTAAAAAAGAAAAAAGAGAAATACGCAAACAAGAATGGGAAGAAAAAGTTAATAAGGAAAAAAAGAATAATATGCTTAAGAAGATTGGAATCTGGGCAGGAGCAATTATTGTCTTTAGCCTTGTAGTTTGGGGATTAATTGCTGCAACTGATAAGCCTATCTCAGAGACCACAACTCTTAATAATCTTCCTTCTCCAAAAGAAACCGATATAACAATTGGGAGCAGCAGTGCTAAGGTTATTCTAACCGAATTTGCTGATTTTCAATGCCCTGCTTGTGCAGATAACTATCCAGCAGTTAAACAAGTTTTAGCAACCTATGGAGAAAAAATTCTTTTTGTTTATCGCAATTTTCCTCTTCCACAACACCAAAATGCCAAACCTGCAGCCTATACAGGCTATGCTGCTTTTAGACAAGGTAAGTTTTATGAAATGGAAGACTTACTTTATGAAAATCAAAAGGTTTGGGAAAACGAAACAAATCCTCAAGCAATCTTTAAAAGTTACGCAGAGAAAATTGGCCTTGATATGAGAAAGTATGATCAAGACGTAGCTTCTAAGGAGGTAAAACAAATAATTGAAGATCAAACAAATGAAGCTCAAAGCTTAGGAATTAACTCAACGCCAACCTTTTTTGTAAACAATGAAAAAGTTGATATTTCAAAAGGATACGACTCTTTTAAAGAGGCAATTGAAAATGCACTTAGTAAAAAATAGACACTTAATTCCTGCTCTTGTCCTAAGCTTCTTAGGCTTTATTGATGCTTCATATCTAACCATTGTCCATTACAGAGATGCATTACCCAATTGTTCTATTTTGAAAGGTTGTGACATAGTCACCACGAGTGCGCTCTCCACTATTGGGGGTATTCCAATTGCCCTTTTTGGCGCTTTATTTTATTTAGCGCTAAGTTTTTTTGCAATTTTAATTATTACTCATCCGCACAAAACATGGGTTCAATTATTTTCTTTAACAGCATATCTTGGATTTTTAGTCTCACTCTTTTTGTTCTTGCTTCAAATTATAGTTTTAAGAGCTATTTGTCAATATTGTATTGGCTCTGAAATAATTTCATTTTTAATTTATCTTTTTGCAATTAACATGGTAAGGCATGTCAAAAAAGTAGAAAGGCAAAAGTCATAGCTAGTATCTGACAAGTACTTTATAAGTGTTGCTATACTAAATTATGGGTTCTATAGCAGAAAAAGCTATTGGACAACCAAAACTACCTTCTCCTTTAAACTTGGTCGAAAAAACCTCTTGAAACAGGTCCCGTTGTATCTCCTGGAATGAGAAAGTACTGGGAAATGTTTTTGGGTAAGAGGAAGCAGCTAGAAAAGAAGATATCATAAATGCAACTTCTAAAACTAGAATGCCATTATCTGAGGAAGAATAATTAGGAAAAATATTATTTTTCTTCTGGAAGATATACGTGGTCAAGATCTGTTTTTTTCCATTCAAAAAGCTCGTGGCTGTTAAATAGCAATTTTACTTCTTTTTCAGCAATTTCTGAGTTTTCTGAAGCATGAATTAAGTTGTATTGCTGACTCATGGCAAAATCTCCTCTTACGGTTCCTGCTTCTGCATCTCTTGCTTTAGTTATTCCAACTAATTTACGAATAGTAGATACTGCCTCATTCCCTTCCCAACACATAGCAATTACCGGATAAGATTGCATATAGGCTTTAAGTCCTGGAAAAAAGGGTTTGTCTTTATGATGTGCATACCACTGATCTAAGAGCACATCATCTAAGGCCATCATCTTAAGACCGACTAGCTTTAGCCCTTTTCTCTCAAATCGATGAATTATTTCTCCGATTAGTCCTCTTTGAACTCCATCTGGTTTAACAATTATTGTTGATCTTTCCATATAAATACCCTTATTAGTTATAACTTTAGCAACTTTTCAAATCTTTGTCTACTGTCAAAATCTCCAATTACTGCAAGGTTTAAGCCATCTTTTACAAAGTATTTTTTTGCAACTTCTTGAATTCTCTCTTCTGTAACGCTATCTATTTTCTCAAGCATATCATCTGGATTTTTAACTTTGTCTTCTAAGAGTTCTTGCTGACCGTAAAACCCTGCAACAGAACGACTATCTTCAAGCTCTAAAACTAAGTGTCCTTTTAAAAATTCTTTAGCTTTTTTAAGCTCTTCTTTGTTTTTAACACCTTTATCTTTTATTTTTGCATATTCTGAGACTAGTACACTAATTGCCTCATCTATTTTTAGAGGATCAAGCCCTGCAAAAGAAACTAATGTTCCATTGTCTTGATAATGCTCTGAGCTGGTTCTAACAAAATATGCAAGACCTCTTTTTTCTCTAATCTCATGAAAAAGCCTACTACTTGCTCCTCCTCCTAAAATTGTTGATAAAACTGCCAACGGATATCTGTCAGGCGTAAAAAGTGAAGTTGTTTTAAAACCAATAGCAATATGTGCTTGTTCAGTTTTCTTATGCTTTATAAATACGCGTGGTTTTTCTTGTTTATCTACTACATTAGTATATTTAAATGTATTAAACACATTCATATCATCAAAATATTTTTCAGCAAGTGAAAAAGCCTTATCCGCAGATACCCCTCCGGCAATAACCACTGTCATATTATCAGCACTATAAAGCTTAGCCATGTAATTTAAAAAATCCTGTCTTTTCACAGATTTTATTACTTCTTTTTCCCCTGCAATCTCCCATCCTAAAGGATTATCTCCAAAAACAAGTGTTTCATAAATATCACTAATTTTACGCATTGGAGTATCTTCATACATACTTATTTCTTGTAAAATTACTCCTCGCTCCTTCTCAATCTCATCTGAATCAAATTTTGAATTTCGCAATATATCAGATAGAACATCAAGACATAATTCTATATGGTTTGATGCTGATTTTATGTAATACCCAGTCACTTCCTTACTGGTAAAAGCATTAAACTCTCCACCAATTCCATCAATAATATTCATAATATCCATTGCTTGAGGCCTTTTTGTAGTTCCTTTAAAAGCCATATGCTCTAAGAAGTGAGAAATACCGTTATTCTTCTTTGTTTCATATCTACTGCCTGCTCCAACCATAACCAAAGCTGTTGCACTCTCAAGTGAAGGCATGGGAATAGCAATCACTCTAAGTCCATTTGATAATATTTTCTTCTCAAATTTCATAAGATATTTATTGTATCACTTAGATCCTGTATCTCCAAGGTTTTTTGGCAAAATTGATCTTTTAGTATTTGCTTATAGGATAGCTTTTAGCAGATAGTTTTCAAAAGTGCTACAAAATTTACAAAAATTATAGCCTACATTTTTTTAAGCGATTTTATACCTAAAAGTCCTAATCCATACTCAAGTATAATACCTGTTACAGTAACTATTTTAAGTCTTTCCTCTTCATTGTCTCCTCCTATAACCTTATGTTTTTGATAAAAAAGATTAAACTTTTGTGCAAGCACAAAAAGATAGCTGCATAAAAGATTTGGAGAATAGTTATCCGCTGCCTGTTCTACTATATCAAAGTATCTTAATATATATCTAACTAAATCTAGTTCCTCTAATTCTTTTAAAAGAAGATCTTTTTTCAATTCAAATCCTAACTTTCCTTTTTTTTCTAAAATGCTTTGAGTTCTTGCATATGTATATTGCATGTATGGACCTGAATCTCCTTGCATATTTAAAATATCATCCCAACTAAAAACAATATCTTGAACTGAGTTTCGCTTTAAATCATTCCACTTTAAAGCCCCTATGGCAATTTCTTTTATATTCTTATCCTCTAATACTTCACTATCTGTCTTAATTAATGTTTTTACCTTTGCTTTAGCCTCACTTAAAAGATCTTCAAGAAAAATAACGTTTCCTTTTCGAGTAGACATTTTCTGATCCTTAAACCTGTAATGCCCATGCCTTATATGTACTCTCTGAGCATTACTTACCCAACCAAGCATTTTTTCAACTTCAAATAATTGGTTAAAGTATAATGACTGCTCAGCTCCAACCTCATTAATAATTTTTACATCTTTCCCATATTCTTTAAGCCTAAACTTATCAGTTGCTAAATCCCTAGTTGCATAAAGAGTTGCTCCGTCTTGCTTTAAAATCATTAGAGGCGGATATTTATCATCTTTAAAATACACAAGTTCTGCTCCCTTGTCTTTTTTCAAAAGCTTCTTTTCTCTTAGTTCGTCAATAACCGAACTCATCTTATCTTCAAAAAAAGACTCTCCATAGCCTCTTTTACTGTTTTCCGTAAACTCAATATCAAGCTCCTTATATAGCTTGTCAAACTCTTTAAATGACCAATCAATGCACTTTTGCCAAAGTCTTCTTGCTTCAATGTCTCCATCTTCAAGTTTTTTAAACCATTCTCTTGCTTTATCTTCAAGAGCCTTATCTAATTCTGCTTCTTTATGAAACCTTACATAAAGCTTAACTAATTCTTTAACAGGATTATCTGCAGATTCAATCTTTTTTTCATCTCCCCATGTTTTTATTGCATAGAGCAGTTTTCCAAACTGACTTCCCCAGTCTCCTATATGGTTATCTCTTAAAACTTCCCAACCAGTTGCTTTAAGCAGATTTGCCACTGCGTCTCCAATGATTGTTGATCTCAAATGCCCTACAGTAAACGGTTTTGCAATATTTGGAGATGAATATTCTACGACTACCTTTCCTTTAGGAGTTTTTCCTATGTTTAAAACCTTTTCTTTATCCTCTAGCAATTGATCTATGTTATTGCTAAGATATTTTTCTGAGAGGAAGAAATTAATAAAACCAGGTCCTGCAGCTTCAATTTTAGAAAAAACATCCATCTTTTTAGTTTTTTCCTTAATCCTTGCTATTATCTCTTCTGCAAGGTCCTTAGGACTTTTTACTTCTTGATGTTTTTTACTAAAACTAGAATTTGCAAAGGAAACTAATGCTACATTTGTTGTGTAATCACCGTGAGAAAGATCTTCAGGCTGAGAAAATTCTAGATTAACATCTATTAAATCAAGTTCTTTTAAAACTTCTTTAATGTATTTTTCTAATTCATTTTTTATATTCACCTTTTCATTTTATCACAGAACAGTTAATGATTATATCTAAGCATAATTACTAAACTCTTCTAAATATCTTTTATTGACATTTTAGTTTGTTCTGAATATGATTGTCTTGGCTATGAATGGTATTTTAACCTTTATTTTTTCAGCTCCAATCGGCTATTTGTTTTTCTTATATCTCTCCCACCCTAAGAAGAAAAAGCATAGAGTTCCCAGAATTAGCCTTGGCAATGTTGATTTCTTACCTAATTTTAGAATTCATATTGGTAAAAAAACCTATCATTTTCACCACTGGTTTGTATTTGCCTTAATAATTGCAACGCCTGTTATTATAAGGGAGCGCTTTCAATATCCAATGATTCTTCAAGGATTTTTAATTGGGGGCATTATCCAAGGACTTCGCTTTTCTGATCGATTTAGATTTAGATACCCAAGGGAATTTAAACAAATTGAAGAGCTTACAGAACAATTCACAGAGCAACTTGCAGAGCAAATAAATCAATTAAATGTAAAGCTTAAAACCCAAAAAAACAAAACTAAGAAAAAATAAAAGAAACTCCTAAAACCCCTATATCTTAAAAGGTATTGCATTTTATAAAAATACCTGCTAGCGTTAATATTAGATCTGGTAACAAAGTGCCAGAGTATTGTTTATGAAAGTTCTTCTTATAGACGATGATGAAGCTTTAGCTTCGGTATATGCTACCGGCCTTAATAAAGAAGGTATTATTGTTACTGTTGCCCCAAATGGTCAAGATGGATTGAGTAAACTAAAAGCAGGAGAATTTGATCTTGTACTCCTTGATCAAGTACTTCCAGACATTTCAGGAACAGAAGTTTTAAAAGAAATAAAAAACACACAAGGCATTAAAGATATTCCAGTTATGATTCTTTCTAATTTTGGACAAGAAGAACTAGTCAAGCAAGCAATTAACATGGGCGCTGTGGAATATATTTTTAAATATCAAGTTGAAATAGGAGATGTTGTTAAGAAAATAAAAGAGGTTTTAGATAAAGGAAAATAATTATGGATTCAATGTCAAATCAAGAATATCAAAAGCTTTTTACTGATGTAATAAAAAAACAAATAATCCTTCTCGGACCAGATATTACCCTTGCTAAGGCCAGAAATGTAAAAGGAATAACTGTTGCAGATGACGGCTCAGTAACGGCAATTAGTGGAAATCCTCAGGAAATGATTCAAGCGCTAATTGATCAGTTTGTTCAGCTTTCAGGCTTAATTGTTAAAAAAACAATGGAACCTCTTTTAATGGCACGTGGAGCAGGAATTACAAGCATTCCTACTCCCCAAGTTGCAGCTCAGAAACAGTCCGAAGCTCCAGCTTCTCCACTTCAAGATCAAATAAATCAAGCATTAAGTAGTCAGCAAAATACAAATACATAATGAATATTGACGAAGCAAAATTATTAACAATTATTATTGAAGCAGGAACTTTTATCTCTGCTTTTGCCGCAATTATTGCAGGAATTATTATGTTTCAAGTTAAAAAACACTTTGGCACGGGTATTCTTGCAGCAGGTTTTAAATCAATTTCAATCGGAGTTTTCTTTATCGCTGGCGGAATCTTGCTTGATTCAGTTCAAACATACATGAATGTTTCAGGATACGGAAGCGTAAGTTCGCTACTCTTAATCCTAAAAGGTGCATTATTTGTTATAGGAACGTATATTATTGTTATTGGTAGTAAAAAAACTGGCGATAATCTCGAATCTTTAACAAAATAGTTTTATGACATGGATCTGTCTGAAATATTCTCAATTCTTCTTATATTAATCTTCGGAAGTATTTCCATTTATTACTCTCTTAGGGAGCAAAAAGAAAAGAAAAATTTGGTTAACCGCGAAAACCTTCAAAAACAAAAAACTTATCACATTGAAATATTAAAACAGCTTCAAGAAAGAATTGGCTATTCTTTAGATATAGAAGAAATTGTTGACGTTATTACAAAAAGTTTAAAAGATTTATTCCTCTACACAAGCGCTTCATCCATGGTTATAAAGGAAAATAAGCTCATTTTTAAAACTAATTTACAAGAAGGGGTTAATAGAATATATATTGAAAGTGTTAAAAAAAGCATGCTCGCCTCTCTTTCTATTCTCTTAGGGAAAATTCCCGAGGTTATTGAAGAAACATTATTAGGAACACCTCTTGATTATACTAATCCCCTTTCTCCAAAGTCATTTTTTAATATTCCTCTTATGGTCAATAATAAAGTCTTAGGACTAATTAATATTTCTTCTGTTAAAGATAAGCTTTATTCCGAATCTGAAATGAGTCTTTTATATGAAATAACAAATCAGGCCTCAAGTGCTTTATCTAAGCTTGAAAATGTACTTGAGACAGAAAAAGGCAAACTAGTCTCTTTAATTAGTAGCCTTGCTGACGGAGTTATTATGGTTGATCAAAAAAAACAAATTAAAATAATAAATAATACCGCAAAGATATTTTTAGGTATTAATAAAAAAGATCCTTCGTATTTTGAAGTAATTGAGTTAATAGAAGCTAAATATTCTTTATCTGAAAAAATAGAAAGCTGTCTTTTTGAGGGAAAGATTATTGAGGATAAAGAGGTTAATATTGATGGTAAAACACTTCAGATTTTTATTACGCCTGTTTTAAGATCAAACGAAACGGGAAATAAAAAGCCAATTGGAGTGTCCATTCTTCTTCACGATATTACGCTTGAAAAACAACTTGCAAATATTAGAGAAGACTTTACAAACATGGTTGTTCATGAAATAAGAGCACCTTTGACTTCAATTAAAGCATCTTCTGATCTTTTGCTTGAGAAAAAAGACATGCTAAGCGAAGAAGAAAAAGATCAAATGCTCTCAATTGTAAACAAACAATCAAGAGTACTCCTAGACGAAGTAGGATCAATTCTTGATGCAGCAAAAATTGAAGCAAACAAATTTACTATTTATAAAGAAAAAACAAATCTTAAAAAGACAATTGTTGATGCCAGCTCTGCACTCCTACCAATTGCAATAAAAAAACAAATCACAATAGACCTTAAGCTTTCAGACACCCTTCCAGATTTAGAAATTGATAAAACTAGAATAACTCAAGTAATAAATAATCTAGTCTCAAATAGTCTTAAGTTTACACCTGAAGGAGGAAGCATTATTATTTCATCTGCTCTAAAACAAGATTATATTTTGGTTTCAGTTTCTGATACTGGATCAGGTATACCTAAGGAAGAACAATCTCACCTTTTCTCAAAGTTCTATCAAGTAAGAAAATTTCCTCAGGGCGTTGCTACAAAAGGAACTGGCATTGGTCTTTATATTGTTAAAGGTGTTGTTAAGGCACACGGTGGCACAGTCTGGGTAGAATCAGAAGAAAACAAAGGAACAAAAATATCTTTTACTCTCCCTCTTACAGAGACTACTACCAAAGACATAAAAGAAGAAGATAGCTATTCTTCTCATAAGTTCTTAAATGTTAATTAACAATAGCCCAGGAGTTTCCATCTGAAATAATTTCAATATCTTCTTTTTGATCTGTTCTTAAAACTCTAATTCCTTTTTCCTTAAGAAGAGATAATGTTTCCTTAGTAGGATGCCCATAAGTATTTTTTCCAACTGATATTACTGCTAAGTCTGGAATAGTTGAAGTTAAAACAGCTTTACTTAAGCCGTTTTTAGAACCATGATGACTTACTTTTAAAACACTTACTTTCCCCACGTCTCTAGCAAAGATATCAAGAAAAGGAATTTCTAGATCCGAGGTCAAAAGAACCCTAAATTTGCCATAAATTAAGAGCTGGGCTAAAGCAAGTCCGTTAACATCTAAATTGCCCTTTTTGTCATTATTTAGGCTCAATTCTACTAACTCTTTAGGAGGCCAAAGCACTTTTATTTCTGTTTTCCCAGTAACTACAATCCGATTACCTTTTGAAAGATAGCTGGCAATCAAATTTTTCTCTGCTAAAACATCTTTTTCAACTTTTTCTAAAATTGTTCCATTTTCAACATTCTCACTCAAAAAGTGTACCACAGTGTATCTATCTAGAACAGAAACAAGTCCATTTAGATGATCTGCATGCTGATGAGACAAAAAAACAACATCTAATTTTCGCTCCCAAAATGGTAAGTGATTCGAAAGACAAGTTAACACAGAATCAGCAGAGCCACCATCAATTAAAATATTTTTGTATAATCAAATGCTCTTATTAAAATTGCATCTCCTTCTCCTACATTACAAAAAATGACATGCATTCTTGAATCAAAGAATTTTGCTTTCTGGTAAAAAAATAAACCAGTTACAAGAATAAAGAGTAAGAATATGCTAATTAGGCTTTTTTTTATATTATTTGTTCTTTTTTCTTTATTAAGATAAAAAATGATGAGAGCAAGAAATAATATCCCAAAGCCATATAGATGTTAAAGCTACTAAGATCAATAAGTCCTCCAAACGAAGAAAAAAGATTAATTGTTTTTTCAAAAAACAAAAGCAAAGGCAAAGCTAAATAAAGCAAAACTTTTGCTAAAGGACTAAAAAAGATTAAGCTTAAAGAAGAAAAATTCCTCCAATTATAGTTAAAAACGGAACTGTCCATAAAACCAACGCATTTACTGCAACTGAGTATAAAGATAATGTGCCAAAATTTACAAGTAAGATAGGCGTGGTTGCAATTTGTGCCGAAAGTGTAGTCTCTATAGCTTCACCTAAGATAGACACTTTTTTAAGTCTAAATACATTTGAAAGAACTGGCTGAATATATAAGATACCTGCTGTTGCAAAAAATAACAGCTGAAAACCAATATCTTCAATTAAAAAAGGTGGAGAAATAACCATTAAAAAACCAGTTAATAAAAGTATGTAGCCTGCAAAGCTTTGTCTTCTCAAAATTTGAGAGGAAAAAACTAATTACTGACTGGCGAAAAATAGATATGATTGCTAATATTTTTTCAATTGGAAGAAGAAATAAATTTTCACGATTTTTCACAATCTCAATATTTGGACTAGAAAGACTTATAATATTTCTTGGTTTCTGACCTGGCAAATCACTCTTTAGATTGCTAACTCTTATTTCTCCATTAATTCTTATCCTGTCTCCATAATGGAATTCTGGTAAACGAAGAGTAGTAATATAAATTCTTTAACCTGATAATACTATCGAAAACTTTTGTTTCTCCTCTAATAATTGTGGCTCTTTTAAAAGAATTGTTTCAATTACTACTTCTTGCTCTTCTTTTAAAATAGATTTTTGACTATAGAAGAAGATCCTAACAAAGATATCAAACCATCCTAAAGAATATCACCCCAAGGCTAGCAAGAAGATTTCTACTAAGCATTAGATAAGCTTTATCAAGTATGGCTTTATAATCCATAAATAAGCTAATCTGTTACAAAATTAATTATTTTTCCTTTAATATAGACTGTTTTTATAAGTTTTTTATCTTTCAAGTAAGATTCTATCTTTTTACTTCCTTTTGCACTTCTTTCTACTGTCTTCTGATCCTCTGAATCTTTTGATTTTATCTTTAAAGTATCTCTAACTTTTCCATTTACTTGAACAACTACTAAAAATTCGTTTAAAACAAGGTGTTTTTCCTCATAACTTGGCCAGAGATTACTATGAATTGAACTAAAATCTTTAGCAGAAGAAATTTTTGATTGATAAAGCTCTTCTGTAAGATGTGGCGCAAATGGTGCAAGTAGCCTAAGAAAAGCCTCTAAGGTATCTTTTCCCAAACTTTTTTTATCTACTGCAAAGTTATAAAATTCCATAAGCTTTGCTATTACCGTGTTATATGAAAGACGTTCAATATCTTTTGAAACTTCTTTAATAGTTTTATTTATCATTCTTAAAACTTCCCTATCTTCCTCTTTATCAGTAAGTAAAACAGAGTTTGAAAAAACCCAAATTCTTTTAAGAAATCTATTCATTCCTTCAAGGCCTGTATCGTAAAAATCTCCCCCCTGACTAAACTGACCTAGAAACATTAGATAACACCTCATTGTGTCTGCTCCGAATTTTGCAATATACTTATCAGGAGTAATAACATTCCCTTTAGATTTACTCATTTTTGCACCTTCTTTAATTAAAAGTCCGTGGGCAAAAAAGCGTTTATACGGCTCCTCAAAGTCAATTAGCCCTAAATCCTTTAAAAACATTGTCATAAAGCGAGAGTACAAAAGATGTAAAACTGAATGTTCTGCCCCACCTATATACATGTCAACTGGAAGCCATTTCTTAATTATTTCTTTTTCAAAAATCTTATCTTTTACCTCAGTCGAAGTGTATCTTAAAAAATACCAAGCGCTATCTAAAAACGTATCTGAGACATCTGTTTCCCTGGTTGCCTCTCCGTTGCACTCAGGACATTTAGTGTTATAAAACTCAGGATGGGTTGCTAAAGGAGATTTACCTGTTCCTATTGGTTTGTAATTTTCAATATATGGAAGCTTTACAGGTAAATCTTTTTCAGGTACCGCAACTGCTCCGCATTTTTGGCAATAAATAATTGGAATTGGTGGTCCCCAATATCTTTGTCTTGAGATAAGCCAGTCGCGCAAATGAAAATGTACTTCTTTTTTTCCAATTCCTTTTTCAGAAAGAATATTTATTACTTTTTCCTTATCTTTTGGATAAAAAAGTCCGTTTAGGTCTTCTGAATTAATAATTTTACCATGTCCTACGTATGCTTCTTTTGAAACGTTTTCGCCTGCTATTACTTGCTTTATCCCAACATTATACTTTTTGGCAAACTCATAATCACGTGTGTCATGAGCAGGAACTGCCATAATTGCTCCTGTTCCATAGGATGATAGAACATAATCTGCAATATATATTGGAATTTCTTCGTTATTTACTGGATTTATGGCATAAACACCTGTAAAAACACCTGTTTTCTCTTTTCCTTCAGCTTGTCTTTCAATATCTGATTTTTTAACTGCCCTATCAACGTAGTCTTTAATTTCTTTTGATTCTAAAAGAAAATTAACAAGTCTGTGTTCAGGAGATAAAACTAGAAAGGTTGTGCCATAAAGAGTGTCTGGCCTGGTTGTAAATACTTCTATTTCTTTTTTTAACTTTTCTACTCTAAACTTAACTGTCATCCCTTCAGATTTTCCGATCCAGTTAGTTTGTGCTATTTTTACTTTCTCACTCCAATTTAGCTTTGGAATATTACTTAAGAGTCTGTCTGCATAATCTGTAATCTTAAAAAACCATTGTTCTAGATCCTTTTTTTCAACTATTGTGTCGCATCTTTCACATTTACCATCAATTACCTGCTCATCAGCAAGCACGGTTTTACAAGAAGGACAAAAATTAACAGGAGATTTCTTCTTAACAGCAAGTCCTTTTTTAAACATTTGTATAAATAACCATTGTGTCCATTTATAGTAATTGGGATCATAGGTTTCAACTGTTCTATCCCAGTCATAACCATTACCAATTGAATGAAGTTGGTTATAAAAGTTTTCTTGAGAGATTTTAGCCTGATCCATTGGGTTTTTTCCAATTTTTAAAGCATAATTTTCAGAATGAATTCCAAAACCATCCAATCCAATTGGCTCAAACACACTATGTCCCTTCATTCTCATATATCTACCAAAAATATCAGCACCAACAAAAGCATACATATTTCCTGCATGAAGACCTTCTGCAGAAGGGTATGGAAACATCATGAGGTTATAAAAGGGTTTTTCTGCTTTTTTTAGATCTGGTTTATATACTTTTTTCTCTTCCCAGACTTTTTGCCATTTTGTCTCTACTTCAGAAGGGTTATATTTATTTTTCATAACTTTTTGCAGTATAGCATATTTTAGAGGCTAGATAGAACACTTTAATATAACATTGAACTTTAACAGTAGATATCTTAGGATACATATATGATTATTACTAAAAATTCACCTTATACAAAAGAAGAACTATCAAAACTTAAAGGAATCTTTAAAGATTATATAAAAACCGTAATTGATCTTGAAAAGAATGTTTGCTCAGCAGGATGTAATAGAGACTTTGAATCAGAACAAATTCTTCTTGAAAAAGGATCAAGTCAATCAAATATTTGAGGCGGAGGAATAGATATTGAAACTAAAGAAATTGACTATAACTCCTTTGTAAATATAAGACCAAATGATAATAATCCGACAAATGAAATTCTTGATCAAAAACTAAGACAGAAATATGAAGATTTAATAAAATATTTTTTTAAAGAACTTTATGAATAAAATCGCAATTGAATCATTATCTATGGATCTACTTAGAGTTGCAATCGGCTATCACAGAGGTTCAAATAAGATGGCAGATGTATTTTTAAAAGAAGCATTAAAACGATTATCTGAAATAAATAAAGCAGATATTAAGCCATATTTTGCTAAAATATTAGATAAAATTCCAACCGCTCTTTCAGATAAAGATTTAAGCTATAGGGCAGAAAATGCCCTAATGTATAGTGTGCTCTGTAAAAATTATGCTAAAAAATTTATCAATAAATAGCCATTTTATTTACAAATATTAAAATAGCCCCTAAAACCTAGTTGTCTCTAGAGGCTAAATAGAACTTGCGCTTTTTCTTAAGTTCCATTACGATTAAAGAGTATTATATGAAGCTATTAAGTCAGTCTCTTATCCTTATATTTTCATTTTTTGCTGTATATATTTGGCAACAAGTAGGTTTTTTTGTCTACACTGTCCCTGTTATTGGTTTTTTAATCTTCATGTATCTTTTCATATCAAGCAGAAGAAAAAATAAAAAGCTACTTAATCTTGATGGAAATAGTCTTTGGACAATTTGGCTTTTAAATACGCTTATTCTTCTCTTAGTCTTTTCAACAGGCAATATTATCTCTCCAATCTTTTTTCTTCTCTATTTCTTAGGCTTTGGTATTGCTTTTGTATTTGAGCCAGCTGCTGTTTTAGTTTACTTATTATGCACAATAATTCTTTTTCTGCCTGACGCATTAAAAGATGATGTTAATGGAAATTTACTTAGACTAAGCTCTCTTCTTTTAATTACTCCCCTTGCCTACTTTTTTGGAAGTGAGTATCAAAAGCTTGATAAAAAAGATGAAGAAATTGAGGAAATTACCGAAAGAGCAAAAGACGCTGCAGATACTATTTCAGAAGATATTGAGGAAATAATTGAAGATGAAAAACAAAATTTAAGTAGCAATGCAACTGATAAGTTAAATCAAATCTTAGAAGAAACCGAAGATCTTCGAGAAGAAGGAAAAGAAAATCCTAAAACTTAAAATGCAACTCTGCTCAGTAAAACATAAAACATTACTTCTCCCAGTTGCATTTCTATTTCTAGTCTTCAGTACCCATTTTGTTTTTGCAGAAACCATGACAAATGATTGGTATATTCTTCAAATGGGGAACTTTAATATGAGTTCAGGAAAACCAACTGGACCAGATTATTCTGTTAGTTTTACTGCAGGACAAATTAGCCCAGGTCTTTATATTGGGGCAAATTACAAAGTAAGATCTGGTTTTCAATATATCTACACCCTTGTTCCTTTTTACTTTAGCATTTCTCAAACTTCAATTGACTTTGGAACGCTTACTCCAGCAAACCCAGTAACTAGAACAAACACACTAACTGTTAATAATCAATCTGCTGGAGGCTATACAGTTACCTCTAATGAAAATCATCAACTACTTGTTCCTGCAACTGGTGCTCTTATCCCTGATACAACTTGTGATGATGGACTTTGCACATCTTCTAATGCAACTGCTTGGACAAGTAGCCTTACTTATGGATTTGGCTATCGCTGCGATGATCTTTCAGATACTGATTGTGTTACAGATTTTACTGATTCAAGCTTTTATAAACCGTTTTCTGCTTCTCCATCAGCAACTGTTGTAATGTCAGGGGCAACAGGAGTTGGTAAAGAATCTCAAGTAACATATAAAGTAAATATCTCAGCAACTCAACCAGCAGGTGCATATTCAAATATAATTACATATATTGCAATGCCTACTTTTTAAAAATATGAAATTAAAAAAAATATTAAATATGAAATTAGCCTTATTTATTACAATTTTCTGTCTTTTTTCATCTATTCTTAATCTCTCAAAAACAAATGCTTCTACTATAAAACTTGGCATCTATCCTCCAATTATTCAAATTGATGCAACTCCCCCAGCTAAAGTTTCTTCTGATATCTTTATTCAAAATCAAAGTGAAGAAAGTACTAATTTAAAAATTATTATTAAGCCTTTTAAACCTAAAGGAACTGAAAACGGAGAACTAAGTTTTTTATTTAAAGATGATGAATTCGGAGCAGATCCTTTAATGATGCAAAGAATTAAAATTTTTGATGAAGATAAAAAAATAGATTCAGTAATAGTTGCTCCTATGCAAGAAAAAAAACTAAAACTTGAAATTGATATTCCTAAAGGCGAAACCCCATCAGACTATTACTTTTCAGTAATCTTTGTATCAAATACCAATGCTTTAAGTGAACAAAGTCTTTCTCAAGCTGCTGCAGGAATTGCCACAAATGTACTTTTATCTGTTGGACCAAAGGAAAAACCTAAAGGCGAAATTATTGAGTATTCAGTACCTTTTTTCCTTCAGAAAGGGCCAGCTCCTTTTAATGTAAAGCTTAGAAACGAAAGTGATTTTTTCATAACTCCCAAAGGGGCTATTATTATAAAAAATGTATTTGGGCAGACAATTGGCAGGATTGATCTGTTACCTGTAAATATTCTTGCTCATTCAACAAGAACAATTCCCTCAACTGAGAATTCAAAAGACCTTCTTGCAAACTGGAATGAAAGTTTTTTACTTGGACCATATACTGCAACCTTAATAATTGCACTTTCTGAAGAAGGACCTTTGTTTAAACGGAATATTTATTTTATAGGTTTTCCAATAGAGATAGTAATCGGTTTAATAATAGTTGTTGTTATTATTGTTTTTATTACTAGAAAGCTTAGAAAAAAGCTAAAAAACTAATCTTCTGACTATAAACCTTAAAATATGCTTCTACCTCCTTGACAAATAAACTGTTATTGTCTGATACTTAAGCTAAGCATTATGAAAAAAATAACGCTACTATGTCTTTCTATTATTATTTGTGTTTTTGCATCTCCTTCTAAGGTAAACGCTTTTACCTCTGCTTCTGATACAATTACCACTTCAAGACCGTCTGCAGTAACTCCTTTAAGTGGAGATCTTGGTTCTGGTAGCACTGTTATAACTATCTATGATAATAAGTCTATTTTTCTTGCCTCAGATTCTGCTAAGTTCTGGGGACAGACTCAAGAGATACTAACAGTTGCTTCTGCATCTGCTGATCGAACTAAAATATATCTAACCTCTGCTACTGCAAATCCTCACACCAATGGTACTGTAGTTGCTAATGCAGTTACTGCAAAACATACTGTTGCCTTTAAACTCTCTACTCCTGCTGTTTCAGGAGACAAGCTGGTAATCACCTTTCCTGGCTCTGCTGACAACACTGCTTCTCCTTCTGCTTCAACTTTTGCCTTTAATAACCTTCAAACTGGTAATGTATCCATAAGTGGTACGACTTGTTCAGGCTGGACTATTTCTTCTCCAAGCATAACTTGCACTCTAGATGGTGCTATCACTACAGCAACCACTGTTACTATTACCATTGGCTCTTCTACTCCTGCTTTGATTAATCCTACCAAGACTCAGGCAATTGGCGCAGGAGATCTCTGGAAACTAACTCTACAACACACTGACACTTTAGATGTTATTAAAGAAACAAACAGTAGAATTGCAATAACAACGATAGAAAGCATTAAAATTCAAGGAATAGTTGATGCTTCAATTACCATGACTATTGCAGGGATTAATAACGGAACTGTTATAAAAGATGACAATATTGGTTGTAATGCCACAGGTTTTAACATTACAACCAATTCAGGCCAGCATCCTACTGCAACCAGTGTTAATTTAGGAACAATTAGCACAACTATTAACTATGTCGGACAAAAGATAACTATCTCAACTAATGCACCAAGTGGGTATGCTCTAACTGCTACCTCATCAGGAAAACTAATAAATCCAGCTAATGGACATGCTTTCCCTAATACTCAGACAGGAGGAGGAAATTTAACAGCAAATGACACACCAGTCCCTGCAGCTATTTCTGCCGGAACTGAAGCCTTTGGTTTTTCTGCTTGTGGAACAAATGCCAACACGGGTATTTTCGGAACAACCACACCGTATTATGGAAATCCATCTAATTCAGCTGGCAATGCCTATGTTTATACACTTGGTTCATATTCTGCTCCTGCTACGAATGATCAAATTAGCGTAGTCTATGCTGTTACAGCTTCAGGAATTACACCTGCGGGCACATATGGTACAGTAATGACTTATGTAGCAACTCCTACTTTTTAATATCCCATCCACCAGGAGTGATGCAGTTTCTTTCTTCTTCTTCCTGGAAGCATAGCGATAAGCCTATTGTTATATATAAAGGTAAACTTCTCTGGCCAAAGCTTAACTATTAGTATAATAATTGAGATAATGATTGGTAATCCAATCCAAAGTGGTCCTAAAGAAAGTGATGTAAAAAATCTCCAAACCCTATCAATAAGCTTTTTAATATATGCTACTAGTTGCTCCCACCAGGTAAGTGCTGTAAACTTTGCCTTATTGACTGGAGTTAAAGACTGTTTATTGTTATATTCAGCCGTAGCATAAAGCTCATACTTCCCTGCCTTTATATTACTAAGCTTATAAACATAATATCCCTGGTTATCTGCAGTTACTTCTATGTCTTTCCCGCCTTTTAAATGAATCGTAACCTTTGCTCCTGGCATAGAATAACCCCAGATAAAGATTTCTCCTCCTTCCCCTACTTCAGTTCTTGAAACACCTACTGTAGGAGGCAAAAAAACATCTTTTAAATTAACAGTTGCTTCTGCAGGAGGAAAATTAAAACAAGTAATAGACTCACCTAGTCTCTTGAAATCTATTGCCTCAAGGCAAAAATGAGAAAAGCCTTTTTTAATAAGAACACTTGAGATATAAAAGTAACCTTGGCTATCTGCAACTGTTGCTCTATAAAACACACCATCTGAGGTAAGAACAATTGAAGCATATGGAGCAATATACCCTGATACATTTAAATCAAACTCGCCTATTACTCCATCTATTCTTACTGATGCATTTTTAGGAGAAGCAGCAAAAACAGGACTTGTAAATGCAAGAAGTATGAATAATAATGGTAAAATAACAAAAAATCTTTTCATATAAGTCTTAATGTATAGTTAACTATTGCCCTTATACTATTTTAAACTTGGAAAAGCTTAAAACACAAGAAGCATATAGAATAAAAAATATTTAGCTACAAAAAAATCAGATTATCCTTTAACAATAAGCTAAAACTACTCTTAAAAAGACATAGCACTACTTACCATAGCCTGCTAATTTTACAGTTAGATCAACAATCAATCTTCTATTCATTTAATGCAAAATTATTGGATTTTGTTAAAAAAGAACATCTCCGTATTTTAATGCTATAGGATATAGGGTATAGTTTGATATATTTTGATGTTTACAAAAAATATAATATAATACGAAAATAGGCTATTCATGAAAAATCACTCTTGAAATTAACGCATATTCGTATTTTTTTTACTTTAATATTTAATAGTCAGATTATATCATAGTAGATCACTACTAATATACTCTAGGGTATTGACAGCCGGGTGTATACTTATTTATTCTAATAGTGTGAGTAAAAAAAGAATTTATCTAATTATTACAAATAATCCATATAATGTGTATAATCTCGAAGCTAAAAGGCTTTTTGTGAAAGGAGTCCTTCGGTAAATGAAATCTGCCCAAAATATTTTCACACTCATTTCACGGATATTTCACGTCCCTTTTCAGCTTGCAAACCATACAATTTTTTCATGGAAAAAGTTATCGGCTAAAAATCGATACATATTGTTAGTTGTTGTGTTTGCTTCTTTCTTAATCTTAATTCCTATTGCTCTCTCTACCCTTTTTAACAGCGACAAGGCAGAAGCTGCCTGGTTTAATGATTCTTGGGGATATAGACAGACAGTAAATATTACTAATTCCGGCTCTGCTCAAACACATTATCAAGTAGCAATTACGCTTGATACTGCAACTTTAATTACAGCAGGAGAAATGAGATCTGATTGTAATGATATTCGAATTACGGATATAAACGGCAATGTTCTGCCTCACTGGATAGAAGAAAATAATCCAGGATGCAATAATGCCTCAACAAAAATTTGGGTCAAAGTTCCTTCTCTTCCCACCTCTGGACAAACTGTTTATCTGTACTACGGCAATCTATCGGCTTCAAATGCTGAAAACCCAACCCAAGTTTTTATTTTTTATGATAATTTCTCAGGTCAACTAGATGATATCCGTATATACAACTACGCCCTAACCCCCTATCAAATAAAACAAGTAATGAATCAAGGAGCAGCAGTGCGCTGGGGTCCTGTAATAGGAGCGCCGTAATATTATGAGTAAGAATGAATATTTAAATCAGTTCGTAGAATACTTATACAACCAGGAGGTAAGGCCAAGTAAGGCTACTGTTAAAAATTATAGAGCAGATATCGGTCAGTTTATCCGTTGGTTTGAGACAAAATATCAAAGAGGTTTTGAACCACAAGATACAAGTTATCAGATAATTGAGATGTATAAGACAGATAAAGCTTCTGGTGATATATCTCAAAGATCCATTGAAAGACATCTTTCATCTCTTAGAAAATTCTTTACCTTCTTAAAAATGGAAGGACATGTTCCACATTCTCCATTTGAGCAGCAAATAGCAGATAACAAAAAACATGAAGTAGATCCTTACAGAATTAAAGACTTTAAAAACTACCTCTATGTCTAC
>DASRON010000011.1:0-2533 GCA_035646815.1 Patescibacteria group bacterium | reverse complement strand
CTGTTTTTTTAATCCTTTTCTATATTTGGCGCTATAGCTTTGAAGCTTTTTCAAACTTGAAAGCAAAAAACGGATTAGCCATTATCGGTGATAACGAAAAGACTATAACCTTACAAAAGGAACTAGATAAAAATATTGGCGCTGGCTATCAATTAGAAATGATTGTTAGAAGCAAGGATGATTTTTCTGAACTGGCTAGGCAAATTACCACTGGCAAAGTGAAAACAGTTGTTTTATGTGATGATTTCAACCAAGAAACAACTGGCCCCTTTCTACTATCTCTTTTACCCCATCAAATTTCAATCTTTAACTACCCCGATTTCTATGAACTAATAACTCACAAGATACCGGTAGAAGCTTTGGGGACAGAATGGTTCTTAGAGAATCTAAAAGAAGGTAATCGCAATTACTTTCAATTTACAAAAAGAGTTATAGATCTTAGTGTCTCGGGATTAATATTACTTTTATCTATTTTTCTTTGGCCTTTTATCGCTCTTTTTATCAAACTAGAAAGTGAAGGGCCAATATTTTTCAAACAAACAAGGCTAGGTAGACAAGGAAAGAAATTTGTCATCTACAAGTTTAGAACAATGACTATAAAAAATAATGATAACAGTCTAACCAAAGAAAAAGATGATAGAGTCACCACTGTGGGTAGGTTTTTAAGAAAAACTAGATTAGATGAACTCCCTCAGACTATTAATATTATAAAGGGGGAGATGAGTTTTATTGGTCCTCGCCCAGAACGTCCAGAACTAGCAAATGAATTAGAAGAAAGTGTTCCCTTCTACAATGTAAGACTTATTGTAAAGCCTGGTCTTTCTGGGCTTGATCAAGTATCAGGAGAATATCACTCTCCTTCAAGAGCTGACACCTTAAAAAAACTCCAGCATGATCTTTTCTACATAAAGAACAGATCTATGTATTTAGACTCAGTAATCACCCTTAAGACTATCGCTACTGTGTTTAAGGGGTATGGGAGGTAGGGGAGAATTAGCAAAATAGTAGAATGAAAAGAAAAAAAATAATAAAAATAGTCAGAAAGATTATAAAAACAACACTTCCCCTTAAAAAGAGATTACATTTTTATTGGCGAGCTGAATGTATAAGACAGGCTATCTCATCTAAAAATAATATTATTCGCGACAAGAACAGTCAAAAAACTGCAATAAAATTTGATAACTATTTAAAAAAACAAAACATTGAAGAAATAATAAATAATTTAAAACGTAACCTGGATCAAGAAAGCCAGACGGAGATAGACTTGTTTATTAACAGACAAAAATATATTTTCACCCACAACTTGATAGAACAGGGCAAATTATATACCGAACAAGAAAAGGAGGAGCAAATATTATGTACCCGCGAAGAAAAATTAATTGAAAAAAAATTAAGAAAATTTAAATTCAAACATTTTTCCATTGAATCCTTCTATGGTAAAAACGGTTTAAGGTGGTTGCCACTAGACAAAATAGAAGGCCTAAGTAACACCGCCTTTGTGGACATTGGTGCTTATGATGGCGATTCTGCTATTTCCCTGCTTGAATATAAACCTAAAACTATCTACGCATTTGAGCCTGAGCATTTTAACTTCCAAAAATTACAAAATAACAATAAATTACTTGAAGAAAATATAATACGACCCGTCAAAAAAGGGCTATCAAGCCAGTCTTTTCAAGCTAATATAACAAACAATGACGTAATGTCCACGGTAAACAGCTCTGGGCAAGGAGAAAACATAGACGTAATCACCCTTGATAAATTTGCAAAAGAAAACTCAATTGAAAAAATAGGTTTGATAAAAATTGACGTTGAGGGTGAAGAAAGAAAGGTCTTACTTGGTTCAGTAGAAACAATAAAAAGAGATAAACCAACCTTAACTATTTCTATCTATCATAATCCTAAAGATTTCTTTGAAATTAAACCCTGGCTCCAAGAGCTTGTACCGGAATACAAATTTATTATCAAAAAATCACAACCCTTTTCCTTGAATCACGAGTTAATGCTTTTAGCTTATATATAATTAGAATATATCCTATATGCCTAAAGTTAGCGTCAACATAATTACTCATAACCGAAAAATTTTGCTTCAAAAAGCTATTAAAAGCGTTCTAAGTCAAAGCTTTGAAGATTTTGAATTAATTATTGTAGATGATGGCTCAACTGACAATACCGAAGTGGTAGTTTCACAATTTCAAGACAAAAGAATAAAATATAAAAAACTAACAAAACAGAAGACTGTTACTGACGTGAGAAATAAAGCATTAGATATTTCAAGTGGAAAATATATTGCCTTGTTAGATGATGATGATGTTTGGATAGATAATGATAAGTTAAAGAAGCAAGTATATTTTTTAAATAAACATCCTGATTATGTTCTCATAGGCACAGGGGCGATAGTTGTAAATGAAGATGGAAATGAAAAATACAGATTTTTAAATCCGCAAGAAGATGAAAAAATAAAAGACAATATGCTAAGCCGCTGTTTATTTGTAAATAGCAGCACCATGTTTAAAAATGAAACTGCTAAAAA
>DASRON010000010.1:0-3114 GCA_035646815.1 Patescibacteria group bacterium | reverse complement strand
TGTTCCAACAATAATCAAGATAATTACAGCTATAATAATCAAGATAAATTTTGACTTAGAAAATTTTTGCGGTGCTTCCTGAAGAACAGGTTGAGGAATAGAAGTTTCTGAATGAATTGGTTGAGTTGGGATATTTGGCTCCATATGTTATATTAAGCCAGTTTTATTTTAAATTGTCAATTTTGAGGCTAAAATGCTGGCTCTATTGAACTATGTAGGAACTTTTTATACTTTAACTTAAATCTTCTTTAAGATTTTGTAGATAAAATTTAAGGAGCACAGGCATGCTAACAACTTCCATATGAAAAAAAAATCTAATTTCTTCCATCATGCTCATTTTATCTAATATCTTATTAAGCCTACATTCTTCAGGTTCCTTTTTATAATTAGGGCATGAGTAACAAATTATATCAAAAAATTTTGTGCCATCTTCTTTACGATCTTGGATTTCTTGATAATTATTCTCCAATACTGCATGCGCAGCTTTTATTTCTGTTTGAAGCATTTCCCCCTCTGTTACATTTGGGTATTGAGGTTCTCCGCTTGGAAGCTTTAGTTTCTTAAAAACATTATAAACCATTACTGCTCTTTCCTCCATTCCTTTTGTTCTTGGATATAAACCTTTTATATGTCTAACATGATGAGATAAAAGCTGTATTTTTTCTTTTGACATTTGAAGGATTATATCAAATATCTATTGCTGAGGCTAGTCCGAAGCTGCCGGGCTTGGATTCGAACCAAAATAAACGGATTCAGAGTCCGTTGTCCTACCATTAGACGACCCGGCAATGTAAGGCTGATTTTACCAGAATTACTCTTTAATCACAATTCAAGAAGCTGTTTTTACTTACTTTGTTGAAGTTGCACTACTTGTGCCAGAAGATGTATCAATATTAAATTCTTTGAGTTTTGTAAGTATTTGCACTGCATCTTCTCTTGCAACTTGAATATCTTTATATCCTAAAACAAGTATTTCCCTTGCCTCTTTTAAAGTGACTTTATTATCAGGATATCCCTCTGGAGTAAGTGGAGTAACTAAACTTGAAGCTTGCTCTGCATGACTACTTGCACTGGCAGTTTTCTCTTTCATATCCAAAAGCAGTTTCTCTAAGCTTGTCACATCCTTCCCAGCACCTTTGGCTTCAATAATTTTTGTTTCAAATCTTACTGCAATCTCATCTAATTTAGCTGCTGCATTTTGCATTCCGTCTGATGCTCCCAAGATGTGAATATTAGGGATAAAGAAAGCATAAATTTTGTATGATTTTATAATTGACTGTGCATCTTCTTTTATTGCTGCTGCGTAAGTTTCCGCTACTATTTTAGCATCTAAATTAGTAAGTTTTTGAATTTCTGACTGTACTTGAGTATTAAGAGATTTTTCTTGAGTATCACTTAGTCTTTTAATCTTTGCAATTCTTTCAAGAATTTTATTTAAAGCTACAACTCTTCTTTTAATTTCCCTCCTTGCTCTCTCCTGAAGCGTTCCCGTTACTTTCTTTTTAATATTTTCTTTTACTTCAACAACTTTACTTGCAATATTTTCTCTTTTCTCAAGCACCAGGGCTTTTTTATCTTGAAGTTTTTGAGCTGCGTCTTCTCCTACTAATGCAGAATTAGAAACTACTGCATTAGCCGTACCCACAGTTAAAAACAAAAATAATATGGAATAGATTAATATTCTTTTCATCATTGAGTTAAGTCTTCAGGACTATCATTAAGTCCCTTATCAATACCCGAAAGATCGCTGCCTACATTAACTAAATCCTGATCAAGTTCTTGAATATCAGGATCTGTTACTTTTTGTTCCTGAGAAACTATATCTTCCTTACTTCCTAAGTCACTTATTGGAGCAGAGACAGAACTGTTTGCTGTTAATAAAAAGTATGCAGCAATTCCAACAATTGCTACTAAAACTAAAGCAATTATAATCGCAAGCCAAGGTTTTTTAGGTTTTCCTAGAGGAGATTCTGTTTGATTAAGAGTTTCAGTCATATTTTTTGCAACTGTCGGCTCCTGAGAAATAGGATTTTGGGGAACATTTTGTGCTTGAGGCTCTGGATTAACTTGAGGTTGTTGAGATACATTAGGATTAACAGGATTTACTACTGGTTGTTGCGGTTCTGGATTAACCGGAGGCTGTGAGTTATTATTCTCTTCTTCCATATATTCTAGAATATATGATTTTTAATAATCTTGTCAAACTTTAGCTGCAATCTACTTAAAAAGTTTTACAATATGAGGAATAAAGATAAGGAGACCAACAATTACAGATCCTATTGCAGTAATTAAAACCATTCCTGCTGAAACGTCTTTTGCAATTTTTGCTTCTTGTCTATGCTCATTCGTTATTAAATCAACCATTTGTTCAATTGCACTATTTATCATTTCCGTAGAAATAACTAAAAGTATCATAATTCCCAAAATACCCATTTCAAAAGGATTTACTCTAAAATAAATGCTTGAAATTATTACCAAAAATCCAATAAGAAAATGAATTCTTAAGTTTTGATCATATTTTAAAGCATAACCAATTCCCTCAATTGCATATTTAAATGAAAATTTTAATTTATTATGATCAATCATTTGTATATTATAAGAAAGTTTTTGAAAATAATACAGTTACAAGAGTAATAAAGATTCCAACTAATGATCCAATAAGCATTTCCAAAGGTTTATGTCTTTTAAGATAAAACCTTGACCAAGCAGTTAAGGGAATTATTAAAAAAACTATTAAAAAAACATTTATTCCATAAATAATTCCAAGTGTTAAAACAAAAGCAGAAGAAACTGCTAAATGCACACTTGCCTTTATATAATTATTTATTAAAGATAAAATATATATTCCTAAAACAATTCCTGCTGCTGCAACGCTTATGTAAAAAACAGGACCTTTAAAAATAATTGTTGCAATTAAATAGCTTATCGATAAAATTAAAGAAATTTTATAAAACTCTTTTCTCTCTTCCCTTTTAGTAATATCAAGATCTGAAAAAATCTTTTTATGAAGCCCAAATAAAAGAAAAGTAATTCCTATAAATAAAAATACTAAAGTAAAGATTTGCCATTTTAATGCATAGGCAACATTTTCTGTCTCATGAAAAACAATTATAA
>DASRON010000009.1:0-2781 GCA_035646815.1 Patescibacteria group bacterium | reverse complement strand
AAAGGTCACTGCCTCATTTCTATCAAAGCCTATTTTAAAAGTTGTTCCATGAAGTTTTTTTACTCCGCGTATTGTAATTACTCTTTTGTCTGTTCTTTCTATGTCTGCGCCCATTTTGTTTAAAAACGCAATAAGCTCATCAACTTCTGGTTCTAAAGCAGCATTTCTTAAAACAGTTGTTCCTTCTGCAAGCACTGCTGAAAGTATCATTGTTTCTGTTCCAGTATGTGTGTTTTTGGAAAAAATATACCTTGTTCCAGAAAGTTTTCCTTTTGAAAGGCTTGCGTGAAAATATCCATCTTCACTTTCATAATTAACAACAACTCCCATTTTCTCAAGCCCATCTATAATTCTATCTATTGGTCTTGCACCAATCCTACACCCTCCTGGATTTGGAATAATAGCTTTTCCTTCTCTTGCAAGAAGCGGAGCAAGAAACATAAACGATGTTCTTATTTCTGCAGCTTTTCCTAAGGTTATCTTATTAGTTTTAAATTTTTTAATTTTTATTGTAATACTGTGATCATTTATTTTTACCTTTCCGCCCAACTGCTCAATGATTTCTGCCATAATTTTAAAATCTGAAATTAAAGGTACGTTTTCAATTGTTACTTCTTCATTAGTAAGACAAGCAGCTACTAAAACTTTTAAAGCAACGTTTTTAGAACCTGAAACAGAAACAGTTCCAAGCAATTTATTTTGTCCCTTAATAATCATTTTTTCTAAATTAAGTTTCATTATTAAATTTTAAATTATCTTTAATTTTATAAATATCTCCCGCTCCCATTGTTAAAACAATAGTATTCCTTCCATACTCTTTTTGATCGATATATTTTACCACATCTTCAAGCCCTGGCAAGAACTTAACATTTGGATGCAATCTTGCAATAGATTCAACTAAAAGACTAGATGAAACTGAAGAATCTTTTTCTTCACGCTCTGAGGAAAAAATGTCTGCAATAATAATTTCATCTGCATCAGAGAAAGAATATATAAATTGATCGAATAATTTTTTTGTTCTTGAGTAGGTATGGGGCTGAAAAAAACAAACAATCTTTGATTTTGGATACGCTTCTTTTATTGATTTTAATGTCTTCTTTATTTCAAAAGGATGGTGTGCATAATCATCAAAAAGAAGAGCTCCTGAATTAAGAATTCCTATATATTCAAATCTTCTCTTGCTTCCTTTATAAAAAGGAATAGCTTTTTTTATCTTCTCAATTGATACTCCTAACTCAAGACAAGTAACAATTGCACCTAAGGCATTAAGTGCGTTATGTTCCCCTAAAACACCTACTGAAAATTCTCCGAAATCAGTATTCCTTCCCGAAACCCAAAAAAATGTTTGAGAATTAGAGAAACTTATTTTAGTTATCTTATAATCATTTTCACTTGAAAATCCATAAGTAACTTTATTTCCTTTAAATTCTTTTAAAAGTTTTTTATTGTACAAATCATCTCCACAAGCGATTAAAATTCCAGTACTTGAAAGATTGTTTGCAAATTTTAAGAAAACATCTTTTATTTCATCTACTGAAGAATATAAATCAGGATGGTCAAAATCAATATTTGTAACAATTGCAACTTTTGGTTTTTGCCAAAGAAGCTTAGGGGTTTTATCAGAAACTGGTTCTGATGCATATTCATCTGCTTCTGATACAAAATACTCTCCTTTACCTAAGTGACCAGCATTTTCTAAAGATGGTATCGATGATGTTCCTATAACGTAAGACGGATCAAGACCTGCATGTCTTAGGATTGTTGCAATCATACCTGTGGTTGTTGTTTTACCATGAGAACCTGCAACTGATATTCCAAAAAACTTCTTTTTAAAAAGATCTCCTTTCATAAATTCACCAACAGCTTGACCCTGAGTCCAAACAGGAACATTCATACTCTTGGCAGTCTTTGCCTCAATATTTTCAAAACCACCATGAGCACCGGTAATAATTACAAGATTTGCTCCTCTTACGTGTCCTTCTGAAAAACCTACAACAGTAGAAATACCTGCTTTTTTTAAAGATTCATCAGTAATAAATTCTTTGTCTACATCAGAACCTGTAACCACAAAGCCAGCCTCTTTTGCAATAATTGCAAGAGGCGTCATTCCTACACCTTTTATACCAACAAAATGAATTCTATTTATTTTCATAACATTCCTGCAATTGTGACAAACTCACCATATCTTTTATTCTTGCTTTTTCTTGCAGAGTATAAAATTGAAGAATTATCTTTTGTGCAAAGACTGGAAAACTCCATGTTCTCTTCTGAAAATCCTGATTTAAGTAAAATATTTTTAATTACTGCTTTTAAATCTAAAAAATATTTATTTCCTTTTTTTTGATAAATATTTTCCATTCCCAAAAAAACTCTATCAAATTCATTTATCGTTTCTTTACTAACTTCATAGCAACATACTCCAATTGAAGGACCAATTAAAACTTTTATATCTTTTAGAGACTTATTATTTAGTTTAAAATAATCGGTAACATTGTCTAAAATTCCTTTTAGTATTCCTTTATATCCAGCATGAATAACTCCAATTTCTTTATTTTTTGATGAGTAAAACACGAGAGGAACACAGTCTGCAGATACAACTCCTAAAAAAATACTTTTATTTTTGGTTATTAAACCATCTTTTTTAGCAATTACTTTTTTAAAAGCATCTTTAATAATTTCTATATCTTTTCCGTGAACTTGTTCTGGTAAAACTAAGTTTTTAGTATTTAAGTTATTTGCATTCATTGCTTTTTTAAGATTTCTCCAATTTAACTTACCATC
>DASRON010000008.1:0-7470 GCA_035646815.1 Patescibacteria group bacterium | reverse complement strand
AAATTCCGTTGTTGTTGGCGTTGGTGAAATTGACTCATTAGAAGAGCTTGCAAAAAAAGAGCGAAATATGGCAAAAATAATTAGAATAAGTATTATTATTACAACAACTAAAAAAAGTGCTCGCGAAGGTAATCGTTTTTTTGGGCGAGGATTAATATTCAGGGAAGTCTCTTCAAAACCTAAGTCTTCCATAATTGCCTGTAGTATAGCATAAAAACGCCAGTTTTCAAGTAGAAATTATAACCTCTATAAACAAAACGAAAGTTATGCATTTTTGTTATAATTGACAAACTCTATGAAGAAACTTTTCCTATTATTATTTTTGTCCATACTTCTTCTCTCTTTTTCTTTTATAAATGTCCCTAAAAGCTCCTCTGATGAGTTTGAAAATATAACTAGTCAGATTAATGATCTAACAGGTGCTTTAAACCAATCAATTAATGCTACAAAGCCTCTTGAATCGCAACTTGATGGACTAAGAGATCAAATAAATCAAATAAAAACAAGGATTTCAGTTATTGAAAATGATCTTCTGGTTAAAAAAAAGAATATTGATAATGGATATAAAGAGCTTGCAAAACAGCAGGAAATTTTAAACATAACTATTAGAGAGTATTATATTAAAAGTTATTACAGTTCTCCTATTCTTGTTTTTCTTTCTTCTAGCTCTGCGTCTGATATTACCCAACTTCTGGCATACCACAGGGCTACTACTAATAGAGACAAAGCAATAATTACCAACATTGCTCTTTCTGTTACTAATTTGGAGACAAAGAAAAAAAATCTTGAAGCAGAAGAAATAAAACTATCTGCTGCAAAAGTAGGGCTTGATGAACAATCAGCAAAACTAGATGGAATTGTTTCTGGTGCAAAAGATTACCAATCTAAATTATCAGGACAAATTGCAGAACTTTCTGCAAAACAGCAAGACTTATTAGCTAAAAAACTAGGGAGTTTAAATATTCCTAGATCTGCAGGAACTTCTACTCGGGGGTGTTCTGACGATAGAAGCGTAGACCCTGGTTTTTCTCCTCGGATCGCTTTTTTTACTTATGGAGCTCCACATAGAAACGGCCTTAATCAATACGGGGCTTGGGGGAGAGCAAGAGCAGGACAAAGTGAAGAACAAATTCTTCAGGAATACTACCCAAGTATGAATTTAAAAAAAGACTATGATCAAAATAGTCAAATTAGTGTCGATGGTTACGGTACTTTTAGCATAGAAGATTATGTAAAAAGAATCTGGGAAGTCCCTAATAGCTGGGGCGACCAAGGTGGCATGAATGCTCTAAAAGCTCAAGCTGTTGCTGCAAGAACTTATGCCTTAAACTCCATGCAGAGAAATGGTCACATTTGTACCACGGAAGCATGCCAAGTTTTTCGTCCCGACCCTAAGAGTGGAAACTGGGAAGCCGCAGTTGAGGCAACAAAAGGATGGGTTATGATGGATGGAGGAAATCCCGGCTTTACCCAATATGCATCGACTCACGGCGGGTATATTCAAAATTTGGGAAAGTTTGATGGGCCCGGCGGAAACCCATCAAGCTTTAGTGAGTTAAATGAACGAGCATATGATAAAGAGTCTCCCTGGTTTTATTGCGATTGGGGAGCAAGAAACAGTTATCAAAACACCGCTTGGCTAAAACCAAATGAAGTTGCTGATATTGTTAATGTAATTTTATTGGCAAGAATAGATTCTTCTTCAAAAGATCATCTTTATCAAACTGATAAACCTCACCCATATGGAGGAGAGATTTGGAGCGAAGAAAGAGTAAAATCAGAACTTCGCTCAAAAAGTAAAACACCTTTTAATAATGTTTCAAATATAGAAGTTTCCGCCGATCTCGGATCGGGAAAAACAAATTCAATTACCTTGTCCGGAGATGGAGGATCACAATCATTTAGCGGTTCTGAGTTTAAAGATTGGTTTAATCTTAGAGCTCCTGCCAATATCCAAATTGTCGGACCACTCTTTAACATTGAAAAAAAATAAGAAATAGGATATTATCCAGCTTAGAAAAAGTATGGTAGATATTTTTATCGCACCTAAGAAAAACAAAATAACCGAAATCTCTGTAAACAAGGTTAAGAAAAAAATTATTAAAAATAATAATTCGGAATTTTCTAAGACTGTTTACAAAAAAAATGTAAATATCTTAACCTCTTTTAAATTAAAACCTGAAGGAATTTCATTTAGAGATCAGGGGGCTGATGAGAAAATTTTTCTTTTTCTAAGAAGTCATCTAGTAACCAATGTCCCTTGGGTTATTACTGTGTTTATATTTAGTATCTTACCAATTTTTGGATTTATATTATTTAATAATTCGTTTGTTCCTTTTACTCTTCCCCTGTCCTATGTCTTTGTTCTTTTTACCTTCTATTATTTAGCTATAATTAGTTTTGCGTTTATCAGCTTTTTAAACTGGTTTTACAATACTTCCCTTGTAACAGATGAGAGGATTGTTGATATTGATTTTTCAGATATTATTTACCATGACGTTGCAATAACTAAACTTAATTTAATTGAAGACGTTGATTATATTCAAACAGGCTTTATAAGATCTTTTTTTAACTATGGCGATGTATTTATTCAAACAGCAGGAGAAAAAATGAATTTTGATTTTCTAGCAGCTCCACATCCTGAAAAAGTTATAGATGTTGTTCAAAACTTAATGGGAGGAGACAAAGATGTCATTTGATGTAAACTATTTAATGGATGCACTAAAACCTTTTGTGTTTTTTAAAATTGGAATTGTTTCTTTAATTTTTCTTTTTGTTATTTTTCAAATTATAATTCTTAATCAAGTTATAACAATGAATAAAACATTAATTCAAAAACAAAGCTCTGAAGGTCTAAAAATTTTTTCATATATCCTTCTTTTATTGACAATTTCGCTTTTTTTAATAGCTCTTGCTATACTATAAATTAATGCCTGACAAGAACCTAACTTTTGCGAATATTGTTGCCACTCCAACCCGTAATTCCTGGGCACAGGCATATAATGCTGGGAAGCTTTTTGCTGTTTTATCGCTTGAAAAAAAACATGATGATAAAACCCATGAGGAGCATGTACACACTGAGCATTCCGAACACGAAGATGAACATTTATCTTTAAGTGGAATAGGAAAAGAAATTCTAACAACCCTTGAACAAGAATATTTTTCCCTAGAATCAAAAGATCTTGAATCTATTAAAGGAGTTGTTCAACTTACTACAAAAAAGTTTCCTGATGATATTGATTATTCTCTTGTTATCGCAACTGTTTTAAATGATATTCTTTATTTATTTTCTATTGGTGGAGGAAGAATAGATATTAAAAGAGGTGAAGAATTTGGAACACTTCTTGAAGGAAATAATGAAGAAAAAATAAAGTATGCTTCTGGATTTCTTAAAAACAAAGATCTTATTATTATCCAAACAAGACAATTCTCAGAAACGATAACAAGTGAGAAATTAAGCTCTCTCTTAGATCATCAAAAACCATTAGATATAGCAGAAACAATTGCTCCTATGATTCACGGAGGAGGAGAAGCTGCTGCTGCATCTGTAGTTGTTCAATATTCAAAAGAAGAAGAAATACAGGTAACTTTAGGAACTGAAAAAGTGATAGAGGAAAGTATAAAAAAAGAAAATCTAGAAAAAGAAGACTATTCTGTTTCTAGTGAAAAGTCAAAAAGAAACTATTTTTCTTTAGTTACTCCCATTTTAAATTATCCGCTAAGCTTAATTGGAAAAATAAAAATACCACGTTCAAAAACTGGACTTATTGTAATTGCTGTAACTCTAATAAGCATTTTTATAATTGGTATTTTTCTAAGTATTAAAAGACAAAATGATGCAAAAGTGGAAGCCCTTTTTAATAATATTTATCCTCAAGCTCAGAAAAAATACGATGAAGGACAAAGTCTTTCTGACCTAAATCAAAACCTAGCAAGAGAAAGCTTTCAAGAAGCAGAAAAAATACTAAAAGATGCCAAAGACAAGTTTCCAAAAGATTCAAAACAAGAAAAACAAATAAATGAGTTAAAAGAAAAGGTAACAAGCGCCCTTTCTTCTGTGTCTGGTATTAATTCTACTTCTGCAAAAGAAGTAAAAGAGAATGCAAGCTCCCTACTGTCTTTTGAGCTTAAAAATTCAGGAAATGCTTTTGCAACTGATGGAAAAAGTAATTTTTACCTAGATGATAAAAGTGTATATAAAGACAGTAAGGAAATTATTAAAAACGATGATGATTGGACTAAACCCACAGGTCTTGGCGTGTATTTTGGGAATATTTATGTTTTAGATAAAACAAAAGGAGGAGTATTAAAGTTTGTTCCTGCAGGATCAGGATATGTTAAAACAAATTATTTCGCAACCGATGTCTCCCCTGACTTAACAAATGCTACAAGTATGGCAATTGACGGATCTATCTGGATTCTTTTATCAGATGGGCCAATTCTAAAATATACTAGAGGAAAAGCTGATAGTTTCAATACTTCTGGCCTTGATAAGCCATTTTCAAATCCTTCTAAGTTATATACAAACATTGATTTTGAAAATATCTATGTTTTAGATAATGGGAATAGCAGGATAGTAGTTGTTGGAAAAGATGGAGGATATAAAGAGCAATATCAAACAGATATTTTAGCAAAAGCTAAAGACTTTGAAGTAAGTGAAAATGATAAAAAAATATTGGTTCTTTCTGAAGATAAAATCTACGAAATAGAGATAAAATAAATTATCTTGGAAGAGGATAATCTTCTTTCGCTCCTCTTGTCAAATGATAAGGAGACACTACCGCATCAAACAAGACTGCTTGTAAATTTTCTCTTGCTAACACCAGTCCTCTTTTTAGTTCTATTTTTGGATATTTTCTTCTCTTAGCTAATACCTCTATATTAGCTCCTTCATCTACCCTGATATTTACCCAAATAACTTCTCCTCTAAAACCTTTTTTTACTTGATCCTCTTTTTTAACAAACATGTAGCTTGCGCCTACAATCTTTACTGCAAACATACCAGCTGTGCTTTCGTAACCAGTTAAGGGAGAGCCTATTAATGATGGTTTTCTAGTTGGAATGGTCTGAGTTTTATCATCTAATCCTTGCGTAACTTCCTCTATAGCAATAGTATTAACTCCATAAGGACTAATGCATTCTGAAAGTATTCGAGGAAGATCTAAGCTTGATGCTGCCCTCTGAGCAGCATCATAATTACCCTTACTCTTTTCAAATACTTCTGCCCTTTGCTTTTGATAACTACTTCCTCCCCAAAATTCTCTTCCAGGCCTTATTCTTGCTATTCTTTCAGCTAAACCTGCCATAGATTTATAAACTATATATAGCTTGCAAGGCGCAAGTTGTCAAATTTTACATTTTCTTTTCTTTAGCGTATTATTTGCTTATGAAAATATATAATAAACGGGCACGTTTTGACTATGATATTAAAGAGTCTTTTGAAGCAGGAATTAGTCTTTATGGTGCAGAAGTAAAAGCAATAAGACTAAATCAAATAGATATAAACGGAAGTTATGTCAGAATCATGAACTCTGAAGCATATTTAGTTGGTGCAAAAATCTATCCATATAAGTTTGCAAGGCCTGATAATTACAGTGAAAGCAGAAGCAGAAAACTTCTTCTTCATAAAAAACAAATAATTTCACTAAAATCTAAAATTGATGGACTTGGACTTTCACTTTTTCCTATTTCCCTTTATATAAAGGGTCATTTAATAAAAGTTGAGGTTGGTCTTGGGAAAGGTAAAAAAGAATATCAAAAAAAAGAAGCAATTAAAAGAAGAGATGTTCAAAGAGACATTGAGCAAGAACTAAAACTAGCTTCAGAAAGTTGACTTCTAGGTATAAAAGGTATATAATTTGAACTTAATTGGGGATGAATTGATTCGACAAGATTGTACCTTAAAAAATTGCAAGCCGACACGATTAAAGTCGTTAAATTAATCAAAAATATAAATGCAGACTATTCTAATAGTCGCGGCCGATTTGCCTACGCATACGCTTAAGTAAATTGAGCCTGTCTATATATTCCTCCCAACGGGAAAATATAGGCATAAACATAGTTGGGAAAACAGTGAGGAGACGGTTAGATCCTTACTCTGAATTTATAACCTTAACTTTATTCTTTCCTGTCGATTGGAATTGAGAATAAGGAGATTTAAAAATAATCGACTACGCTTGTAGAAATTTTTTAAAGTTATTTTTGGACTCCGGTTCACTGCCGGACATCTCCACACTACCGCTCCGCAAGGGGCGGTTTTCAGTGATTAGGCTTACAGGATAAGCCAAAGTAGCGGTTCCAAATCCACTAAAATAGTCGTATCTTAAATTCTCTTCAAAATACATAGAGATAACTGTTCTTTTATCGTTATATTCATCACTTTGCCACATCTCCATAGGCTTTTTTAATGTATCAAAGACTTTCTTTGAAGCGGTTCCAAAATCTTTGTCGGTGTAATTATCTTGTTTTTGGTTCTTCTCTAGCTCTTTCTTTTTACCCACTAACTCTTTAATCTTTGCTTCATAAATATCAACGAGCGATTGTCCTCCTGTTTTGCTAGCTCTATTAGCCATCTCAGCAAAATCACTAATTTCTCCTTCGATTTTCTCAAGCTCACTTTGAATATTGCCCCTACCTAACGAGTAATTTTCTAAACGGTTATTCCATTCAACAAGTAAGACATCTCTTATCAAATCAATCAAATCATCATCAGGCTTAACTTTTGAAAGTAATGCCTTAAACTGGTTTTCAAATGTTTCTTTTGTTATTGTTTTCCAAATATACTTACAGCCTTCTCCTCTGCAATAATAATGAGGGTATCTTATTCCATTACGACCCGTACTATAGCTTCCTGACATAGGCGTTCCACAGCTATCACAGAGGGCGTGAGGGCGTAATGGAAAGTCTAGGTGGTAATCTTTTCTATGCCAAGGCTTTGATTTGCCTTGCAGCCTCTCTTGCACTGCTTCATATGTCTCAATTGAAATAAATCCTTCATGCTTAGCCTTCATCAATGGAACATTCCATTTCTTATACTCTAAATATCCTGCATAAAGAATCTGCGTTAACATCAGCTTTGCATTACTTAAAGACATTTTATGAACAATATTGTGTTCTTTATATTTTTTATTAACAAACTCTTGAACATCATCTAAGGTATGCAAAACACCATCCCTATATTGCTCAATAGCATCTTTATATATGGAGGCAAAAGGCTCGCTAGAAGCTAATATCCTACCATGAATAGGATGCTTAACATTAACTAATCCTAGAGGCATACAGAAACTCCAATAACCCATCTCTAACCTCGCTTTCATTTTCTGGATAACTTGTCTTCTATTTTGTTGCCTATCCAGCTGAGCCTTTGATGCCAAAACATTTTCGATAAATTCGCCCTCCGGCGTGTTTTCAAACTTAAAATTAGGGCTTTCTAGCTTAACTCCTCTTATTTTTACAAGTTCTGTTTTTAGT
>DASRON010000007.1:0-14515 GCA_035646815.1 Patescibacteria group bacterium | reverse complement strand
CTTTTTTACCTTTAAAAAGAGCTTCCACTCTTCCCCTGTCAATGTTTTTAACCCAACCTTTTAAACTTAATTCAGAGGCTTCTTTTTTAACAAATTGTCTATACCCTACTCCTTGCACAAACCCCGATATTATTACATGTGCAATCATATTAAATACGTGCTCCTATTCCTGCTAAGATAAGGTATCTTAGAAATCTTCCTAACGTTACTATTATTATAAATTTCTTCGGAGAATACACAAATATTCCAGCAACTAAACCGATTGCATCAAAAAACGGGTTTGGAATAAAAGCAAGGAAAAAAAGCATTAGCCCCCCATACTTTTTAAAATAATCTTCTAACACAGAAAACCAGAATTTTTTTTCTAATTTCTCAAGAATTATTTTTCTTCCTGAAAATCCAACTAGAAAACCAATCATGTCCCCAAGCGTTGCTGCAACTGAAGAAACCAAAGCAACTAAAATAGGATTATATAAAGATCCTCCTGCAATAACTGACAGAAAAGCTGGCCCTGAAACAAAAAATGATGCGTTTGAAACAAAATTTATTAAAAATATTCCAAATAAACCAAGTGATTTTGAGTCTCTGAAAAAATCTTTAAAGATAAAGAGAGAAAGTGAGAGCACAAAAGAAAGAATAAATATTAAATAAAAAGCAGCTTTTTTCTTAGAGGTCACTTTTTATTTTCCCCTTCTTTTTTTAACTCTTTTAACTTCCACATAAAAAGTGCTCCTTTATTTTTTGCATTACTATCAACAGTAAAGCTTAATGCTTTTTCAAGAATTGACCTGTGTACTGTCTTAGCAAGTTTTATAAATAAACTTCTATGCTTATAATCATCAAGTTCTTCTGCAAGATGTATTCCATAGGATTGAAATTCACGAGAAATGTATTTGTCTGTTGCAGGATTAAATTTATTAAGTATTTGTTTTACTGATTTCATTCTTATTTTGAGTTATAACGAATCATTGCTTTTTCCATTCCTTTTTCTAAAGCAGTTTCCAGCGCTACTACTCCTCTTTTTATAAGCTTTCTCACATCCCCTGTCTCTCCATGATCAAATTCATGAAGTACATAATCTTCTGAATTTCTTAATTTTTCATGAGACTTTGGTCTTCCTATTCCAAGTCTAAATCTCCAAAACTTTTCAGAGGAAAGATGTTTAATAATTGATTCAACGCCTCTATGTCCCGCTGAGGAACCACCCTGTTTAATTTTTAAACCTCCTAATAAAAAATCTAAATCATCATGTAATACCCATATATCAGAAGCCTTTATTTTATAAAAATCAGAAATTGTTTTTACCGCCAATCCGGAATTATTCATAAAAGTAACAGGTTTTACCAAAATTACTTTCTCTACTGAGCTTAATTTTTTACCTGAAGTTGATTTTCTATTCCATTCAATTTCTGCAATTTCTGCTTTAAACTTCTTACTTTCTTTAAAAACATTGGTTTTACCAACAGAAAACTCCTTTAAGAATTTATCTATTAAAAGAAAACCAAAGTTGTGTCTGGTTTTTTCGTGTTTTAATCCGGGATTACCAAGTCCTACTATTAATTTCATATTAAGTACTATTATACTATTTATTCTTTCTTCTTTCTAAACTGATTCAGTATTAATCTTGACTCCTTATTTCCTACCTGCCTAAAGTTCTTATAAAACTCTCCAACAGCATGGAAATTCCTAGGTTTTTTAATAAAAATAATTTTGTCAAAAAATTCTTTAATTTCTTTATATGTATCTTTTGCAATAACTGGTGTTGCAAGAATAATTTTTTCTACTTTTTGTTTTCTTAGATAAATTCGTGCTGCCATAACTGTTGCACCAGTTGCTACTCCATCATCAATTAAAATTACTGTTTTATCTAAAAGCTCAAGAGGTTTTCTTCCTAAACGTAACTCCTTTTCTAATCTTCTTCTTTCTTTTTCTTTTTGTTTTTTAAGCGAAATTATTTCTTTTTTAGAAAGACCAAGCTTTTTTAAAATATCATTATTCCAAAATATTGTATTCTTAGGACCAATTACACCAATTGCAAGCTCTTTATTTTGAGATACTCCTATTTTTTTAAAAACAAGTATGTCAAAAGGAACAGAAAAATAGTTTGCAATTATTTTTCCCATTGTAATTGCTCCTCTTGCTAAAGCTAAGACAACTATATTTTTTTCTTTAACCAATGATAAGAGCTTTATTGAAAGCATCTGAGCAGCTTCTTCTCTGCTATCAAACATTTGCCTATATTATATACCTTAAAATCCACAAAAAAGCTATCCGAAAATTTTAACGGATAGCCTTTCTTTTTTGTTCCCTAACTATTTATATGCGGGTTTTATTTGGAACAAGAAATAAAGCCAAACTAATCCTAAAACGACACCTGTTATTGTAAGACTTACAACAGATGAGACAATTCCTAATAATTCTGCCCAGAAAAGATATTTCCAACCTAGCATTTTTCTTTTTAAAAGACTTGGAAAAGCAATAAGCATTAAAACACTTGTTACTAAACCAATTACAGAAACAGCTATTAATGATGTTGCTGTTCCTACTCCTCCACCTAAAACAACTAAGGGTGAAAGAACTGTTGAAATACCAAACGCAGAGAGTGAACCAAAAACTCCCAAAACTCCAAATATTAAGGCAAGCCATGGAGAGACTGCAACAATTACATCGCGCCAAGCCACTGGAATAGCGGGAAGACCTGCATACAATTTCTCAATAGGTTTTGTTAGGGAATCTAAACTTGATTGTGCCATTATTTTCACCTCCCTTCAAAAATATACTCTAAGTTGATAGTATTCTAGCCTCAATTAAAAGTCAAGTCCTAGTTGATTCTTTTTTAACGGAGTTACAGTATTTTTGTTCTCTTTTTCATCTTTATTTTCACTATTCCAAATCTTAACTACTCCATATTGACCATCAAATCCTGGATTTATTACAATATCTCCCTTTCTTACTTTTACTATTCCCTCTACAAGCCTCTCATCTACCTGCTTTTTTAAATCATCAATAGAAACATTTAGTAATGCATTTATTTCTGATCCAAAAACTAAACAAAGCTGATCAAACTTATCTTTTACCCGTTGAGCTGCAACTGTCATAGACAATGACTCAGCAACAATTTCTAAAAGTGGAACTAACTTTATAAAAGGAGGATGAATCTCTCTCGGATCATAAATCCATTTAACTCCTTTATCGTCTACTTTGCTTTTTCCCTTTCTATTAGATGAAGATAGATCTTCGACTCTATGCATTACTCCGACAGTTAAATTTCTATTACACACAGGGCAAATAGTGCCCTTTTTCTTAGTCTCTTCAGGACTTTGTGAGATATGACAATTGCGGTGTCCCGTATAGTGATATTTTCCTTCCTCAGGATAAAACTCAATTGTGTAAGAAATCTTATCAGGAAGAGATTTCCAGTCAGCTTTTAAGCTTGGGGAAATAATTGCTCTTCTAATATTTTTAAATGTTAAATCTTCAAGTTCAAAAACAGTTGCCTCTCTACCCATCTTAGCCATTGAGTGTGCATCTGAAGAAGAAAGAATAGTTCTTTTGTCAAGCTCTTTTATTCTCCAATTCATCTCAGGATCTGAAGAAAGACCCGTTTCTACTCCAAAAATGTATTTTGAGTAATCACCAAAACATTCTTCTATTGAATCAAATCCACTCATTGATCCATACAAAGAAAACCATGGTGTCCAAACATGACAAGGAATTAAAAGTGCAGTTTTATCAATTGATAAAACTAACTCTAAGAGATTTCTCGAGGAAAGTCCGATAATAGGTCTTCCGTCAGAATTTAAATTAAAACCTCTATTTCTCATTTCTTTATTAATTTTTTCAACTGTTTCTAGGCTTTCAGAAAGAACTAAATTGTGAACTCTTCTTGTTTTTCCACCCTGTGAATAAATACTTGAAATTTCAGTTGAGAGAATAAAAAGAGGTTCTTTATCTTTTGAATTCTTGTTTTCCTTTAAACCAAATAACCCTTCTTTTTTTTCTTCTAAAAGATCTGTTATGTGTCTAAACCATAAAGGATGAGTCCAATCTCCTGTTGCAAGTACGTCTAATCCTTTTTTCTTTCCCCAGGTACTCATTACGGGAAGCATCATTTGCTGACTAACTGCTCTTGAATATTTTGAGTGGAGATGGAGATCTGTTATGTATTTCATAAAGTCAACGTATTGTTTCTATGTTATTTTCTCCCTTGCTGATTATACATATCAATTAATTCTTTGACTGTTGTTGCATCCTCTGCTTTTTTGTCCTTATCTCTAAATGAAACCAGTCTTGGAAAACGAAGTGCATATCCAGGATTTTCTCTTGCCATTCCTGCAGTATGGATAGGACTTCTGGTTATCTCATCCGCTAAGACTTCTATAACAATCTCAGGCCTTATCCAAACCGATGGAGTGGTTTTAGAATTAACTCGAGCAGGTTTATGATCTACTTTAATCTTATCTGCTCTTTTATGAATTTCTCTCCACTCATCATCTGAAAGACCTGTTCCTATTTTTGAAACTGTTACGAATTCATCTAACTTACTATCATAAACGCCAACTAGAAGAGCCCCTGCTCCAAAAGCAGTTCTCTTCCCCTTACCAGTAACATATCCTAAGATTACGCAGTCAATTGTATCTTGCAGTTCTCCAGCAGAATGTCTTTTTAATTTTACCCAGTTAAAATTTCTCCCCCCTGCTTCATACTTACTTTCTATTTTTTTAACTACTAATCCTTCAAGGCCTTTAGAAATTGCATCATCTAAAAGAAGTCCTAATGTCTTTGAATCCTCTATGATCTGATTTTTTGAGGGAATTAAAACATCATCTGAATCAATAGTTTCTTTTAAGATCTTAAGTCTTTTATAAAGTGGTTCATCAATTAAAGATTTACCATCTTTATACAAAATATCAAAAACAAAAGCTTTTAAAGGAAGTTTTTGAGCCATTTCAGTAATATTATGTTTTCTTCTTCGCTTGGTAGTTTCTTGAAAAGGTAAAAACTCTTCTGATTCAGTATTGTATGCAAGCGCTTCTGTGTCTAAAATCGCTGTTTTTGCCTTAATTTGTTTTTTAGTTGCTTTAATAAGTTCTGGAAACATATGGGTCATGTTTTCTAAATTTCTTGAAAACATATACACCTTGTCATTATCTTTATGGATTTGCACCCTAAATCCATCATATTTATATTGAGCGTCTACTTTTTCCATCTTTTCAATGGTCTTTTCAGGGGTTGGAAGTCTTTCACAAAGCTCAGACCTGATCGGTTTTCCAATTTGAATATCTAGTTTTTCAACTACTAAAAGCCCATGTGTTTTTAATGTTTTTGCAATTAAACCAAGATCAGAAGTTCTATTGTACGCTCCTTCTAAAAGTTTTCTTTTACTTTTATTTCCTAAAATTGCTTTAGCAAGACCGTCTAAAACTGTTGGATCTCCAATACCAAGTCTAAGATTACCAAGAGGAATTCTAACAAGATATCTTGCAGACAAAGGATCCATTTTTTGCAAAATATCTGATAATAAATTTTGCTTTATTTCAACGCTTCCTTCTCCAGAAGTTTCAGCAATTTTTGTTAAATTTTCAAAAACTTCTAAGACTGATAACTTCTCACTTTTTGTATCTTGTTCTCTACTTAACTTATCTGCAACTTTACCCATGTCTCCTATTTCTTGATAAAGTTTTAATACTTTTTCCTGTGTAGATTTAAACGAACGAGCAATTGATTTTGCAACCATTTTATCTGCCATGCCAATCTCAGTTGCTTCAAAAAAAGGAGCAATTCTCCCTTGAATTAGGTAGGTTATTTTCTCAAGCTCGTCTGCTGACTTTACTGATTTAAAAAGCTCGGATAAAATATCTATCAAAGAAAGCCTTGATGAGGTTTCTTCCATCTTTTCAAAATATTTAGAAAGTTCATAAAATATCATTTGTACTCTTCTCCTTCTTCTCCTCTTAGTTTTTCTTTAACCTCTCCTATCAACTCTTTCATCTTTTCAAAAGAAATCGGTTTTTCTATAAAAATATCTACCCCGCGTTCTCTTAGTTGTCTTTGCAAATCTTCTTTATGCCCTGAAAAACCTAATTCATGGACATCTGTACTTGTTAAAACAAACATTAATGGTGGATTGACTAGTTTTATCGCCTCTTCTGCAAGTTTAACACCGTTCATTTTTGGCATTTTACCATCAGAAATTACTAACTGAAAAGCTTCTTTTCTTAGTATTCCCAAGGCTTCTTCTCCATCTTCTGCAATTTCAACTAATCCTTTACTTCCCAAAATTCTCATTACCATTTTTTGCATAACATTTCTAACAGACCCATAATCATCAACAACTAATACTCTCATACCTCCTATTTCTTTTCTTTCCGGTATCTTTAATCCTTCACTTCTCTCCATAATCATTTCATTATATATCTTGCACCCTTGGTTACGCCTTGCTTTTTAACTATTCCCTTACTTAATAGCTCTTTTAGTTCATTTAAGATTGTATCTTCTGAAATCATTGGGAAAAGTTGAGAAAATGCCTTATTTTGCAAGTATCCTGTTTTTTGAATATATTCTATTATCTTAAGTTGTCTTTCAGAAAGCATTAAAGGACGTCCACCCAGCTTCTCTTTTAACTTTGCATCAACTGATATCTTTTCTACCCTATCTTTTATCTTTGAAAGTTCAATTGCAAGTCCAAGTGAGAAATATTCAAGCCAATGTGTTAAATCCCCTTTACTTTTTTCAACACTTTGCAAAGCCTCGTAATAAGATAAAGCATTAGAATCAAAGTATTCTTCCAGTGAAAAAAACTTTCTTATATCATATCCTTCTTTAAAAAGAATAAGTGTAGATAAGGCCCTTGCAACTCTTCCGTTTCCATCAATAAATGGATGGATTCTTACTAATTCGTAATGAACAACTCCACTCTTCAAAATTGGATGAATATCTTCTCCTGTCAAACTATTTATAAACGCAATTAAATCCTTTATTTGAAACTGCACAGCAACTGCCATGGGTGGTCTAAAAGAAACCTCTCCAGAGATACTATTTTTAACAACTACCTGAGTTTTTCTATATTCTCCGCATTTTTCAGGAGCTAAAATCTTATCTACAGTTAGTTTATGAATCTGCTTTATAACATCTTCTACTGTCCCTGTTTTAGTATCTAAAACTTGTGTCTTTTCGACATATTCCATTACTTCTCTATAATTAATTACTTCTTGTACATCTCTTTCTCTTGCAGGAATATCTTGTCCTTCTAAAACACGCTCTGCCTGGGATAAATTGAGCTCGTTTCCTTCCATATGAGTTCCATGATGAACTGATCTAACCATTGCGTCTTTTCTAAACTCTTTTTCGTAGTAAGGGAGAAGTGGTGCATGATCAATAACTTCTTTGCTGGCTTCAATACTACCTATGTTTTTAAGAATCTTATTAGTAATTGTAAATTTGGGAGTAAACATATATATTTGTAATTTATTAACGCATATTTCCCGATAAAAATCAACTACCAGCTTTAAAAATATGCTATAATACCTTGTAATGGCAACTAAAACAAATAAAAAGACTAAGGCTAGCAAAAAACTTCATGTAGAAGCTGTAAAGCAAATGGTAACTCTCTCAACAAGTGGATTTGGGCTAGTGGCAGCACTTGCCTGGAACAGTGTAATTCAGGAATTTGTAGGTTCTTATGTTAAAAAATGGCTACCTGACGGGAGTGGTATTATTTCTCTTCTTATTTATGCAATAATTGTGACTATTCTTGCAGTAACAGTAACTCTTCAACTATCAAGGCTTTCAGAAAAACTCCAAGGAAACATTTAGGTTTCTTTTACAAATGAGGCGAAATCTTTCCTAACCCTTTCCGGCTTATTTTTTTCCAAAATATTAAAGATAAACTCTGCAAGTGGTAATTTTGTTTTATTTGCAAAAAACGGTATTGAAAAAGCTGTGTTATACCCTTCTACTGTGCTGTTTACTTTTTTAAGAGCTGTGTTTAAGTTATGGTTTATAAGATTCATTCCAAAACTAAAGTTTCTACTTTGCTCACTTGTACAAGTAAGCATCAAGTCTCCTAAGATTGCTGGATTTGCTTTATGATCTATTCGATAGTTTAAAGCCTTACAGAGCCTTTCTATTTCTTCAAATGCAAGTGTGATTAATTTTGCCTGAGTGTTAGTCTTAAATCCTAAACCTTTAGCAATTCCACAGGCAATTGCATAAACGTTTTTTAGGGCTCCAGAGAGCTCAATTGCTTCCAGAGAATTTGTTCTTTTTACTCTAAAATAATCTGTTTCAAAAAGATCTGCTATTTCTCTTGATTGATCAATATTTCCTGCAAGATTTACTATTGTAGGCATCTTTTCTTCTACTTCTTCTGCAAAAGAAGGTCCCATTATTGCAAAATATTTAATGTTTTCCCCTAAAATGTCTTTTGTTATTTGGTGTGGCAATTTATGACTTTCTTTTTCAATTCCTTTTGCAGAATTAATGATTATGGAATTTTTAAGATCGCTACCGTACTTAGTAAAAACATCTCTTATTGCTGTAGCAGGAACTGCAATTAAAATTGCATCTAGCGGTTTTATTTTGCTTTGCTTATCCCAAAATTCTATCTTGTGGTTATTTTGAGTAAGAAGTGTAGAAAGAGCTTTTCCCCACACACCATCACCTAGGATATTTATGGTCATAAATTAAATAATTATATTTAAAAAACCCTGTATTCTTCAGGAGGAATCTCTCTTATCTGCTTTGAAGTAAGGCCACAATATCTTGCCTCATTTATCATAAACGCCTCATGTCCACTTCTTCCATCTCTTACCACGCCCCCCTCTGACATTATCTCTTCTATTGCTCGTCTTCTTGCATCACCTAGTATAAGCATCGCCGCTCTCTTGTCTGACATCATAGGGCCTAGATCTTCTGGTCTTCTCATAAAAATTATTATACCTATTAATTATTTTTTGTCAATAAATTAATTACTTTTGGTATTTCATCTACTAAATCAGAAGCGTTGAAATAAAAACCTACTTTTTCAAAAAGAGAATCTCCTGCTCTTTTATTTATATATGATCCCACGCATGCTGATAAAAAGGAGTCATTCTTACAATACAAAGAGGTTATTAGGCCTGCTAGAACATCACCTGTTCCTCCTTTTGTCATACCCGCATTGCCACCCTTAATTAGAACTGTTTTTTCCCCATTTGAAACAATATCCACCTCTCCTTTTAAGAGAATTGTACACTTATATTTTTTGGCAAGTTCTTCAACTTTTTTTGAAATTTTATCTGTCTCCATTAACTCTAATTTAACAGAAAAAAGTTTCTCAAATTCCCTACTGTGAGGCGTAAGAATTGCATTTTGAGGAATATTTTTAGGATCAATTGTTTGAAGAGATCCCCCGTCTATAACCCATTTTTTAAAAGGGTATTTTCTAAGTAAGTCCTCTGTTAATAGTTTTGTATTATCATCCTCCTCTTCTTCCCCGTCTTCTCTAGGAAGACCAGGCCCTATTAAAATACAATCTGCTTCTAGAATATAGCTTTCTATTTTATCTCTTGTGATAATGATTCCATCGTTAAATTCCTGCTTTTGTTTCTGAACAATTTCATTGTTTTGAGGAACAGAGGAATAAAAAACCATATCAACAATTCTCGAAGCAATTTTTAAAGACCAAAGTGATGCCGCATGAAAAAGACTAGACCCTCCAATTACCATTAGCTTCCCATTTTGACCCTTATGAGAAGAGGGATTTGGAATAAATATTTTTTTAAGATCTTCTTTATCAAACTCTTGCATAATACTTATCATTTTAACACTGTTTTGTCTATTTCCCAACCCTTGAAGATTTAAAAGAATAGCTACTTCTCAAACTCAATTACCTTCATTCTATTAACAATCCTTCCAGGAATTAATTCTTTATGTGCTGTTGTAATAATAGTTTGCTGTTTTTGAAGCATTTCTAAAACTAAGTTTATGTGTTCTTCATCAAGCTCTGAAAAAATATCATCTAATAGCAATACAGGTCTTAAGCCAAGTTCTTTTTCAATATATAAAAGCTCAAGTAGTTTTAATTGTAAAATTGCAAGTCTTTGTTGTCCTCTTGATCCATAAGCTTTAACATTATGGGTGGTTCTCCTTGTGTCATCAAACATTGAAAGAGAAAAATCATCTCTATGAGGTCCAACTAAGGTTATCCCTGAAGCAAGCTCTGCATCTTTGTATTGAGTAAGTCTTGCTTTAGAAATTATACTTTTATCATAAAAGCAGGCAAAATCAAAAATTTCTTTTTCATAAGTATTAATAAATTCTATAAATTCTTCTCTTTTCTTAGTAATCTTTTCTCCATTTTCTATAACTAGATTATCCCAATACTCAAATTGTTTTTCATTTCTTCTTCCTTCTTCTCTTGCAATACCTAAAAGAGCGTTTCTCTGTCTTATTCCTTTAGTATATGCTGTTAAAGAAAGTCTATATTCCCTATCAACCTGTTCAAGCACATTATCTAAAAATCTTCTTCTTAGGGAAGGTGAAGCAACAATAATATCTAGATCTTCAGGAGAAAATAAAACAGCTGAAAAATTTTCAGCAAAATCAACTCTTCTTTTAGCTACTCCATTTACTAAAAACTTTTTAGATACTCCGTTTCTTGTACTAAATTGCCCAATTGAAAGTACTGCTTCAATTTCATTCTCCTCACTTACGCCTTTTTTGACAACTCCTTTTACTCTTGCTATTTCTTCACCAAATTTTATAATCTGATCATCTTTTTCTGCATGAAAACTTTTTCCAAGTGCAAGATAAAAAATAGCTTCAATTAGGTTTGTTTTACCTGAGGTGTTAGGACCAATAATAACTGTTGTGTCTTTATCAAACTCAAATTCAGCTTTTCTATAGCTTCTAAAATTTTGAAGTGAAATAGATCTTAAATTCATTATTTGATTGCTATTATATTAGCAAATCGAAATCGAAGCAAATTTGAAGATATTTATTCTATGACTGTTCCGACAAATTTCTTACCTTTAAAATAGTTTTTAAGGTTTTCAAAATCACCATTCATAACTACTACTTTTACTCCTAATTCTTCTGCCTTTTTAGCAGCAATTGGATCAAACGGAGCATTCATTCCAGGAGTCCATTTATTTCCAACTAGTTTTCTAAAATCCTTCCAGGAAATTTTATCAATAGGTTTTGCATCTTTAAATTTATTAGGATCTTTATCGTAAACTTGAGGAGTATTACTTAAATTTATAACTGTTCTTGGACCGTAATCTTCACAAAGCACAACTGCGTCATAATCTGTCGACCAACCAGGCTTCCAGCCTGATGCAACAATTACTTTTTCAGTAACTTTTTGTATAACTTCATAATCTTTAATCGTAATTGGATGCGCAATGTCTCTAAAAATCGTTCTTACTAAATGGCCGTTTAAACGCGTGCAATGAATAGCAAGCCAATCTAAATCATCATCTGATAATTCATGTCCCACAACATCTCTTCCTGCGTCAATATAATGACGGGCTATTCTCCCTCCCCCAGTAACCAAAAAAAACTGGCAGTTCTTTTCTGCCAGTTGTTCTCTTACAAAGCTATTAAGCTTTTTTAGAAATGAAGTATCAATTCCTCCATTAGGGACAATTAAAGATCCCCCTATGGACATAACTATTTTTTCTTGATACCCATTATTAGTCATAAAAAAACTAGTATTTGTCGCATTTACTGCGGACTCGTACTAGAGAAGAATCATAGCACAATATTTTAAATATAACAACTCTTATTTCTGACACTTAGGACAAAAATATGTCCCTCTTCCGCCTAGTTTTATCTTCTCAACTGTTCCGTCTCCTCTTGGACATTTTTGTCCTTTTTTACCATAAACTAAAGAATGATCTTGATAGGCTCCTTCTTGTCCTAATGCATTAACAAAGTTTTCATCAGAAGATCCTCCATATTTCATGCTTTTTCCTATTATATAAAGAATTGCATTGTATAGATTTTTAATCTCTTTATCTTCTAAATCTTTTCCTTTTCTTCTGGGATCAATGTTTGCCTTAAAAAGAGCATCGTTTGCATAAATATTTCCTATCCCACCTATTCTTTTCTGATCCATTAAGAGAACTTTTATAGCTAAATTCCCTTTTTTAGTAACTTTTTTAAAATAATCAAGTGTTAATTCTTTACCAAAGATATCATTCCCTACTTTTGGCTCTGGTCCCATTTCTTTAAAAAATGGAATCTTCATAAGCTCATCTTTTTTTACAATTTTTATAAACCCAAATTGACGAAGATCGTTATAGAAAAGAGTTGCGTTTTTGTCTAAATAAAAAATTATGTGTGAGTACTTAGATGGAAGACTGTCGCCTCCTATTTTTTTAGAAAGCTTAATATTTTTTGTTTTATCATCTCGATATACAAGTTGCCCTGTCATTTTTAGATGGATTACTAATAAATAATTATTGTTAAGCTCAATTATTAAACCCTTGCCAATTCTTTTTAAATTAGTAACCTTTGCACCTATTACTTTATCTTTTTCTCCTATAAACATCTTGGGAATTTTAACTTCAATTGATTTAATTTTATGATTAATAAGATGTTTTCTAAGAGCTAATTTGATTGTTTCAATTTCTGGAAGCTCTGGCATAGTATTTATTTGGTGCTTTTTGAATTAACAAAATCTTTTGTCTCTTTTATAAACCTTTCTTTAGAAAATCTACTTGCTTGTTTTAAACAATCATTCCTTATTTCTTCTTCATTTACTCTCCATAAATTATCCAATTCTTCTATTGCTCTAATAATTCCATCTACAGAATAATTATCAAATAATATTCCTGTTTTGTTATCTATTACAGTTTCCTTGTATCCTCCTCCGTTAAAAGCAATAACTGGTGTTTCAAAACTCATTGCCTCTACTGGTGTTATTCCAAAATCCTCATCTTTTGCCAAAGCCAAAAATGCTTTTGCTTTTTTATAAAGCTTAATTAATTCTACGTCTGAAACCTGACCTAAAAACTCAACTCTTCCTTCTGATTTCTTAATTAATTTTTCGTATTCAAAGTAGTATCCTGCAGGAGAACCAGCAATTTTTAGCTTAAAACCTTTTTTTAAAGCTGCTTCAATAGCAAGATCAAGTCCCTTTGCTCCAACTATTCTTGAAACTATGAAATAGTAATCTTCTTTTTTAAAGTTTTCCCTTAGAAAGCTTTTATTTAAGGAAGCTGGAGGATAAATTACAGTTGAATCTCTTTTGTAAAATCTTTTTATTCTACCCTGAACCTCTTTTGAATTAGCAATAAAGAAGTCCACTTTCTGTGCTTTTTCAAAATCATATTTTCTTAAGAAAGCACCAACAACTTTTGCATAAATCCTAACTAAAAGGTATTTTTGAAAATTAACAGAAGTAGTAAATCCATAAAGCCAACGAGGAGGAGTGTGGCAATAGCAAATTTCTGTAAATTTATCGTTTTTTTTCTTAAATCCCTTTGTTATATACCAACTGGCAGAAGAAATAATTAAATCATATTTAGAAAAGTTAAAACTTCCCCAAATAAGAGGTGTCAGAAACCTTAAGGGACTCGCAAGTTTTGCAGAATATGGAATATGCTGATACCAAGACGTAATTATCTTTTTGTCTTTAAAATGCTCATGCGCTGTTGAGTTTTTATCACAAAATGCAGTATATATTGGCGCATCTGGATATATTTCAGAAAGCACTTCAAGCACTCTTTCTGCTCCACCATATTCTTTAATATAGTCATGAACAATTGCAACTTTCATAAATTAATCTTTTTTTCTAATTCTAATCTTCTAATTAATTCTTTTTGATTTTCAAAAACCCAATAATGATCTCCCTTTACTTCTTCAAATTTTACAACATTGTTTTCAGAAGGCAAAGGCACAAGTTTATCATTATCTGCAAAAATTGCTAAAGTTTTATTAGTAAAACCGTTTAATTTAACCCTAGAGAGCTTTCTCATTGATTTAGCTGCATACTGGGGATGAAGAATGCTTGTTATAAAAAAATCAAAAGTAATTCGAGATGAAATACCTGGATGTTTCATCACAATATTTGTCAGATGCATAAACCATGAAAAGATCCAATTTTGAAAAGAACGTACTGAAAAGCCTGCTGGGCTAAGTAAAATAATGCGTTTTACTTTCAAGGGAAACTTTTTTGCAAATTCTTCTGCAATAACTGATCCTGCAGAATGACTTATTATAATCACTTTTCCTTTAATCTGTTTTTCTATTTCCTTAAGTTGAGTTTCGTAGTCTAAAAAGTTTATTTTAGGACTAATAACTCTGTATCGTTTTGACAAATTAGAGGTTATTTTTTTGTATGAATAAGGACTTAATCCCCAACCGTGGAAAAAGAGAATTGTATCTTTTTCTTCCATAATTAAAGTAATAAATTAAAAAAAGCCTAATTGATCGCTATTCAATTTCTTTTCCTTTTTTTCTTCTTTTTCTTCTGTTTTTTTTAATGTCTCTTTTTCTCTCTTTTCTGTTTTCTCTACCTTCTCTAGTC
>DASRON010000006.1:0-18930 GCA_035646815.1 Patescibacteria group bacterium | reverse complement strand
TTTTTATATCTTGCTAAAAAATGACCAAAAGGAAGTTTATGTGATTTCTCAACAAATACAATTGTTAGATTATAATCTATAACTTGCCTGTTCTTTTCATTTAGTTTTGCCCAAGAGTAATTTAATCCTTTTTCATTTAATATTTTTACTATCTCCGGACAATAAAAATTAGCTTGTTCCTTTACTTTTCTTTCTCCATCTTTAAATAATCTTAATGCGTCTTGATATGAAACCCCAAGCACAAATGCCGTAGAAGCTACTGCACATCCTAATCTGTCTTCTTGTTTGACTGGTTTTCTAGCTCCTTGTTTAACTGTTCTCATAATATGATTTTACAACTTATTCTTATAACCATAATAAGCAATATAAAATTTAATACTCCTGCTCTTTAAAATATAACAAAATTAATTATATATTTCCATAAAAAGTTCCCACATAATTTAATAGAGCCAGCTTTTTAGCCTCAATTTGACTTTTGCTTATGTTTATAAATAGAATATAATTATGAGCAATGTTTTTATTCCGCCATTATGGTTAATGGCTGCGATTTTTTTTGCAATAGCGCTTGTTATTGAATTACCTATCTTAGCTTTCTTTCCTGCTTTTAGAAAAAAAAGAGCCTTACTTAGTGCAGTTTTTGCTAATGTTGTTTCTATAGTGGTCATTGCATTCTTTGTAAGAACAATAAGTAGTTTAAGCTCGGAACTATTTTATATTATATTGACCGTTTTATTAGTTGTCGTTTTAGAGCTATTAGTTGTGTTCTTATTGGCTGGATTAAAATTAAAAAAAATAATTATTCCAATAATCATAGCCAATCTTTTGTCTTCTATCTTGGGTTCTTATATTCTGGTAAGAATACTTAGATTGTTTTGGTAGTTATTGAAGCTAAAAACTAAGGATACCTGGGACATTCCCGCTTTCTAAGAAGCAAAAGTATTGCTCCCTGCTCCATAAAAGGTTCTAACGTCGTCCAAGGTCTTCAGCATTTTAGCCTCAAATGAGATCTCAAATTAAACTAACCTTGTTTATTGTAACAATAAAATAATTATTCGGTAGGTGACTTTGGGTCAAAAATAATTGTGTCTCTTTGCTCTTGTCTTTTTCTTCTTATAATGTCATCATAATCAAAAATGTTTCCAGTGCTTCTTAAGCTATCCAAGAGTCCACCTGCAGTTAATAATACTGCATTGTCGCCAATGGCAGTCCCAAAAAATTTTCTGTTTAAATATATTCCTCCTGCAAAAGCGGCTGCGTCAAAAATCAAGGTTGCCCTATTTGTCCAAAGACTTCGTTTTAGTTCCTTTAAGGTTTTGCTTGATTTACCCAATCTTTCTGTTCTTGAGTTTTCCACTGAATTTGACATGTTTGTAACATTATAGTTATTTTAATTTTATTGTCAAGAATTGAAAAGTTTTCCTATATCTTACCTTAGAATACTTATGCCCAAAAGTTTGGAAATCATAAAGAGCAGAAGTAAAAAGTTCCTACATAGTCAAACAGAGCCAGCTTTTTAGCCTCTAAATTCTCTGATATAATTATCTCATTGATTTTATGAAGATAGTAGTAATTAAAACTAAACAATATGAGAAAGTAATGCAAATTGCTGATTCAACTCGAGATTATTTTGAAACTGGAATGCAACAATTAGCAAAAGACATTAAGTTGCATTTTTTGTATGGAGCTTTTGTTAAGGAAAAAATTGTTGGATTCATTACCTATAATAAAATTAATATGAATACTATTGAAATTAGCTGGCTAGCTGTGTTGCCAAAATATCGCAATAAAGGAATAGGTGCTGAATTGGTAAGACAAACTCTTGATCGCTTAAAGAAAGAATACCAAGTATGTGAAGTGAAAACATTAGCAGAAACACATCCCGATTTGGGTTATGCTAGAACAAGAAATTTCTATAAAAAGTTGGGTTTTATTTCATTAAAAATTATAGATCCATATCCTGCTTGGGGCAAAGATAATCCGTGTCAAATATTTATTAAAAAATTACGTTAAATTTCAAAAAATAATAGGTTTTAATATCCTTCATTTCTCGGAGTAAAATTTTATTTAAAACATGCGTAAAAAGTTCTAACGTCGTCCAAGGTCTTCAGCAACGGTTTTTGGTCTCAAAATATCCTTTGGTATAATTACTTTATGAAATTAAAAAATGATAAATTCAGAAAAGCGAGAGGTGGATATTCAAGACTTCTTGAGATTAGTTGCTCTTCTTGTGGGAAAATACTTTTTAATTACCAAAAAGATGGACCAGGAATAATAAAAAGGACTTACGTTGATAGAATTTACGGAGACGTAAAAGGCTCCAGTTTAAGATGTGATAAATGCAATAATTTAATAGGTAACTTAACTATTTATGAGAAAGAAAATAGGCCTGCTTATGCAATTAAACTAGGAACAATAAAAAAGAAAATTCTTAAATTAAACTAATTCCAGCATAAAAAGTTCCTACATAGTTCAATAGGGCCAGCTAGGTAGCCTCAGCAATAGATATTTGATATAATCCTTCAAATGTCAAAAGAAAAAATACAGCTTTTATCTCATCATGTTAGGAGTTTAAAATATCTCTATCCAAGCACAAAAGGAATGGAGGAAAGAGCAGTAATGGTTTATGATGTTTATAGAAAACTAAGGTTACCAAACGGAGAGCTTCAATACCCAAATGTAACAGAAGGAGAAATGCTTCAAACAGAAATAAAAGTTGCACATGCAGTATTGGAGAATAATTATCAAGAAATCCCAGATCGTAAAAGAGACGGCACAAAATTTTTTGATATAATTTGTTACTCATGCCCTAATTATAAAAAGGAACCTGAAGAATGTAGGGCTGAAAAAATATGCAATGAAATGAGTATAATGGAATATATTAGATATTCTTTTTATAGGAAATTTACTAGCATGCCTGTGCTCCTTAAATTTTATCTACAAAATCTTAAAGAAGATTTAAGTTAAAGTATAAAAAGTTTCCACATAGTCAAATAGAGACAGTAAAGTTCTTAGCCTTAAAAAACTATATCAAACTGAATATTCTAGTTTAGATTAGAGCTTTAGCTATGATCAATCCTTCTATTGACTATATGAACAGCAATTCATATAATTAAACCATGACTCAAGAATTTAGTTGCTGTAATCTTTATAAAAAAAAAGCTATAAATCTCTCAAAACTTTCTTCTATCTTAAAACTTGCTTCTGAAGAAAGTCGTTTGAAAATACTTTGTATTCTAAAAGACGGAGAACACTGCGTCTGCGAAATAATTGAACATCTTGGTCTCTCTCAAAGCCTTATATCGCATCATCTCAGGGACTTAAAAAACGCAGGGATAATCATAGATGATAAAAGAGGACTTAATGTATTTTATTCACTCACAGCCAAGGGAAAGAAAATTACCGATTTGATATTTCAAATTAAATAGTTTATGGACATTTTTTATTTAGTAAAATTTTTTGCTGATTGGCTAACCTATTCTGTATTTTCTTTATCAAAAGAGACAATACTTGGTGAAGCTGTTAATTTCTTCATTTATGATACCCTAAAAATTTTTATTCTTCTTGCTGTTATTATTTTTATAATTTCAATAATAAGGTCATTTCTTCCAGCAGAAAAAATCAGAGACATTATATCCAAGCAAAATAAATTTGTTGGACACACCTTAGCAGCAACTTTAGGAATTATTACGCCTTTTTGTTCTTGCAGTGCTGTTCCGCTTTTTTTAGGCTTTGTTGAAGCTGGAATACCGCTTGGGATTACTTTTTCTTTTCTTATTGCGTCACCGATGATAAACGAAGTTGCTTTGGTGATGCTTTTAGGAATGTTTGGTTTAAAAGTGACATTGATTTATATAATCTCGGGTTTAGTTATAGCAATTTTATCAGGAATAATAATTGGAAAATTAAAAGTGGAAAATTTAGTTGAAGATTTTGTTTTTAATAATAAGAATAAAAATTCAGGAGTTAATCATAAAATGAAATGGAAAGAAAGAATTGAATATGCAACAGGATATACATCAAGAATAATTAAAAAAGTGTGGCTGTATATTTTAATTGGTATCGGTATAGGTGCGTGGATACACGGCTATGTGCCCGCAGAGTTCTTGGCAAAATATGCAGGTGCTGATAAATGGTATGCAGTTCCTTTAGCAACGCTTATTGGAATTCCTCTTTATTCCAATGCTGCTGGAGTTATCCCATTAGTGAGTGCTTTAACGGAAAAAGGTGTTGCATTAGGAACAACCTTAGCCTTTATGATGGCCGTTACAGGACTTTCGCTTCCGGAGTTTTTAATCTTAAAGAAAGTAATGAAAACAAAATTAATTATAATTTTTGCTTCTATAGTAGGATTAGGGATTATTTTTACTGGTTATTTATTTAATATAGTTTTGTAAATAAGCAATTGTTTTCTGATAAATTACTTCAGGGTAATCTCATTCAAAAGTTCGGAAATTATCAAGAACAGAAGTAAAAAGTTCCTACATAATATAATAGAGCCAGTAATATTTGACAAGGTTTTAGTTGAGATGAGATGCTTAAGTAATGGAGACAGAAGTATTAAGTTGCCCTTTTTGTCATTATCCAACTATAGATGCTTTTTATTATTGTCCAAACTGTGGCAAAAACCTTAAAGCTGTATCTGTTTCCATTTCAGTTCTTAAACAAATCGGAATTTATTCTATTAGTATCTTGCTTCCGCCTTTGGGTCTTTGGCCTGGAATTAAATATTTAAGGCAAAGCAGTGAAAAGGCAAAAACAGTAGGTCTTATTGCAATAATTTTAACTATTATTTCTTTTGCGGTTACTATTTGGCTAACAATGGGTTTAATAAATCAAATAAATCAATCGTTTATGGAACAAGCAAATTCTTTTAATCAGTTTCAAAACCTTGGATTTTAAGCGGAAATCATCAACGACAGCCAGCTTTTAGCCTCAAAATTACATCTTCATACTGTTTTTAAGCTTTTTTTCAGTTATAATAATTAAACTTAAAAAGGGGGTGAATAGAAAATGGGATGTGATTGTAAATGTAATGGTTATCATAAGCACTGGGATAAAGATAAAGAAGAATTAACAAAAGCAGACCTTCTTGAGAAGAAAGAATGGTTTGAAAAAAATTTAGCTTGGGTTAAAGAAGAGCTTGAGAAGAAATCTTAAAAAAGGTTCTAACGTCGTCCAGTGCCCGCAGTAAAATAGCCTCAAAACGCCTATTGACTTATATTATCAAAGTATTATAATTATATTATATGAATAAGACAGTTTTGCAAATTCCAATTAACCAGGATTTAAAAATTAGTGCTGAACAAGAAGCACTCTCTCAAGGATTTTCTTCGCTTCAGGAACTAGTTAGAGTATTTTTATCTAGGATTGCAGCAGGTAGAATAGAAGTCACACTTCAAGAATCAACTATGCTTTCAGAAAATAATGAAAAAAGATACCTTAATATGACAAACGATTTTGAATTAGGCAAGAATACTTATGCTTCAGATTCAGTAAGTGATTTGGTCAATAAATTACATGAAGATTCAATATCATAGAGAGTTTCTAAAAAGCTACAAGAAAAGAGTTGCTCCATATCCCAAGCTTGAATTACAATTTAAAAAACAATTGAATAAACTTATCACAAATCCAAATGACTCAACCTTAAGAGATCATAAGTTAATTGGTAAGAGGAAAAACTTCCGTTCATTTTCAGTCACAGGAGACATTAGAGTAGTGTATTTAATTCTTAACAACAATATCTGGTTATTTGACATTGGTTCTCATAATCAGGTTTATTAATTTACGATAACTCTTCATGGTGTTTATCACACAAATAGCCCAAGATTCTTAAGTTTTTCGGATGTAGCTAAAAGACTGGGGAGAATCTGGTTCCAGCTGCAGGTAACTTCGCCAGCTGAACAGCCTCAAAATATTATTTCAGCAATTTAAGTAGCATATTTTTTGTTAAGATATATTGCTCTTTATTTCCCCATTTTGCAGAAAATCCAGAAGAGGATAGTCCGACATGTAACATGTAGCACATTAATCTTTCTTCGTATCTAATGATATTTTTGTCATTTAGGTGTGTATAGAATAATTTATAAGGTTAATAAAAAAGATAAGATAATAGACATTCTTACTGCGGGACACAGAGCAACAGTTTACGAATGATTTAGATAAGAGAAATGCTCTCCATTTGTCTCGTCTGTCTCGTTGGTAAGGTGGGTTTAGCTTCAGAACCGAGATACCGCTATAATGATATAATGGGTCTAGAGCGGTATGCTCAGCTACAGATTAATTATGCCAATCCGAGAGTCTTCGATTCCAACAAAATATTCTTTTTGATCAAGGCCCCCTGTGCCTCCAGGAAATAGAACATCGTTAAATCTTGAGCCTTTACTATTTTTAGTGTTCTCTGGAAAATCTGAGCGCTTAGCAATAAGACTTGGTGTTATTGCATTATTAAATGGAGATTTAGGATTAACTTTAAATTCATATCCAGCGTAATGAATATATCTACTCAAATCATCAAAATTATTTCCGTCAACAGTAGCTATATGGCAAAAAACATGTAAAAATTCTGTTTTTTCTATATAGAATGCTTCATTTGCCCCAATTTTGTAAAAAGAGTTAAAGTTAAATTTTAGTAATTTTACATTTCGGAATGTTTCAGGATTTTTAATATCATCTAAACTATCAATAATTTTTAGACCAATTCGTCCAGGATAAGCCTCACCAGAAATTGGCCTAGTAAGAACTACTAATTGTCCATTTGGAAGTTGTGTAAAACGAACATCCTTCATTCCACGTATCTCTGCAAAAGGATGATCTGGATTTAATTCTTGAACGCTTGGAGCAAGATGCAGTTGTGTTGTAATGATTGGACTACCATAATTACGATCTACTTTTACTCCACCAAATAATAATTGAGGTTTACCATCTTTTCCAATCAACCATGTTGCCCAAGGATCTTCGTATTGATAAAAGATAGGAGTATTAGGGATTGGCACAAGTAAGTCATCTTGTCGAGTAAAAAACATTATATGTGGATCGTAAAGTTTCGGATCAAGCCAATTACTATTTAAATTTTCAACCCTAGCAGCAACAATGTTTACTCCACTGGCAATTTTATTTGTATTTTTCTGAACAATTACAGCTGGATTGTATGCAATTTCATCAGCTCCTATTCCTTGCACTTTAAGCAAATGCCCCTTTTTATTATTTACTGTTTCTTCCATATTTTAAGTTTAATGGTTAAGCATAATAATTGCAATTTAAAAACACTGCTGGAAAATTTATTATAATGCAGACTTTACTTTTGATATATGTTTTTATGTAGATATTAAAATTTTATAACAGGACATACTAACAAGCAAGATTAATTTTCTATTGTATCAGTTGTTTGTAGGATGAAGCTAAGTTATAAGCTTCAATTTTATTTTGCGCATTAAGTTTAAAAGAAACTAGATATTCGTTACTGGCTACTCCGACAATCCAGCCATTACCATAATAATTAGGAACTGCAGTTGCCAATTTAATTAAGATTGGGTTTGTAGAGTCAAAGCTCCATCCTATAGCTGGATCTAAATAGGATAATTGGCTTATAGCTTCAGCTTTTGTAATAGGACCACAACATCCAGAAGATTCAAGCCTGACCTGAACAGTTTTTGCTTGTTATAGCAGCTATAATTTGTTCAGAAATATCAATTCTTGGTGTTATCTTAGATATTGAGTTAGTAGTCGTTGTCGGTGGATTTTTATCCATTGGACAACAACTAGGCAGAGTATATAGTTTTTCCCGATAGGCTCATACTGCATATTGCATTATAATTAGCGAATGAAGGATATCTTTATAACAACAAGCGTTATTCTTGGTCTTATATCTTCTTTTGTTTATTTTATTGCTATTTTAAAAGGTGAAGCAAGACCCCACAGGACAACAAGATTGGTTTTCCTGTTAATTTCTACTCTTATAACTCTTGCTCTTTTTGCCCAAGGAAACAGAGTAGCTGTTTGGCTTTCAGCTGTTTCAACTTTTCAATCTGTGGTTATTTTTTTGTTGAGCATTAAATATGGAATGGGTGGAAGGTCTAAAACAGACATATTTTGCTTATTAATAGCTTTCATAGGTATTGCATCTTGGCAATTAACTAAAGACCCACTTATAGCTTTATATTTTGCTATCGCAGCTGATTTTACTGGTATAGTTCCGACTTTGATAAAAACATATCATTTTCCACACACTGAAGTTTGGATTTTTTATTTTCTTGATGTATGTGCAGGTGTTTTTAATCTTCTTGCAACAAATGAATTTATCTTCAATCAATTTCTTTATCCTTTATACATAATCGTTATTAATCTATGTATAGTTTTCCTTATAAAAAGAAAAACAGTAAGTAAAATAATAAAAAACCAAAGGAGAAGAGGTTACTAAGTCTTTTTGTATATTAGGAGTGGATTTTTGAGTGCCAAAATAATATACACCTCCTACAATCGCTATTAAAACTAGCATAGAAACAAATCCTAGTAAATAGTTTTCCATGCGCTCATTATTGCATAGGTTTTATTAGTTTATTTTGCCTGCACTATGCTATAATAGCTTAACAACTTAGAAAATGCTTTGGTGTAGTAGATGCTTATTAATTGAAAACTTTTAAGATATAAAAAGATACATTATATTTCTATTCGTATTTTTTCCTCAATTTAAATAATTCAGTATTAAAGCAAATTTCATAAAAGCGTTTCTATTTAATAAATAAATGGTAAAATCTGTATTAATTGTTTTAAAACATCTTATATATGGCGGAACAGAAAAATATACTTTAAATTTAGTTAATTCGCTTATTGATAAAAATATATCTGTAACACTTATCTCAGGTGATGGTCCGCTTGCTTCTCATGTTTCTTCTAAAGTAAATCTTCACATAATGCCAATAAGTAGAAAACCTAGGATAAGAGAAATTACTGAAAAAAGAATCTTAGAAATTGCAAAAGCTTGTAATCCTCAAATAATTCACACACAATGCAGAACTTCCATGGTAAATAGTCAACTTGCAAGAACTTCACTTAATTTGCCCTTAGTTACCCATGAGCATCATATGTATGACTCTCAAGATTATCCTTTCATAGTAGATGAATTAAGGGACGGGGCTGAAAAGATTATAGCAATTGGCCCATATACTAAAAGAAAACTTGTTAAAAATGGAATAAAAAAAGATGGAATAATTTCTATTCTTAATGGAGTTGATGTTCATAATACTTTTCCGATTAGTGTAAAAGAGAGAGCTACTGCAAGAAAACTTTTAAAAATTCATAAAAATGATAAGGTAATTATTTGTTTATCAAGGCTTGAACAAGGGAAAGGAATTGACAAACTTGCCATGGGATTTATTGAGGTAGCACGTCAAATACCTGAAGCAAAATTGTTTATTGTTGGAGACGATGAAACAAATTTTATAAAACCATTTTTAAAAGAGTTAGTAGAAAAAAATAATCTCCAAAATAAATTATTTATACTTAATGGCGAATATAATATTAGGAAATATCATGCCGTTGCAGACGTTTTTTGCTACCCAGCATTAGGTAAAGGGATGGCTGTTATGGAAGCAATGGCAGCAGCACTTCCAGTAGTAGGAAAAAGAACATTTAAAAAACCATTTGTGGTTGAGCATGGAATAAGTGGATTTATGACAGATGAAACAACTTTCTATAAAATAGATCCAGGTAGAATGGCTGAAAATTTAATAAATCTTCTTAATAATCCTAAGTTATCTAAAAAAATGGGTAAAGCTGCCAGAGAAAGAATAGAACAAAAGTTTAACCTAGATAAAACTGTAGAAAATGTTATTGAAAGCTATAACGAAGCAATAGAATCGTACAATCTTTTTTCTTCAAAAAGTATGGAGTTAAGCATAAATAATGCCCTTTTAGCTTACGAATAACTCTTTTTGAAAAATTCCTTATATTCTAATTTTGAATTTTTTAACCTATATTTGTATTTTAGAGAAAAAGCGGGAACCTATAAGAAGAAGAATAATACATAAAACTAAAAGAACAATAAAGTCTATACCTGCTCCAAAATGAGCAGGACTGCCAAAACTAAATCTTAATCCATCTATTCCATAAGAAAGAGGATCTGCTGCTGCAATTACTGCAAAAACTGCAGGAAGGTTTTTTAAAGGAAATAGTGCCCCGGATAGAAAAAACAAGGGCATGACCAAGAAATTAATAATTAACTGAAATCCTTGCATGTCGTCTAAAAGAGATCCGATTATTGTTCCTAGGCTTGCAAATAAAAGTGCAATTAAAAACATAAAGACAAAAGCAACAGGAAGAAGAGTTAAGTCATGAGGGCGAAAGCCAATAATCGTTGAAAGAACTAAAACTACCAGTCCTTGAAAAACAGCAACTGTTGCTCCTCCGATAGTTCTCCCGATCATAATATTAATTCTTGATACAGGAGCAACTAAAGTTTCTTTTAGGAAGCCGAATTGTTTATCCCAAATTATTTCAATTCCAGAAAAAATTGCCGTAAAAAGAATTGACATAGAAATTATACCAGGAGTTATGAACTCAAGGTAATTACCTTGTCCTGCTTTTTGAAAAATTGGACCAAAGCCAAAACCAAAAGCAACTAAAAAAAGTAAAGGCTGACCCAAAGAACCAATGATTCTAGATTTTGCTCTAAAATATCTTTTTACCTGTCTAAGCCATAAGATATAAATTGTACTCATATTATCTTCTTCTATGCATCTTTCGCATTTTTCGCATTCTTTCAACTCCGCTTGCTTCTTCTTCGCGTATTTCTTTTCCAGTTAAGGCAAGAAATGCATCTTCAAGAGAATTAGTTTTAGTTCTTTTCTCAAGCTCTTTGGATGTTCCTATTTCAATAATTTTACCGTGATCAATAATTGCTATTTTATCTGCAACTAATTCTGCTTCTGCCATGTAATGAGTAGTAAAAAAAACTGTGATATTTTCTTCTTTATTTAATTTTTTAATATAATCCCAAATTCGATTTCTGGTTTGTGGATCAAGTCCTAAAGTCGGTTCATCAAGGAATAACACATGTGGATGATGTAAAAGTCCTCTTGCAATTTCAAGTCTTCTTTTCATTCCTCCAGAGAAAGTTTTAACAAGGTTATCTTTTCTTTCCCAAAGTTCTACAAAAGTTAATAAATCTTTTATTCTTTTGTCTCTTAATTCTTTAGGAACTTTATAGAGGACTCCGTGGAAAAACATATTTTCTTTAGCAGTTAGTTCGTCATCTAGACTTGGGTCTTGAAAAACTATTCCAAAAGAACTTCTTGCTTTATTTTGTTCTTTTAAAACATTGTGTCCATTCAGCATAATTTCACCTGAAGTAGGAGAAAGAAGTGTTGTTAAGATTTTTATAGTAGTTGTTTTACCAGCTCCATTAGGACCCAAAAAAGCAAAAATTTGTCCAGTTTCTACAGAAAATGAAATATTATCAACTGCAGTAAAATCTTTAAACTTTTTAATTAAGTTTTTAACAACAATAATTTTATTTCTTTCCATAACAATATATGATAGCATTTTTACTAAAAAAACTTAATGGTAATATAAGATTAAATTATAAATATTTTGTGAGAAGTTTAATAAATGTGTTTTTAAAATCCCTCTACTTTGCTTTTTTCTAAAATTTCGTCAAAAAGATAAAGCCATCTAAGTGCGTTTGGAACAGTAAGTAAATCTTTTCTAAACTGTTGACTTGCTTGATAACTTATTTTTTCGTATTTTTCCTCATCTTCTAATAAATCAAACATTATTTCAGCAACTCTATTAGTATCGCCTGCGTTAACCAAATAACCAGTTACACCATCTTTGATCTGAAGAGGAATGCCACCTGTTTTATAGGCAATTACCGGTTTTCCTTTCATTAAACACTCGGTTATTTTTATTTCAAAACCTTCTTTAATGGAAAGCTGTAAAACAAGTTTGGATTTTCTCTCAAGAGCATTTAATAATTGATCAAGATGTTTAATTTTAATTACTTTAACATCTTTTGCAGCGTCTTTATATTGTTCTTGTCCTAATATTTGCATAGTCATGTTAAAAATCGGAATTCCGTCTGGATCATCTGCAGAACCATTTCCTATAATTATCAATTGAGGGATTTCCTTCTTATTATGACCTTTTAACATTTCTCTTAACTTCATATATGAATCAATTACATCAGGAATTCCTTTTGAAGGATCGAACCTTGCTATTTGAATTATATATGGACGTTTTAAATCAAGTGATCTCTGATTGGATTGAAGTAAGAATCTGTTAAAAACTTTTAAATAATAATCAATTTGATCATCAGTAAGCTTTTTATTTAGTCCATCTAAAGGATCTGTTGCAGCAGGCATCATAACTACTTTTTCTTTTGGAACGGAAGAGGGAATAAAATTTTCAACAGGATGAGCTATAAAGCAATCACAAGACTCAATATTATTCCAGATAAAATTCCAAACTTTATTTTGAATAGTGCCTTTTTTTTCAATTAAGTGAGATTCAAGCTGGACATGAGACCGGTAGATTATTTTTGCCTTAGGATTTACCTTTCTTATAATCGGAACAAGTCCATTAGGCTGAAGATCATCTATTACAATAATATTTGCCTCTTTTATAGGCGTTTTTAGTATTTCTGAATTCTCTTTAATCCAGGAGTTGTAGATTTTTATATCCTGTTTAGTAAAATTAATATTTGTGTCTGAGACTCCTTGTAAAACATTATGAAATTTTCTCTTGGTAATATCAAAAGCTTGTGTTTTTTCTTTTAAAATGTGCCAGCTTGCATTTATTTTTAAAAGCTTAAAAAGTCTTATTAGAGCATGTCTCATTAAAGCAACTCCTCCTCCTTGTGCGGTTGCGCTTATAAAGACAATTCGTTTATCTTTTAGTTTATCTGCAAACTTTAATAAATCTTCAAACTCGTTTTTTGTGCAGGTATTTTGATATTCATCAAGATCTGTTAAAAATGCAACTTCTGCTTCGTTATTTCTTAAAAGATTTATTTTTATTAAGTTATTTTCGTCAAAGAAAGTTTGAACTTTTTTTGCAACATTTTTTGCATTTTTGTCTTTTAAATTTATAAACTTTTCATTTAGATAAGGAACAACATCTTCTTTTAGCCAAAGTCTTGATCCTAGTTCTTCAGCATTTTTAAAGGCAAGACCTGCTGCGATAAATTTTGATTTTTGTTCTTGAGCTTGTTTATGAAGGAATAAAGAAACTCCCTTTTCTTCATTATAATTATGAACAATTAATCTTGCTCCTCCGTATTCTGCAATTTGAAAAGATCCTGCGTTTTTATTTATTCCTACGTAACTTGTTGGAGGAATTTTAAGGCTTTCAATATTATCCTGGATTCCCTTTACTTTGTCCAAGATGTCCTGAATTTTGAGGATGGACATAATTTTATATTAAAACCGGAGAACAAAATAGTCAAATAAATTATTATTTCTCCGTAGCATCTTCATCTATCTTTTTGCCGTTTCCGTTTGGTTTTAGTTTTTCAACGCTTGCAACTTTTTGCTGAATAAGAAGCAGGGCTGATTTTATGTCATCAAGATCTTGCTGAATATCTTCAACTTCTTCTTCGAATTCTTCCTGCTCTTTTTCTATTTCCTTTTGTTCTCTCTCTTCAACAATGTCTTCTAATTCTTCAGCAATTTCCATTCTGTTCTGGGTAATCATAATAAAGGTTGCAAGATAAATTGCCTCCAAAGATACGATCATTGTCAAAAGTCCGTAAGGGAAAGGATCAAAAGCGGGAATAAAAGGTTTAAAATATCCGTTTCCTGCAAGTATCCAAAAAACAAACCAAACGGTGTGAACATAGATAAAGGTCATGCTTCCTGAAAAATCAGTAATCATTTCCGCTATCTTAGCTTCAGCAGAGTGAAGTTTTCTAAGAAGCTGTGCTTCTTCTTTTGTTTTTGCAGTAGGTTTGTTATTCATTAAAAAATTGTGCCTATTTAGATTGTAAGCCTCAAGTTTTATTTGTCAACCCTGCAAAAACTACTTTAGCAATAAAAACCTATAAAATTCGTTTAATAAAGTAGTGGATTGACTAGGAAGTAATAATTAGCTAAACTGGGTTTTCAGGTTAAATTTATAAACATTATATCTTGACAGCTAGCAGTTATTGTGCTAGAGTGCTAAGTAGATATGAAGCTAAATATGGAAAAAGTAATACCAATAATTCCAATAAGAGATGGAATAATCTTTCCAAATACAGATTCTGTTTTGACTTTTGGAAGACCAAAGAGTTTATCTGCTTTAGAATCTGCTTTTGCTCATGAAAGAATTGTTGGATTTGTTCTTCAAAAAAACGCAAAACTAAATGAACCCACAAAAGATGATCTTTATGAAGTAGGAACTATTTCAAGAATTGAGAGAATGATTAAAACTGACGGAGAAATAAACGCTCAAGTAAAAGGCCTTTCAAGAATAAAGATAAAATCTTATGAACAAACTAAGCCTTATCTTCTAGGAAAAGTTGAAGAGCTTTCCGATGTTGAAGAAAATATACCAGAAGTAAAGGCATTAACGAATCATATTGTTTCTGAATTTAGAAAAGCAATGAATCTTGGAAAATTTGTTGATTTCTTGGTTTTTATGAACATAATGTCTGAAAATTCCCCTTCACAGTTATCTGATTTAATTGCATCAATTCTTGATTTAAAACCAATAGAAAGGCAATCTCTTTTAGAAGAAACCAAAGTAAAAATAAGACTTGAAAGAATAAATGAACTTCTTTCAAAAGAGTTAAAGATATTAGAGCTTGAGAGAAAAATTGCTTCAAAAACTCAGGAAAGATTTGAAAAAGGAGCACGTGAGGTAATGCTTAGAGAACGTCTTAAGACAATTGAGAAAGAATTAGGAGACACAGATGAAGATGGTGAGATAAGGGAGCTTTTGGATAGAGTTAAAAAGGTAAAAATGCCAGAAGATATTGAGGTAAAAATAAAAAAAGAAATTAAAAAACTTTCTCAAATGAATCAATTTAATCCTGAGGCAGGATATATTAGAAATTATTTAGATTGGGTTTTAAGTGTTCCTTGGAGTGTTGAGAGTAAAAGTACTGTAAACATAAAAGCAGCAGAAAAAATTCTTAACGTAGATCATTATGGTTTAGAAAAAGTAAAAGAAAGAACTGTTGAGTATCTTGCAGTGCATAAGCTTGCGGGTAAAATGAAAGGACCAATTCTATGTTTTGTAGGACCGCCTGGAGTTGGAAAAACTTCACTTGGAAAATCTATTGCAAGAGCTTTGGATAGAAAATTTGTAAAAATGTCTTTGGGAGGAATAAGAGACGAAGCAGAGATAAGGGGACACAGAAGAACTTATGTTGGAGCAATGCCGGGAAGAATAATACAGGGGATAAAAGACGCAGAAACCAGAAATCCAGTATTTATGCTTGATGAAATAGATAAAGTCGGAACAGATTTTAGAGGTGATCCTTCATCAGCACTTTTAGAAGCATTGGATCCTGAGCAAAACAATGCTTTTTCAGATCATTACTTAGAAGTTCCTTTTGATCTTTCAGATGTTATGTTTATTACAACAGCAAATGTCTTAGATACAATTCCTCCTGCTTTAAGAGATAGACTTGAAGTCATTCAGTTTTCAGGATATACACATGAAGAAAAATTTAGAATTGCAAAAAACTATTTGATTAAAAAACAAATGGAAAATCACGGTTTAAATCCAAAATATATTCAAATTTCAGACTCAGCAGTTAGATTTATGGTTCAACATTATACAAGAGAGGCAGGAGTAAGAAGTCTTGAGCGGCAAATTTCTGCAATTTTTAGAAAAGTTGCCAAAATGGTTGCTGAAGGAAAGAAAAAGAAAGTAGAGGTAACAGAGAAAAATATTCAAAAACTATTAGGCCCTATAAAATATAATCCTGCAATACTTGAGAAAAAAGATGACATAGGAATTTCTACTGGACTTGCTTGGACAGAAGCAGGAGGAGAAATTCTCTTTATTGAAGTTGCCCTAATGCCTGGAAAGGGAAGTCTTATTTTAACAGGACAATTAGGGGACGTTATGAAAGAATCGTGTACTGCTGCAATGTCTTATATAAGAGCAAGGGCGGTAGAATTAGGTCTTCCTGAAAAGTTTTATCAAAAAATTGATGTTCATGTTCATGTTCCTGAAGGAGCAGTTCCCAAAGATGGTCCGTCTGCAGGTGTTGCCATAACAACTGCGATAGTTTCTGCTTTAACAAAAATTCCTGTAAAAAGAAAAATTGCAATGACTGGTGAAATAACTTTAAGAGGAAGAGTTTTAGAGATTGGGGGAGTTAAAGAAAAAACAATTGCAGCTCATAGAGCAGGAATAAAAAGAGTAATTTTGCCAAAAGAAAATAAAAAAGATTTAGAAGATGTTCCAAAAGAAGTTAAGAAAGACTTAGAATTTTCTTTTGTGTCTCACATGGATGAGGTTTTAGGAATGGCATTAACAAAGATGATTAAAAGACCAAAGCTTCAACTTTCAACTCATAGATCAAGAGTTTTGCATGCCTCTTTACCGCATAAGGCTGACTAAATAGAAAGCTTAGCTAATTAAAAGTAATCCAATAAAAGTAATAACTGCTCCGGCAAGCTTTTTAACAATATGAGTTCTTTCTTTAAGAAATATTATTGAAAGTAAAACCGTTACAATAACACTTGTAAGATTAACAGAAATTACTTGAGAAGAATTATCTGCTATTTTAAGTGCCCCAAAAAAAGTAGCTGCAGACAATGCATAAATTATGCAGAGAAGTAAAGTTTTTTTGAAAATTGATTTATGTAAAAATAACTTTATATATTTTAATTCTTTGGGATAAATAAGCCCCATAAATATTGCAGGAGAGATAAAGATAACACTCATATAGGGATAAATATTAAATGAGCTAAGTAGAAACCTGTCATTTGTATTTGCAAAACCAAAACCAATAGCTCCTAATAATGCAAATAATTCACCTTTTTTAAAGGTAAATTTTGTTGATTCAAGGCTAACAAAGATAACTCCTAAAAGGATAAATAAAGCTCCTCCTAACTGTTTTATAGTTAAACCTTCACTAAGTATAAGAGTAGAAGCAAGAATGGTAAATAATACCCTTGTTGCAAAAATAATAGTATATTTTGATGCTTCTATTTCTTTTAATGATTTAAATATAAAAATATTTGCAAATGTATAGAGAACGATCATGAGGAGTAGATTAGGTATTAAAGGTACAATATTAGGAAGAGTCATGTTGCTAAATAAAAATCCAGCAATAGTTATTAAAATTCCTGTTAGAAATTGAAAAAATATTGAAAAAGCAATTGGCTTACTGTTACTTTCTCTAAGAATAAATCTTTGAAGTAAAACAGAAATTGAAAAGAGAATGATGCTTAAGCTGATTAAAAATTGCCAAGTCATTTAATTTATTAAGTATAGCAAAAAATTATATCAAGAACTTAAGAAATTCCGAATTTCTTAAGTTCTAATCTTGCGGATTTTATTAGTTACATCAGTGTATGTATAAAAACATAAAAAACCCTGCATAACACAAGGTTTTTTATGATATTTGCTTATTTTATTAAGCAAGTTTTACATCTTTTGCTGCTGGTCCTTTTTCACCATTTACAACTTCAAATGTAACAGCTGCTCCTTCTTGAAGTTCATCAAAAGTTACACCGCTTAAATCTGAAGAATGAAAAAAAAGATCTTTTGTTTCTCCTTCACGAGAAATAAATCCAAATCCTTTATCAATCTTTGTTTTAATAGTTCCGTTCATAGTAATTTAATAGATTTATTGGTTAAATCTACTTGCGCCTCCTTTCCTTAATGATATTATACCGTATTTATAAAATAATAATCAAATATTAGAGATTATTAGTTTTTTGTAAAGGAGAAATAGAAGGCAAAGATGTTTCAAAAGCTTTTATAGACGGAATAATCAAAGAAATATATGCATATCGTGAAAAAGATGTTGAAGTTACGAGAAAAATTTATAAAAGAATGACTTTTGAGGATTAAAAATTAATTTGATTTTCCAGTCATCTTTAAATATGATTTGACATAGTGCAGGTAAATTATTAAAATTATCAGTATGAATAAAAAACAAGTCACAGGTAAAACATTAGGAGAGCTGGAAAAGGAAATAATGGAAATTGTTTGGAGCAAGAAAGATCCGATTTCAGTTAAGGATGTAACTGAGATCTTGGGAAAAAAACGTAAAATTGCCTATACAACTACAATGACCATCATGACAAGGCTCGCGAGTAAAAACGTCTTGACAAGGCATTTGACTGGACTAAGTTATCTATATAAACCTAAGGTGACTAAAGAGCAATTTGTGGCTAATGCAGTACATGGGATTTTTTCTACCGCAGTTTCTGCGTTAGGAGACGAAGCGCTTAGTCATTTTATAAAAGAGATTCAAAAGATAAGTCCCAAAAAAAGACAGGAGCTATCAAAAATGCTTGGCAAAGACTAAGCCAAAGTTTATATGTTTAAGTATGAAAAAAAATAATTATGGTTTTTATGTTTTAATTATTTCCGCATTGTTTGTTAGCTTGAGCTTAATTGCGGTTTCATTTAAAATCTTTCCCTTATTTACTTCAAACGTTTTGTTTTTTTGCCAAAAGCTTATTTCCGATGTTATGTTCAGAATTCCATATTCACTTCCTATTGCGTTTACTTTAACTATGGGAATTATTCTGGGAATTGGGTTTTTATCTTTTTTACTACAACTTATCAAGACGCATCTGCTTCTGCGAAAATTACTCATAAACAGAATTGATATCCCTAAAGACTTAACTGAAATTATTACTTCATTGGGTCTTTCTAATAAGGTGATTTTGATTAATGACAATAGTTTATTTTCATTTTGCAGTGGTATTCGTTCGCCCTATATTGTAATTACAAAAGGTCTTATAGGGTCTTTAACATATAAAG
>DASRON010000005.1:0-20042 GCA_035646815.1 Patescibacteria group bacterium | reverse complement strand
CCTCCTCAGAAGGCTTTCCTACAATATCATCTATTGCTGGGCTTTCTTTTACAGGAGAATTTTCTTTTACTTCTTCCTTACTGTCCTCTACGTGTAATGTTTTTTTAGTATTTACCATAATTTAAAATGAATGTGTTCTAGAATAAGACTATGTATATGTATATATTATTAAAGCTTTAGGAATTCATTGAAAGACTTGGAAATGCTTTTGAAGATCCCGCCTAAAGCAGGTTTAAAGCAATTACTATTAGACCATAAGCCCAACCTTTTGTCAAGGAGTAAATAAACAAAAGGGTTGACAAGTCCTATAGCGATATGATATAACGAATCACTAATAACATTAATTTATGAAAAAGCTATCTAACTTATTAATATTATCTTTATTTTCTGTTATGGTTTTTGCCTTTGCGGCAAGTGCTGTTTTAGCAGACGAAGGATGCACTCCTATTTACGGAGGTGGACAAACATGTCCTCCCCCTGGAAACATTTCCCTAGATAAAACAGTAAGAAATCCTGAAAACGGAATTTTTGTAAATAATCTTACTGTTAATGATCCAAAATATTTACCTAACCAAAGTGTAAGCTTTAAAGTCGTTATAACAAACACAACTAGTACAAACATCTCAAAAGTAACTATTAATGATGTTTTCCCAAGCTATTTAACTTTTGAATCAGGTCCAGGAAGCTATGACTCAGTTAAAAATACTCTTACCTTTTCTTTGGACAATCTCAAAGGCGGAGAATCAAGAACATATGATCTTAAAGCAAAAGTAACTGATTCTACAAATATTCCCTTTACAAATGGTGTTGTCTGTGTTGTTAACCAAGTAATGGGAACAACTTCTGATAATAAAACAGCTCAAGACAATGCTCAGCTTTGTATTCAAAAAGAAACAGTAACTAAAACTAAAGGTGGACTTCCAGTTGAACCAGCACCAAAAGTGGTTACTACTCCAGCAACTGGTCCTGAAATGCTTCCCTTACTCGCACTTTTACCAGGTGGTTTAGCAGGATTTATATTACGTAAGAGATCAAAAATTAGTAAATAAGGGGAGGTGAAAATATATGGCAAACATAGAAAGAAGACAAATAGGAATAAATCAAAGAATAAGAACTAGTATTAATGAAAATAGGGCAAAAGCATCTATGGTATTAGCCTTAACTGGGTTAGGTGCTTTGGCTGCTGGATGTGTAAGTGAAGATGACGTTAGGCAAGCAGTTAAAGAAGGTGTAAGAGAGGGAATCTTATCTACAGCAACCTTACCTGAAACAACAGTTACAACATTAGGAGCAACACCTGAATCAACAACAACTACAACTGTTACAGAGCAATCTGAAACATTATCTGTTATAAGAATCGAGTCTGCAGAAGCTGCAGCACAAAGATTTGGAGCAGATAACTGGTCTAAAAACCCAAGCAATTGGGAAATAAACGAATGGGGTGGAGCTCATCTTAAGGAAAATCCAAATGATTTGATAAGTCAAGTTAAAACAGCAGGAGCTGTTTTAGAAGGTTGGATTAAACCTAAAGAAAGAAACTCTAAATTCGATGCTATTACAGTAGTTGCACATCCAAGTGTTAACGAAGTAGAAGTTCAAGGTGCAACATTATGGGATTTTGGTTCAAATAATGATGCTGGTTTTGCTCAAGTATTAGGTCAAGTAAGAGCTAAAGAAGCAGTAGAACAGCCAGGAGTGGTTGTTTTACCACTTTGCGATAAATTAGGAGAGAATAAAGATTTAGGACTTTCTGTTATAAGAATCGAGTCTGCAAAAGAAGCAGCACAAAGATTTGGAGCAGATAACTGGTCTAAAAACCCAAGCAATTGGGAAATAAACGAATGGGGTGGAGCTCATCTTAAGGAAAATCCAAATGATTTGATAAGTCAAATCAATCTTGACGGCGCAGTTGCCGAAGGATGGATTAAACCTGAAAATCGTGCTTCTAGTTATGACGCAATCACAGTAGTTGCTCATGGAAACGTTCAAACAATTGAAGTTCAAGGTGCAACATTGTGGGATTTTGGTTCAAATGTAGATCAAGGCTTTATGCAAGTATTAGGTCAAGTAAGAGCTAAAGAAGCAGTAGAACAGCCAGGAGTGGTTGTTTTACCAGCTCACGATTGCCCTGTTGGACAATCAAACTAATTAGTAATGTTAAATAGCACACATTTCCCTATTTTGGGGATGTGTGCTATTTACTAAAAACTATGAATAGATATATAAAAGAATTTAATAAAGGAAATTCAATACTAGTAATATCAAGCTTTCCTAAAAAGAAAGAAAAATACAGCAAAGGAGTTTGTGCTGTTGCTTCTTTTACCAAAAATACACTTCTGGCCTTAAAAAAACAAAACCCAGACAAGAAAATTATTGTTTTAACTATGAAGTTAGGAAATAAAGAAGAAGTGTACAAAGAAGATGGAATGCTTATCGTTCGCTGTTTTAAAAGAAATAGTCCTCTCTCTTACTTAAGTCTTACAAGAAATATCTTAAAATTTAATCATGTTAAAGATGTTCTCCTAGAATTTGAGTTCTCTTCTTTTGGAGATATCTTTTCAACTGGATCTCTTTCTGTAGTCATTTGGTTACTCTCAATTTTAAGAAAAAGCGTAACTATTGTTATTCATCAGGTAATACTTGATCTTAGAGAGATATCAGGACACATCGGAATTTCAAAGAAAAGCTTAAAACTTAAGCTCTTAAACTTTGCCTTAAAAAACTTTTATAAATTTATTGCTTTCCCTGCAAAAAATATTATTGTCTTAGAAGATGAACTTAAAAATAGACTTCAAGAAATTATTCCTGAAGAAAAAATCGTAGTTATTCCACACGGAGTAGATAAACAAATAACAAGTAACTTTAGTAAAGAAAAATCAAAACAAATATTAAGAATTAAAAAAGATGAATTTGTTATCTTATATTTTGGCTATCTAACTTGGTATAAAGGAGTAGATTTTTTAATTAAATCTTTCCAAAAACACAGTAAAATTAATGGCAAAAGAGTTAAATTAGTTATTGCAGGAGGCCCAAGCTTTACACAAGGCAAAAAGGAACACTACCAGGCATTTTTAAGAAAAACTAAAAGTCTTTCTAAAGGTTTTTCACATATAGAAATTACCGGATTTGTTCCTGAGGAAAAGATTGCTGATTATTTTAAAGCTTCAGATTTAGTTATATTTCCATATAGAAAGCTTATGTCTTCTTCAGGACCACTTTCTCTTGCACTTTCCTTTAATAAACCAGTCTTGCTCTCAAAAAATTTACAAAAACTCATAAAAAGTACTGACATTAAGGACGCATTGGCAAAAACAGGACTTTTAGAAAAAGATCTTATTTTCAAATTTAATGAAAAAGCTTTAATAGAGAAAATATCTAGTGCTCAAAAGATAAGTCAGCAAAAAAAATTAATCTTATTTAGCAAGTTATTAAGCGAAAAAAGATCATTTGACAATCTCGCGTCAATTTACATAAAGACTATTTTGCAAAATTACGCTAGAATCTATAATAGGAAGCTTCTTGTAAGCCCAAGAGTTACTAGATAAATCCTATGTTTAAAAAAAACTTCCCCCTACTAATTGTTTTAACAACAATTATTTTAATTATTGTTTCAAATGCCTCTCCTGCTAAATTTTTAATCGGTTGGGACAACCTTCTTCCTGAACTAAATATCTGGATTAACCTTAAACGCTCTTTTTTCAGTGTTTGGCAAGAACATCAAGGATTAGGTCTTTTAGCAGGAAACGCTCATGCAACAGAATTTATTTATCAAATTTATATTCTCATGCTTTCATTTATTCTTCCAACAACACTCATCCGTGAAGCTTTTTCATTTATTATGCTTTCTTTAGGTGCAATTGGAAGTTTTTCCCTAATTAAATATATTGTAGGAAATGAAAAGAGCTCACTTGGAAAAATTACACCTATGCTTGGAGCATTATTTTATGTTTTAAATCTTTCAACAATCCAAACCTTTTACGTTCCTTTTGAACCATTTATTATTCACTATGGTTTTCTTCCTTTACTAATTCTATCTTTCTTCAAGCTCTTAAAAGAAAACAGTCTGAAAAATACTCTCATTTTTGTTTTATTAAATATTTTAGCTATACCACAAGGACAAGTTCCAACTATTTTCTTTGTTTATGGATTAATCCTAGCCATAATTTCTTTATATTTGAATGTTAGGATAAAAACTAAAGAATTTTTTCTAAAAACTCTCAAAGCTTTTCTAGTAATTCTTATTATTAATTCATTTTGGCTTTTGCCATTTATCTACTTTAGCTTTACTAATTCTCAAGTTGCTTTTGAAGCAAAAATTAATCAGATGTCAACTGAAACAGTCTTTTTGCAAAATAAAGAGTTTGGTGGGATTAAAGACGTAATGCTTTTAAAGGGATTTTGGTTTAACAATGTCGATCCGGATATTTATGGAAATTTTAGCTACATGCTCTCACCTTGGAAAAACTATCTGGGAAAAATCTATGTTTCTATAATTGGATATATTTTGTTTGCTATTGTACTGCTTGGACTTATTAAAAGCTTTAAAAGAAAGCTGCCTGCTCTAAACGCTTTTATAATTTTATTCATATTTTCTTTTACTATGCTTGCAACCACTACTCTTCCCTTTTCCTTAATAGATAACTTATTAAGAGAAATACCCTTAGTAAATCAGGCATTTAGATTCCCATTTACTAAATTTTCAATTATAACCTCTCTTTGTTTTGCAATCTTTTTTGCAATAGGATCAGGAGAGTTAATTTTTAAATTTAAGAAGCTAAACTCTTATTTTTTAAGCTTAATTTTTGTCTTAATTCTTGTTATTTTTACTCTCCCTGTTTTTCAAGGCAACCTTTTTTATTATAAAAATAGTATTTCTATTCCTAGCGAGTACTTTGAACTATTTGACTATTTTAAAACTCAGGATCAAAATAGCCGAATTGCTAATTTTCCACAATACACTTTCTGGGGATGGAATTTTTATGAATGGGGATATGGAGGCTCAGGATTTCTATGGTACGGAATTAAACAACCTATTTTAGATAGAGCTTTTGATGTTTGGTCTAAAGAAGATGAAAATTATTATTGGGAAATATCAAACGCTCTTAATACGAATAATTCAGAGCTCTTTGAACAAATATTAAATAAATATCAGATAAGTTTTATCTTGCTTGATAAAAATATTATTAATCCCTCTTCCCCTACAACCCTTCTTACCGCTAGGCTTGAAAAGATTATAGAAAAAACTCCTTCTATAAAAAAAGATAAATCCTTTGGAAAGATAACGGTTTATAAGGTCTCTCTTAAAGATAATCCGAAAAACTATATTTTTACAGAAAGAAAGCTCAAGACTGTTAATACATATAAATGGAGTAATTTTGATAAAGCATATCTAGACTTAGGAAATTATATCTCAAGCAATGCTAATCCTGACATAATTTATCCTTTTAGATCTCTTTTTTACGGAAGAAGCAATCAAAATAATAGAGTTAGTATCGAGTCAAATAATAATCTTGAGATTTCTAGCGATACTTTAGAAATTAAACCTGAATCTAGGGTAAGTTATCTATTTGACATATCTGAAGAGCTTGTTTTTGTTGAATTTACAGGCAAGAAAAATCCTAACGAGACTTTTTCAATTCAAGCATCAGTCAAAAATCCTGAAATTTCGATTATTTCAAACAATCAGCCTGAGTATAAATTTACCCAGACTACTTTTCAAAAAGAAGTATTTATCCTACCTAAAGATACTCAATATCCCCTTTCCCTAAATGCAGGAGGATTTGCAAGCTTAACTATCAAATCAAACTCAATAGAAAATATCGGATCAACAAGTCTATCTCTTAATAAAGATAATTTGCTTGCATTAACTAATAATAAAAATTTGGATTTAAGCACTATTCTTTTAGCAAATGAGCTAAGAAGCGCAATAAGCATCAAAACTGAAAATGTTATTTTTGGAGATATATCAGGAAAGTTAAAAATAATACTTCCTAAAATAACCAACGAAAAAGAAAAATTCATAGCTGTTCCAAATAACGATATCCTTAGTAAAAGCAAGAATTGTGATAATTTCAGAAAAGGCAAAATAGAATCTAGACTTTTTGATGATCAAAATAAAACCTGGCTTAGGATGGAGGCTAAAAATGCTGCAAATTGCATATCGTATTATTTACCAAGCTTTAATCATTTACATGGATATATGTTGTTTATTGAAAACAAAAATGTTAGCGGGAGACCTTTTCATTTCTGGATTTTAAATGAGGATGAGAAAATTATCCCTATTGATACCTATCTTGATCCTAAGAATAATTTATCGGTTTTAATTTTGCCTCCTCAGAGCAAAGATGACTTATCTTTTTCTCTTCATTTTGAAAGTATTTCCATTGGAAGTGAAAAAACAATAAATGATTTGGGGAAAATAGAAATGTATCCAATTCCATATAATTTCCTAACTTCAATCTCTATTGAAAAAGAAGAAAAGGAAAAAACTGAAAATCTTTCTGTTTCTGATATAAACCATCCCAATGAAAGTCTTTATATTATTAACTCTGTTCAGGGAGAAAATGGAACAATTATTTTGTCACAATCATATAATCCTGGCTGGAAAGCTTACTTAGTAAAAGATGTTAATCTCTTTACCAAAGCCCTCCCCTTTCTCTTTGGCAAAGAGATTAAAGACCATGTTTTAATAAATAACTGGGAAAATGGCTGGAATATAACTAATTTTAAGGAAAAATCAATTATAATTGTATACCTACCCCAATATCTTGAATATTTTGGCATTTTACTGCTTTTGCTAATTCCTGCACTTATCTATACCTCGAGGCTAAAAAATTGACTTATGTACTTTTTTATGCTAGAATCCTTATTAATAATGACTGCCTGAGAAGACCCTGCCTAAACTATTAAATAACCTCACATAGTATGAATTATTCAAATAAACCATTAGTCTCTATCTTATTGCCAGTACATAATGCAGAGAAACATCTTGTGTCTTGTGTCGAGAGTCTTTTAGCACAAAGCTACTCAAATATTGAGGTCATTGCAATTGATGACAATTCAAGCGATAAATCATTAAAAATATTACGAAGCTTAAAAAGAGAAGATAAAAGGCTTAAAGTCTATGCAAATGTTAAAAGATATGGCATTTCCCTAACGTTAAATAGAGCCACAAAACGAGCCAAAGGTCAACTTGTAACCATGATGAACTCTGAAGATATAAGTATTTCAACTAAAATTGGAAAACAGGTAAGATTTCTCCTTTCTCACCCTGAAGTAGTTGCAGTAGGAACTCAATGCCAATTTATTAACGAAGATGGCAAAAGGCTTACAAAAAGTAATTTCCCGGCACAAAATCATAATATCTATGCTTCTCCTCTGCATGGAATCTCAATGCAATTTGAGACTGTACTAATCAACAGAATGCTTTTACCTAAAGATATTATTAAGTTCAAATCAAACCTTTTCCCTTTTGTTTATAGTGATCTAATGATGAAAATTCTTCCCTACGGAAAGTTTGCTAACTTAAATGAATTCTTACACCACCATAGAAACCACCCAGGAGCATACTTTACTGATCTTAAGCAAAACATGTCCTCTCTTGTTAAACTTTGGCTTAAGTCACTTACTTTTTATAACTACAACTTAAATCGCACATTTTTCTCCCCTTTAATAAAACTTAAATAAAAATCCCCCAAAATCTTGTCATTTTACGTTTTCCCAAAGTTATCCACATAGATATTATGTATTTTGATTTGCCTTATATAACAGCCCTTTCTAGGCTTAATTTACTACAAGCCTACGGCTTTTAACCCCTATTTTTGCTATAGGATTGACAATACTTGACAGACTATGCTAAAATCACGATAAGTATGAAATTTAACCTATTTAAGGCAGGAAAAAGAGTAACTAGAAGAACTATTTCTGATTACAAACAAGAGTTACTTTTAAAACAGGGAACAGATCAGCTTAAGAAGCTGGTGGAAAAAGGGTTAAGTATACCGGTAGCATTTTTATAATTGACATTAGAATAAAAAAAGAGCATCGCTTTCGTTACACGGATCAATAATTTCAGGTACGATAAGCAATGCTCTTGGAAAAAGGGCAGATAGTTCCTTAGGCAGGAATAAACTATTTGCCTATGTGAAATAAATATCAAATAAGAAATTGGTTGTCAAGAAAAATAGTCGAGGCTAAAATTAGACGTTTTGGTTGACACAGTTTGATATTTTAAGGAAAAAAAATTAAAGCTAAACCGGTCAAACTAAGAAATTATTCGTAGTTTTAAAAGAGGTAGGAGTGTTGGGCAGGCACCCCTACCTCTTTTAAGTTAAGGTCGGGATAGCTAAATACTTTTGCAAATAATTTGAAAAAAGTGTTTAAAAATAACTAAAATATTTTTTTAGCAAAGAGGATTCTTCCTGCAGTGGTCTGAATTACCCTAGATACCACAATATCTACATTTTTACCTATGTCTTCACTTGCATTTTCAACAACAATCATAGTTCCATCATCAAGATAACCAACTCCTTGGGTAATATCTTTTCCTTTATGCAGAAGCTTTAATGCAAATGCTTCCCCAGGAATTGCAGTAACTTTTAAAAGATTTGCTAAGGTATTTACGTTTATTGCAGTAATTCCTGAAATATTTGCCTTTTTTTCTAAGTTATAATCACAGGTAATAACTTTTGCTCTGCACGTTTTACTTGCCTTAATAAGCTTTTCATCAACCTCTCTTACTTTATCTAAATCTAAGCTCTTTTCCTGCGAATCAGAAAAGACCATTACTTTTATTCCTCTTGTTTTTTTAAGTTTTTCTAAAAATTCAAGCCCTCTTCTTCCCCTCTCTTTTTTAACCATGTCTTGTGAATCTGCAATATGTTTTAACTCAAGAAGAATACTTTCTAAAATTACAAATGTACCGTTAAATACTTTTAATTTAATTAATTCAAAAATTCTTCCATCAATAATTGCTGATGTATCTAAGAAGATTGGATTTTCAATTTTTTTGGCTTTTGCTTTTTTCTTTTTTTTAGAACGCGGAATTGAAGGAAGTCTTTTTGCAACCTCATCTGCAATCATCGCAATTACATTGGGTGAAAAGGACAAGCCTTTTTCTTCTTTTAACTTCTTTTTTTCTTTAGATGCATTCATAACCATTTTGATATAAAAAACACTTCCTATCCCTATTCTAGGGCTTTTAAGACGCTATTTAAAGTCCTATTGGTTTCTGCTGTTACTATTGTTTTAAAACCAAGCTTTTTTGCTTGTTTTATGCGTTTCTCAAGCATATTAGTTTTTCTTAATTCTCCTAAAAGACCAACCTCTGCAATTCCAATTGTTTTTTTAAGAGGAATATTTTTAATACTTGAATAGACAGCAAGACAAATTGCTAAATCTGCTGCAGGATCTGAAAGCTTTAGTCCTCCTGCAATATTTACAAAAATATCCATTGTGTCAACTGGAAGTCTACAGTGTTTTTGTAAAACTGCAAGTAAGAGTTCAAGTCTTTTGTAATCAAAACCCAAGGCAACTCGTCTTGGCATAGGTAGTCTTGAAAAAACTGCTAAGGCTTGTATTTCAACTAGAAAAGCCCTGGTTCCTTCAAGAGTTACTGTAAGAACAGATCCTGAAGCATTTGCATAAGAATTAGTTAAAAAAATCTGCTCTGGATTTTTTATCTCAACCATTCCCTCTTCTTCCATGACAAAAACACCAACCTCATCAACTGGTCCAAATCTGTTTTTAAGACTTCTTAATATTCTTGTTCCAGTGTTTTTTTCACCCTCTAAGAATAAAACTGCATCGACCATGTGAGACAAAATCATTGGGCCTGCTACCATTCCTTCTTTGGTAACATGGCCAACTAGAATAATTGGAATATTTAATGCCTTTGCTGTTTTTATAAACGAAGATGTTGCATATCTTACCTGACCAATGCTTCCAGATAAACCCCCCAAATTCTCAGACTCCATTGTTTGAATCGAATCAATAATTACTAAATTCGGTTTTTCCTCTTCGATTGTTAAAACTGCTCTATCTGTATCTGTAATTGATAAAAGTGAAAGATTTCTTTCACCTTTTTTTGAAATTCTATCAGCTCTTAATTTAATTTGCTGTTCAGATTCTTCTCCTGAAATATAAAGTATAGAATTTTTTGTATTTTTTCCTTCTGAAAGATTTAAAGCAATTTGTAAAAGAAGTGTTGATTTACCAATTCCCGGATCTCCTGCTAGGAGAACAACGCTTCCGGGAACAATACCACTACCTAAAACTCCGTCTGCTTCTAAAAACCCTGTTTTTAATCTTTCTTTTTCCTCGTATTTTACCTCTCCTAGTTTTTTAATTGACTGGGTATTTTGAGATAAAGTAGACTCTCTTACAGAACTTTTCCTATTAGGAACTTTAAATTCTCTTAAGCTATTCCACTCTCCACATTCAGGACATTTCCCTAACCATTGGGGAGCTTCGTATCCACATTCTTGGCAGACAAAAAAAGTTGAAGCTTTCATAAATGAATAATTGTAAATTACTAAAAGTAATTATCTATATCCAATAGGCTTTTCTTTTAAGACAGGAACTAATGTTACTCTATGTTTTTTCTTATCAACGCTTAAGACAATAAGTGAAACTGTTTGTCCTTCAACAAATGTAGTTTTAGGAGGAATTTTATCTTTTTTAACAATTCCCTCTATTCCATTACCAAGATCAAATACTACTCCTGCTAAAGTCACTTTTGAAACAGAAGCGGTAATTTTTTTATCTTGCTCAAATTTTTCAAGCTCTCTTTCAAACGGATCAGAAGTAAGTCTTTTAAGTGAGAGATTTACTCTTGCTGCTTTTTTATCAAAACCAACTACCATAGCTTCAAGCTTGTCTTCAGGTTTATATTCACTTGGGATTTCTGTAAGCCTATTCCATGATATTTCTGAGATATGAATAAGCCCTTCAATCAAATTTGTCTTTCCCTGCAAAGTTACAAACACCCCAAACGGTGCAATATTTGATATTGTTGATGTAATTTTTTGTTCAGGCTTTATATCAACAATTTCTTTTTCAAAATCAAGAGATTGACTTGCTTTCTGAGAAAATATTATTTTATGTTGATCTCTATTTAACTCTAAAACATTTATCTCTATTTTTTTACCAATTGGATTTTGACCTGTTTGTAAAAATGATGTTTGAGAATTAGGTAAAAATCCTGAAATATTGTCTGCAAGAACAATAAAGCCTCCTCTTGTTGTTTCAGTAATTTCTCCTTTAAGAATTTTTTTATCCTTTAAAAAATCTTTTAATTTTACCCAAATTCGATCATCCATAAATCTTCTAAGAGAAACTACTGGATTACCAAATTCAGATTCGGGATTAAGAACTGATACTGTTACTTTATCCCCTATTTTAAGGGTATTTAAAATATTTCTTAAAAGTCTTTTATCTTTTTCCAGAACAACACTTTCGGTTTTTGCACCAATATCAACTAGTACTTCACGAGAAGTAAGTTTAGTAATTGTTCCTTCCAAACTTTCTCCTTTTTTAGGGGAAACAAAATCTGATTTAACTAACTTCATAAGGTCAGCCATTGAAGTTGCCTTTGAAGTTTTTTTCGAAGAATTATTTAATTTTTGATCTAACACTCATTAAATTACCTTTCTCTAAAAGATTAGCTAAGTATACACTTAAACGCATCTTATATCAAGGATTTTATCTTAAAAAGAAGTAATAAAAGTTTCACAAAAGTTTTTAATACTCAGATTTTTAAAGCTAAAATCAGATAGTTTCAATCTTGAAGGATATCTTTTTAATTTAAATTCTGAACAAATTTGATCATTATATATCCCATATGTTTCTCCTCCATCATCAAGACGAGGAATAATAATTTTTTTATAATCTTTTTTAAGAGGAGCGCATTCTTTATCATAAATTATAACTTCCTTAATTTTCAAAGGGTTAATTGTTTCATTGCAAGATAAAAATTTAATATTATTAAAGCTATTCTCTTGTTTATTTATATTTTCTCTAAGCTTAAGAATCGTATCTTTTCTAACACTGTTTGAATAAAAAAGGTATTTTTTGAAAATATCAGCTGAGCTCGGAGAATAAACCAGTATTTTTTGTCCATCCTCTTTACTAAGGCTTGCATAGCTTGATAAAGTTCTTACTGGAAAATCAAAATATCCTCTTAAGGAATGCTGAAAAAAATAAATATTTAAAAAATTAAGTAAAGAAAAAAAGTATAAGAGTAAAATTACTGTTAAAGCCGCAAAGTAATATCTTTTATTACTAAACAGTGCCACTGTCTTGCTTATTCCATATGCAATAAAAATAATCATAAAAGGGAAAATTAAGGCAAGGTGAGACGTAAAATTATCAGTTGTTGCTTTATAAATAATTTGAGGAAGACTGGCAGAAAGAATAAGTAGGAAAAATAAGGAAAAAAGTTTTTTGTCTTTTGCAAACATAAAAAGGCCTCCTAGAATTAGAAACAAAGCATCCAGGTAATAGAAAAGACCGTGTCTCCAAACAGAAAAAAATTCATCTCCGGTAACAAATAGGTAATTAAAAGAAAATGAATTAAATAATTTAGTTGTCAAGACTCTTAAAAACACTGTATATTTATTTTCAAAAATTGTTAAAAGCGGATTTTGAATTGATGATCTCCTGATACTATCTACTTCGCTTGTTATTAAAGGATTATCAGGTGTTAGTATTTCCCCTATTCTTGAAGAAGAGGAATTAGTCTTAAGCATTATTAGAAAAAATAAAGTTAAAACAATTGCAAAAACCACAACTATTAAATATTCTTTTTTAAATTTCTTCTTATTTAGAAAAAAATAGCTATAAGCTACTGTTACAAAAACAAAGGGAAGAAAAAATACTTTTGTAGCAATATATGCATAAAATGAAAGAAATAAAAATGGAATTGCCAAAAGAATATGTTTTTTGTTCTTAGAAGTAAGAAAATAAAAGCTAAGAAGATAAAATAATGTTGCCGAAATTGCTTCATAGGAAGTTCTGCCAATATAGACAAACCATGGATTTATAGCTGCAATAAGACTGGCAAAAATAGCTGTATTTTTATCAAAAAATCTCCTTGTAGTAAGATAAACTGCAAAAACCACAAATACAGACAATAAGGCATTTGTCACTCTTGCGTAAAATAAAGAGAGGTTAAAAAGACCTACGATTGGCATATAAAGAAAATAAGGAAGCTCAGCCTGAACCTCTCCTGGTGGATAATTAAAAAAGAATATTGATAATGGATTCCAAGTGCCTGAAAGATCAGATCCTGTTAAAAAAATAGATTTGGCTGTAATTATATATATTAGCTCATCTCCTCCTATTGCAGAAGGAATTTTATCAAGAAGAAAGAAGCGTAAAAAACAAGAAAGGAGAATTATTAGAACTAAGAGAAAGTTTTCTTTAAATACCCTTATATTCATTAAAAACATTCTATCATTTATGCAAAAACTTAAAAAGAGAAATCTCCTGGCGATGACCTATTGTCCCAGAAAACCCAGTATCGTCAGCGCTGATACGTTTCACTTCTCTGTTCGGAATGGGAAGAGGTGGTACCATATCGCTCCAATCACCAGAAAATTTCTCTTTTCAAGTTGCTTTTGGCTCCTTGCAAGCGAAGAGAAGATAATTTAAATCTACTTCTTGACCATTAGTACGGGTAGGCTAAACACGTTACCGTGCTTACACCGCCCGCCTATCAACCTGATAGTCTCTCAGGGGTCTTCCTTAAATTAATAAGATGAGATCTTATCTTGGGGACCGCTTCCCACTTAGATGCTTTCAGCGGTTATCGGTTAGGAATATAGCTACTCAGCGATGCTCTTTTCAGAAACAACTGACACACCAGGGATTCCCTCATCCCAGTCCTCTCGTACTAGGGACGAATTCCCTCAAATCTCGACGATTATGCAGGATAGAGACCGAACTGTCTTACGACGTTCTGAACCCAGCTCGCGTACCGCTTTAATGGGCGAACAGCCCAACCCTTGGAACCTTCTCCAGCTCCAGGATGCGATGAGCCGACATCGCTGTCGTTCACTTGTTACCAAGTGCGCTGACTATACCTTCATCCTATTTGGTAATAGGAGCTAGTCGTATTATAGAAGTTATAAATTTATCCGATATTCATCGAATAAAACCTCTATCTCTTTCCGATTAAATCGGAAATCAGTCGATACAGACCTCTTCTTTAGAAGTGGCCCTCGGTATTGACCAATATTTGTTCATATATATTGGCGTCCACCGATTTGAACTAGTATTTTATTATTCTCCGTACTCTCTAAATACGGGTGTGAATAATCAGACTTTGAGTGTTACCACTCAGGCGCCCCAATGTTTAAGTTAAGGTGCCAAACCGCATCGTCGCTGTGGACGCTTGGATGCGATCAGCCTGTTATCCCCGGGGTAGCTTTTATCCGTTAAGCTGTATGCCTACCACTAGGCATTACAGGATCACTAACACCGACTTTCGTCCCTGCTCGACTTGTAGGTCTCGCAGTCAAGCTGGCTTATGCGTTTGCACTATCACCTTGATTTCTATCCAAGGCTAGCCAACCTTTGTGCGACTCCGTTACTCTTTAGGAGTCAACTTCCCCAGTTAAACTGCCCACCAGACACTGTTCCTTAGCCGAATTTTTTTGCGGCATTAAGGTAATGATCACTTATTTCAAAGAGAGGTATTTCACTTGCGCCTAAGCTCCCTCCTATTCTAAACAGTTAAAATAAACTTTCAAATGCCAAGCTACAGTAAAGCTCCCGGGGTCTTTTTGTCCATGCATAATTAGGCCGCGTCTTCACAGCCATCTCAATTTCGCCGGGTAGATGTTCAAGACAGTTACTCAGTCGTTCTACCATTCGTGCGGGTCGGAACTCGCCCGACAAGGAACTTCGCTACCATAGAACAGTTATAGTTACTGCTGCCGTTTACTGGAGCTTGTATCCTAAGCTGAACATTGCTGTCTCACTAGAGATACTTGACTTACCAGCACTGGGCAGGTGTCAGCCCCTATACTTTGCTTTTCAGCTTTGCAGGGACCTGTGTTTTAGATAAACAGTCGCTAAGTAATCTTTTGTTGTAACCGCGTTCTTACACGCGGCAAGGCATCTCCCATAGGTTACGCCTAGATTTATTGCCGAGTTCCTTGAACATCTTTCTCCCGATCGCCTTAGTCTACTCGACCAGCCCACCTGTGTCGGTAATCGGTACGGTAAAATATGAGTTTTTTCCGATAAATCGGAACCAATGAGGCTTTTCTTGGAAACTGAAACGTACTGTATTATTCCCTATTACTAGGAAGCTTTCATTCGTAGCTCAATTAAACGGATTAAGGGATTTTCCACTTATTCCTACTTTACTACTTAGACCCATCTTGCGATAGGCACAGTTTTTCCAACTCCGTTACCCCCTCAGAATACTCATATTCTGTAGTCGAATTTCAACGACTTATCCATCGGGCTACCCCCCGTTATTAAGGGACACCCTTAGGACCGACTAACCCTCCGCTGACTTACATTGCGGAGGAAACCTTGGGCATTCGGCGGTCCTGTTTCTCACAGGACTCTCGCTACTCATACCGGCATTCTCACTTCTGTCCGCTCCACAACACCTTACAGTATTGCTTTACTGCAAACAGAACGCTCCCCTACCAACCTTACGGTTCTCCAGCTTCGGCAAAGAACTTAATCCTCGGTGGATTTTCGGCGCCAAGTACCAATCCTCCAGTGAGCTGTTACGCTATCTTTAAAGGATGGCTGCTTCTAAGCCAACCTCCTGGTTGTCTATGGAACCTGACTTCCTTCTAAACTTAGTTCTTATTTAGAGGCCTTAACTGGGAGTCTGGGCTGTTTCCCTTTTGACCCATCAGCTTAGCCCGAAGGGTCTGACTAGGATACAACAAGTTCTGGCATTCGGAGTTTGATTGGCTGCGAGAGATTACTCCCCCACGAACCATTCAGTGCTCTACCTCCAAAACTCTATACGTATCCCGCTATACCAAAATATATTTCGGGGAGAACCAGCTATCTCTGAGTTCGTTTGGCATATTGCCCCTAACCTCAAGTCATCCCAACCTATTGCTACAGATACGGGTTCGGGCCTCCTCCCACATCTCTGTAGGACTCACCCTGCTCAAGGCTAGCTCACTCAGTTTCGGGTCTACTAACTGCAACTAACGACCAATTAGGTCACGCTTTCACTATGTCTCCGTTACATTCCGTAACTTAAACCAACGCTGCAATCAATAACTCACCGGTTCATTCTTCAATAGGCACGCCATTATCCTAAAAAGGACTCTGGCTGCTTGTCAGCCGACAATTTCAGGTCTATTTCATCCCCCTCCCGGGGTGCTTTTCACCTTTCCCTCGCGGTACTAGTTCACTATCGGTAGATTCTGGTATTTAGTCTTGGAACGTGGCCGCCCCAGATTCCCACAGGGTTTTATCGTACCCCATGGTACTTAGGTACAAACTATCGGGGTCTTTCCTTTCATGTACGAGCCTTTCACTCTCTATGGGGGATTATTCCAAATCCTTCTATTAGAAAAAACCGCATCGAATATCGTCTGCCCTGCAACCCCCGAATAAATTCGGGTTTAGACTTTTCCGCTTTCGCTCGCCGCTACTGACGGAATCTCTTATGATTTCTTTTCCTGGTGTTACTAAGATGTTTCAGTTCACACCGTTCCCCACCAAACACTATATATATCATTGCTGATACACCTTTATGTTTGGTTCTTGTAAAAACAAGGGGTTTCCCCATTCGGAAACCGCCGGATCATAGGTTTATGACACCTACCCGACGAGTATCGTCGCCATATACGTCCTTCCTCGGCCAAAATCTCCTAGGCATCCATTATCGGCATTATGAGTAGATTTAAATATTATAATTCCGTTAAATTCCCAGTCCGTTAAGACTGAAAAATCAAACGGAAATTCTTCTCCTCACTTGTCAAAGAGCCAAATCATTATCTTTTCGGGATAACCCCCTCTCACTAGGGGGCTTGCCCCAAAAGATAAACTCTTTAGTTTCTAGCCTCAGTAAAGTGGACCGGAAGAGATTCGAACTCTCGACCTTCGCGATGCAAACGCGACGCTCTACCAGCTAAGCTACCGGCCCAAATCAAGGCCAAACTATATAGATAGATTTGTCAATCAAGACTGATTTACAGAAGAAAATAATCGCTTTTAACCAGAAAACTGAAGACCCAAATGGGTACAAATTACTATTTTAAAAAGTTTCCTCATAAACACGATTACTTTCCGCTCTAAAGCAGAACTCGTTTAATCATCTTAGCACAGGGTAAAATAGGTGTCAATAGTTAGGTTTTTGAAGGATTAACGGATCTTAAGAGGACAAGACTGCAAGTATCTTTTTTTAAAAATCCTCCATTTCTTTCTCCCTGAATCGCATGAACCTCAAAACCATTACTTAAGGCATCATTAACTCTTTCATGTATTTCCTCTAATAAAACATTATCTATTACTCTTGCGCCTTCGAATCTACTTCCGTCAAAAACAAATATATTGCTTTTTCCGCATGAAATAAATTCTGCATTAGGTATTTTAGAAAGCTTTCCTACAAGGGTAACTTCTCCTATAGTTCCTGCTGGGGGTTTTTCTAAAACGGCATAACCCATACTGGTGGAATCTAGAAGTGTCTCTTGAACAGAGCTCGGAATAAGAGGACGTGCTTCTTGCTTATTCATATTGTGGATTATATCAATAAATTTATGGTTGTCAAATCTGAGATTTTATAGATTTTTAAGCTTTATTCCTTTTCTCTTAACCACTTTTCTGTTTCTAAAGCTGCCATACAGCCAAAGCCTGCAGCAGTGATTGCTTGTTTATAGTGAAAATCATGTACATCTCCTGCAACAAAAATGCCGTCTATGTTAGTCTTTGTATGATCATATACTTTTATAAATCCTTTTTCATCAATATCTACTCCATTAAATACAGCTGTATTTGGAGTATGTCCAATAGCAACAAATATTCCATCAATTGGCATTTCTTCTACTTTCCCTGTTTTGTTATTTTTAATTTCAATTTTTTCTACTTTTAAATCTCCTAAAACTTTTGTTATTTCTGAATTTAAAATAAATTTAATTTTAGGATTTTTCTTTACCTTATCTTGCATTATTTTACTTGCTCTGAAACTATCCCTTCTATGAACAATTATTACTTCTTTTGCAAATTTTGTTAAAACAATTGCTTCTTCCATAGCAGAATCTCCTCCACCCACAACAATTACGTTTTTATCTCTAAAAAATGCAGCATCACAAGGAGCACAGCTTGAAACACCTCTGCCTATTTTTTCAGATTCTCCCAAAACTCCAAGCCATTTAGTGTCAGCACCTGTTGCGATAATAACGGATTTCCCTTCAAAGGTTTTTTCTCCAACTGTTATCTTAAAAGGTTTTTTAGTAAAATCTCCTGAGGTAAAATCTTCTTCAATAATTTCTGCACCAAATCTTTCTGCCTGTTTTCGCATATTACTCATTAAATCAGGCCCCATAATTCCTTGGGGAAATCCAGGAAAATTTTCTACTTCTGTTGTAAGCATTAATTGTCCTCCCCACTTAAGTCCCCCTATAACAAGTGTCTTAAGACTTGCACGGGTTGTGTAGATTGCAGCAGTAAGTCCTGCTGGTCCTGAGCCAATAATTATTACGTCGTACATATTTTTATTTAATACTGCCAAGCCTCAATATTTATTTGAAAACATTGGCAGTATTAATTTTTAAAAGTAAAATTTATGAAGCAAGCACTTCGTCTATTGCTTTTTTAAAATTATCTTTACTTTGCGCTCCAACCATAGTTTTAACTGGTTTTCCATCTTTGAAGATATAGATACTTGGAATACTCATTATGCCAAAAGATTGAGCAGTGTTTCCGTTTTCATCAACGTTTAATTTGCCAACTTTTACTTTTCCTTCATATTCCTTAGCAAGCTCTTCTATTACAGGAGCAATTACTCGACATGGCATGCACCATTCTGCCCAGAAATCCACTAAAACAGGAGTTTTTGCTTTTAGTACTTCTTCTTCAAAATTTTGATCTGTTAATTTAATATCTGCCATATTCACCTCCTTGTCTAAAATAACAGAGGGTTTAATCTCTGTCAATAAATTAATTGATTTATTTACTTTCTATTCTAACTCTTCCCTCTTTGTTTGAAGGAATAAAAACCATTGTTCAAAAAAACTAAATAATCCTTTAAAAGGTGCTTCTATTATAAAGTCTAAGATAAAGAGAAAAACATTAATTTGTGAAATCCCATCAGTAAGTCTTCTCCCAACTGCTATAAAAGGAATGAAAAGAAAATCTGCAATTGGTGTAAGAATATTTTTCCTTGGTTCAATTGAATAAATATGGGCAAGTTGATTAATCCTATATGACAAAAAGGAAACAATAGCCAAAAAGAAGACAAAAACAATCATGCTGAAAGGATTAAAGGAAAGTTTTTTGAGAAATAAGAAGATTAATCCAAAACCCAAAACAAAAGTAAAAATCCATAAAATGCTAAAAATTGAATTTAGCAAAGGCTTTAACTTGTCAGGTTTTGTTTTAACAGTGAGTTGATTATTAAACTTTGGATTTGCATCTGTAAGCATTGAAGAAACATAGTTAAAAATCCTTTTTGAATTATCAATATCAGGAGTTCTTATAAACATGCCTGCTGTAGCCATTAGAAATGGTGGGAAAAAAATATTTGTTAAAGTAGATGTCCAAATTATTCCTCCGTAAAAAATGTTTTCAAATGTACCCTCAATAGCTAAAGCAAAAAAAGCTTTTGTAAAAAACAGAAAAATGATACTTCTTATAATTGCAGTCCTAACTTTTGCACCAATTCCCCCATATCTTGCCTCACAGATACTATATACAATTTTCCTAAAATCCTGCTCATTTTCTACTAAATTGTGAATCTCTCCCCTTTTTATATTTAAAAGATCATCTAAGACAAAAAATACTACTGTTTTATCTTTAACGTAATTTAAAATTTTATCTTTTCTTGAATAGCTTAACTG
>DASRON010000004.1:0-25772 GCA_035646815.1 Patescibacteria group bacterium | reverse complement strand
GAATGCCTGATAAAAAGCAAACTCGAGACTTAATTAAAGGAGTGGGAGTTCCTATTCTAGGGCCTTCTGCAAATTTTTCTAATGGAAAAACCCCTTTTAAAATAGAAGAAATAGATAAAAAATTAATATCTCTTGTAGACTATGTTTTGCCAGGAGATACTAAAAGAGTAAAAACATCAACAGTAATAGATTGTTCAAAAAATTCATGGGAAGTTTTACGAAAAGGGGAAATTGAAATTATAAAAAATATTCAAAAAAATATTGTCCTAGTTATTGATACAGCAACAATGGATATAAAAGCTTCCTTAATAGTTAATGGTAAAAGTTATAGTTTAAGGAAAAAAGCTCAAAAAGCTCAAATCCTATTGCCATTAATTGAAGAAATCTTAAGAAAACATAATCTTTTTCTACAAGATATTAGTAGAATTAAGGTAAATACAGGTCCAGGATCTTTTACTGGCTTAAGGGTTGGAATTTCAATTGCAAACGCTTTGGGAGTTTTTTTAGGAATACCTATAAACAATAAAAAAATTGGGGAGTTGGAAGAGCCTAAATATAAATGATATACTCATTTTATGAGAAGATTCTTTCTTCATTTTTTTACTCCTCGTCACTCGAATAATCATAGAGCGAAGCTCCTTCATCATAAAGTCTTACTAACTATCACTTTAGCTTTCTTTGTAGGTAGCTTTTTTGTAAATTATATAAGCAGAACATATCCTTCTGTTTTAGGAGTAGTTGCAGGAGTAGATACCCAAGAATTATTAATACTTACAAATCAAAAAAGAGCAGAGGCTGGTCTAACTCCTCTTGTAATTGATGAAAGATTATCAAGAGCAGCTGAGGGTAAGGCAAATGATATGTTTACTAATGATTATTGGGCACATATCTCACCAGACGGTAAAACACCATGGATTTTTATTCGCACTGCAGGGTATAGCTATGTTTTTGCAGGAGAAAATTTAGCAAGAGGATTTAGTAATACTTCAGATGTAGTAAATGCCTGGATGAATAGTCAGAGTCATAGAGATAATATGCTTTCTAGTAAATATAATAATGTAGGTTTTGCTGTTGGGCAAGGAAAATTAAATGGTGAAGATACAATTTTAGTTGTTGAAATGTTTGGCTCAACTGGTCAGAGTCAAGCAATTGCCGCTGTGAGTAAAGACCAAGTTATAGAAGATCAAAATCCACAAGTAGTAGAGCAAGAAACGCCTGTAGTAGCACAAGAAGCACAAGTTGTTACAGAAGAAAAGTCTATAAGTCCAACGCCTTCTTTAGCACAAGCAAGAAAGCCTCAGGAGAAAAGCATTAAAGGAAATTCTATTATAGTTGCATCAGCAAAAACACCGGTAATTAACGTAAATAGTTTTACAAGAAATATTTCCCTTTTTGCACTTGCTCTGTTTGTTTTTGTTTTCGTTTTAGATATTATTCTTGCAAGAAAGAAAAAATTAGTTAGAGTCGCAGGTCATAATATTGACCACATTTTTTTCTTTACAATGATAATAATACTTGCTGTTATACTAACTAGAGGAGCGATTATTTAATGTTTGATAAGTTTAAAAAACATATTGGCTATTATCTTTCCTTAATTGTAATTTTAATTTTCGCTTTATATTTAGTCGTTCTTGTTTCTCCTGATAGGCAACTTCAGATGTCTATTTTTATAGTAATAACAATAATTTATGTCTTTTGGGGAATATTGCATCACTTGTTAAATCATGACTTATCATCGAAAATTGTGATAGAATATACACTTGTTGGGGCACTTGGTATGAGTATAATACTATTTTTATTTAAAGGAGGTTTTGGATTATGAAAGGAGTAATTTTAGCAGGGGGACTTGCAACTAGGTTAAGACCATTAACTTTAGTTACCAATAAGCATCTACTTCCAATTTACAATAAGCCAATGATTTACTACCCTCTCGAAGCAATGAAAAGAGCAGGTATTAAAGAGGTCTTACTAACAACTTCACCTGACCATGCAGGACATTTTGCAAATCTTTTAGGTTCAGGAGAGGAATTTGATTTCAGACTTTATTATGCAATCCAAAAAAACTATACAGGTGGAATTGCAGATGGAATAGCGCTGGCAGAAGAATTTGCAAAAGATGAAAAAATTGCAGTTATATTAGGAGATAATATTTTTAACGTTAATCTGAAATCTATAGTTGAAAAGTTTGAGAAAAAAGAAAAAGGGGCAATAATTTTTGGAATAGAAAAAGATACTCAGTCAAAACAATACGGAGTTGTTGAAATAACAAAAGAAGGGAAAGTACTATCAATTGAAGAAAAACCAGAAGTTCCAAAATCAACAGTTGCTCAAACAGGAATTTATATGTATGACCATAGAGTATTTGATTTCATAAGAGAACTTAAGCCTTCTGACAGAGGACAGCTTGAGGTAACAGATTTAAATAATTTTTATCTTAAAGAAGGATCTTTAGAGTGTCATATAATTGATTGGTGGATTGATGCAGGAACATCTTATGATGAATTGCTAATGGCAAATGAGTTAGTTGCGGAGAAAGTAAAAAATGGAGAACTGTAATGACTGGATTAGATATTATTTCAGAAAAATCTGTATATAAAAGTAAGTATTTCGAAGTTAAAGAAAAAGAAGTAATACTGCCTAATAAAAAAAAGAAAAAATACAGTATTGTAGAAAGAAAACCAATCTCCGTAATTTTTCCAATAACGCCTAAAAAAGAAATATATATAATTTCTCAATACAGAACTCTTTTTGACAAAAGAATAATGGAGGCAATTGCAGGGCATACAGACGGAAACGAAACTCCTCTTGAGGCGGCAAAAAGAGAGCTAATGGAGGAAACGGGAATCTCTGCAAGGCAGTGGGAAGAGGTTTCAAGAGTTGAGACATCGGCAAGTGTGATTAAATCAACAATGAGTATATTCCTAGCAAAGGAACTAGATTTTGATAAACCAAATCCTGATGAAACGGAAAGTATAGAATTAAGAAAAGTGACAATAGATGAAGCATTGAAAATGATTTCAGAAGGTGAAATAAGAACAGCGGCGACAATGATTGGGATTTATACACTGGACAGACTAAGGAGGCAAAAAAGATTATGAAAATTCTAGTTACAGGAGGAGCAGGTTTTATAGGCTCCAATTTCATTTTATATTGGGCAAAAAATCATCCTGAAGATCTTATTATAAATTTTGACAAGCTTACCTATGCTGGAAACTTGGAAAATCTAAAAAAGCTTGATGATAATAAAAATTATAAATTTATTCAAGGTGATATTTGTAATGTTGACTCTGTAAATTCGGCAATGGAGGGGGTAAATACTGTTGTTCACTTTGCAGCAGAAAGTCATGTTGATAGATCAATTACAAAACCCTCAGAATTTATCACGACAAATGTTTTAGGAACACAGGTACTTTTAGATGCTGCGCTAAAAAATAATGTTAAGAAATTTCATCATATTTCTACAGATGAAGTATATGGACACCTTAGTCTAGAAGATAAGAGTAAATTTAATGAACGAACACCGTATAACCCCAGAAGTCCTTATTCAGCAAGTAAAGCAGGGTCAGATCACTTAGTAAGAGCGTATCACTATACTTATGGTTTGCCAATTACTATTTCAAATTGTTCAAATAATTTTGGACCTTTTCAATTCCCTGAAAAGTTAATTTCGCTTGCGATTACAAATTTATTAGAAGATAAGAAAATTCCGATATACGGAGATGGACTTTATGTAAGAGATTGGATTTATGTAGAAGATCATTGTAGGGCAATTGAGTTAATTTTAGAAAAAGGAAAAAATGGAGATACTTATTGCATAGGTGGACTTACTGAAGATATTAACAATTTAGAAGTTGCAAAAAAAATCTTAAAAGCCCTTGGTAAAAGTGAAGAGGATATGGAGTTTGTAAAAGATAGATTAGGACATGATAGAAGATATGCAGTGGATTGGACAAAAATAAAAAATGAGTTAGGATGGGAGCCTATGTATAGCTTCGACGATTGGATTAAGAAAACAATTGAATGGTACAAAGAAAATAGAGATTGGTGGCAAAAAGTTAGAAGCGGAGAGTATCGAAATTATTATAAAAAACAATACGAAGAAAGATGAAAATCATTGGTACGGGACTTTCAGGATTTGTTGGATCTCGCATTACAGAACTTCTTTTGGATACTTATCAATTTGAAGATATCAGTAGAAAAACAGGAACAGACATTTTAGATAAAGAAGCTGTTTTTAAAAGAATTGAAAGATCGGATGCATCAGTAGTTCTTCATTTGGTGGCATATGTTGATGTTGATAGTGCTGAAGAAGATAAGGACAAGAAGGAAAAAAGCATTGCCTGGGAAATAAACGTTAATGGTACAAGGAATGTATTAGAGGCTTGCGAAAAATTTAATAAAAAAATTATATACATATCAACTGATATGGTTTTTCCTGGAACGAAAAAATTTCCTGAAAAATATAAAGAAGAAGATAAAAGAGATCCTGTTGGTTGGTATGCGAAAACAAAAGGGGAAGCAGAGAAAATAATTGAAAAAACTTTTATTCCTTGGATGATACTTCGTATTGCTTATCCATACAGAGCAGAACATGAAAAAAAAGAGTATGTTCGTGTTTTTAAATGGCTTTTAGAAAAAGGACAAAAAGTGGAAGCTGTCTCGGATCATTATTTTACCCCTACGTTTGTAGATGATTTAGCACCTGCATTAAAAACTTTAATTAATAGAGATGAAACAGGAAAATTTCACATAGCAGGAGATGAAGCAGTTAGTCCTTACACGGCGGCAATAAAAGTAGCAGAGATATTTAATCTAAATAAAAACCTTATTACAAAAACTTCTAGTGAAGAGTTTTTTAAGGGACGTGTACCTAGGGCATGTAATTTATCACTAAATAATGATAAAATAACAAAACTGGGTGTAGAAATGCACTCTTTTACTGAAGCTTTAGGGATAATAAAAAAGCAAATATGACAATTACATTTATTGGGCATGGGTATGTAGGCTTAGTTACCGCTACTGTTTTTGCAGACTTAGGAAATAAAGTCTGGGTTGTTGGTCATACAGCAAAAAAAATTGAAGATCTTAAAAAAGGAATTACTCCTTTTTACGAGCCAGGCCTTACAGAGCTTGTTAAAAAAAATATTGATGCTAAAAGGCTTTTATTTACGCTAGATTATGATAAGTCAATTTCTGAGTCAGAAATTGTCTTTATTGCTGTCGGAACACCTCCGTATAAAACTGGCGATGCTCAGCTTTCAACAGTTTTTGATGTTTCTGAAAATATAGCAAAATATTTAAATGGCTACACAGTTGTTGCTGTAAAAAGTACTGTTCCGCCTGGGACATGTAAAAAAGTTTATGGAATCATAGAAGCTTTGAAAAAAAGCGGAGTTGAGTTTGATGTTGCCTCATGTCCAGAGTTTTTAAGAGAAGGCACTGCAATCCTAGATACTTTAAATCCTGATAGAATTGTAATAGGAACAGAAAGTAAAAAAGCAGAAGAAAAGTTAATAGAGCTTCATAAAGCAATTAATGAAAATTTTGTTTTAACAAATTTAGAAACTTCAGAATTAATTAAGTATGCTTCAAATTCCTTTCTTGCGACAAAAATTTCTTTTGCAAACGCTATTGCAAAATTGTCAGAACTTTTGGGAGCAGATGGATTAAGAGTATTAGAGGGAATAGGTATTGATAGAAGAATTGGTAAGGCTTTTCTTTCTCCAGGTCCTGGATATGGAGGAAGTTGTTTTCCAAAAGATGTAAAAGCACTTGTTGCAATTGCAAAAGATTATGATTATTCTTTTTCACTTCTTGAGAGTGTTGAAAAAGTAAATGATCAGGCAAAAAGAGATATTGTAAGAAAGGTAAGAAAAGCAGTTGGTGAATTAAGAAAGAAAAAAATTGGAGTGCTTGGTCTTTCTTTTAAGCCAGACACAGATGATATGAGAGATGCTCCGGCAATTGATATTATTGAGCTCATGAAAAGAGATGGTGCACTTATAAAAGCTTATGATCCTCAAGCAATTGAAAATGCAAAAGGACTTATAAAAGATATCGAATTTGCAAAAGATCTTTATGATTGTGCAAAAGATGCAGAAGCATTAGTAGTGGTAACTGACTGGAATGAATTTAAAGACGTTGATTTTAAAAGATTAAAAAGCCTTATGAAAAATCCAATAATTATTGATGGAAGAAATATTTATGATCCTGAAAAATTAAGAAAATTAGGTTTTACATATGTAGGGGTTGGCAGATGAAAAAAATAATTATTACTGGTTCGACAGGTTTTGTAGGATCTTATCTTCTTGAACACCTTGTATCACTTAAAAAATATCAAATTTTTGGAACTTATCTTACTGAGGAAAGCTATAAAAAATTAGATTATTTAAAAAATAATGTTTCTTTTAAAAAACTTAATTTAAATTCAAAAGAAGAGACAGAAAAATTAATAAGTGAAGTAAAGCCTGATATTATTTTTCATCTTGCAGCTTCGACTTCTCCTGCGCAAAGCTTTAAAAAACCCTTAGAAACAATTACAAATAATATTTCATCAGAATTAAATTTGCTAGAAGCTATAAGAAAAGAAGAACTTTTTGACACAAAAATACTAATTATTTCATCAGCAGAAATTTACGGAATGGTTAATAGAAATGAGCTTCCAATTTCAGAAAAAACATCTTTTAAACCAGGAAGTCCTTATGCAGTATCAAAAATTGCTCAAGATTTTTTAGGACTTCAATACAATCTCTCCTATAACCTTCCTGTAATAATCGCAAGACCATTTAATCATATTGGTCCAAGACAAGCAGAAGGATTTGTAGTGACTGATTTTGCAAAAAAGATTGTTGAAATAGAAAAGAATAAAAGAGAACCAATTTTAAAAGTAGGAAATTTAGAGGCAAAAAGAGACTTTACAGATGTAAGAGACGTTGTTAAAGTATATCTTTCTTTAGTTGAAAAAGGCATTCCTGGACAAGCTTACAATATTGGTTCAGGAGTTTCTTATAAAATTTCTAAAATTTTAGAAATTTTATTATCCTTTTCTTCTGCAAAAATTAAAGTTGAAATTGACAAGGAATTATTTAGGCCATCTGATGCACCTGAACTTGTTTGTGATTCAACTAAATTAAAAAATTTAACAAACTGGAAACCAGAAATTGCTATTGAGAAAACTTTAAAGGATACTCTGGACTATTGGAGAAATATAATTTAGAATAATACTAATGAAAAGAGCGTTAATTACTGGAATAACAGGACAAGATGGATCATATCTTGCTGAGTTTTTACTTAAAAAAGGCTATAAAGTATTTGGTCTTACTAGAAGAACAAGTACTTTAAATAACGAAAGATTTGCTCATATTCAAGATCAAATAGAGCTCTTGCAAGGTGATCTTCTTGATCAAAGCTCTTTATCAGAAGCAGTTTTAAAAGCAGAGCCTGATGAGGTGTATAATCTTGCAGCTCAATCATTTGTTAAAACTTCTTGGAATCAACCTGTCTTAACAGGAGAATTCACTGCTTTGGGTGTAACAAGAATGCTTGAGGCAATTAAATCTATAAATTCTAAAGTAAGATTTTATCAGGCGTCATCTTCTGAGATGTTTGGGAAAGTAATGGAAACTCCGCAAAAAGAAACAACCAGATTTCATCCTAGGAGTCCATATGGAGTTGCTAAGGTTTATGGTCATTACATAACTTTAAATTATAGAGAAAGTTACGATATGTTTGCCTGTTCAGGAATTCTTTTTAACCATGAATCTCCAAGAAGGGGTTTGGAGTTTGTAACTAGAAAGATATCACATGCAGTTGCTAGGATTCATTTAGGGAAGCAAAAAAAACTTGAACTTGGTAGTTTAGAGCCAAAAAGAGATTGGGGATTTGCTGGTGATTATGTTGAAGCAATGTGGCTTATGTTAAATCATGATAAAGCAGATGATTTTGTTATATCAACAGGTGAGAATCATTCTGTAAGAGAATTTGTAGAAATTGCATTTGAGATAGCAGGAATAAAAGATTGGGAAAAATATGTTGTACATAATAGTCCTGATCATATGCGTCCTGCAGAGGTAGATAATTTAATAGGAGATTATAGTAAAGCCAAAAAAGAACTTGGATGGAAGCCTAAAACTAGTTTTAAAGCGTTAGTAGAAATGATGGTTAAGGCTGACCTCGAATTGGAAAAAAACAGATAATTTATGCATACAGTTTTAATTGCTGGAGGAGCTGGTTTCATAGGCTCACACCTATCCCAAAAACTTATTGACGAAGGAAATATTGTTTTATGTGTTGATAATTTTATTACAGGAGATAGAAAAAACATAGAATCTCTTCTTAATAATAAAAATTTCAAGTTAATAGAGCATGATATTATCAAATCCTTTGAGACTGATCAAAAAGTAGATTATATATTTCACCTTGCCTCTCCTGCCTCTCCAAACAAAAAAAGTCCAAAGAGTTTTATAAATTATCCAATAGAAACTTTAATGGCAAATTCTTTAGGAACAAAAAATCTTTTAGAGCTTGCTAAGAAAAATTCTGCAAAGTTTTTATATGCATCATCTTCTGAAGTTTACGGAAATCCTAATGTTTCGCCGCAACCAGAGAGTTATTTTGGAAATGTTAGTCCAAACGGAGTTAGATCTGTTTACGATGAAGGAAAAAGATTCGGAGAGGCAATGACAATGGTTTTTTTTAGAAAACACAATGTCAAAACCATAATTATTAGAATTTTTAATACTTATGGTCCAAAAATGCAAGCTGATGATGGAAGAGTTGTTTCAAACTTTATAAATCAGGCAATCTTTAAAAAACCTATTACGGTTTATGGAAAAGGAGATCAAACTAGAAGCTTTTGCTATGTTGACGATATGGTTAACGGTTTAACAAAAGCAATGTTTTCTTCAAATTCAGATGGGGAAGTTATAAATATTGGAAATCCTGATGAAAGAACCATTAAAAACTTAGCAGATCTTATTAAAAAAATGACTGATTCAAATTCAGAAATTATTTTTGAAAAACTTCCAGAAGATGATCCCCTAAGGCGAAACCCTGATATTTCAAAAGCAAAGGATTTATTAAATTGGAAACCTGAGGTTGCTATTGAAAAAGGGCTTGAAAAAACAATACAATACTTTAAGAGTTTATGAAAGTTGTAATAATAATTCCTACATATAATGAAAAAGGCAACGTGGATCGTCTAATTCCTATCTTAGAAGAAGAGATCTTTCCTCAAATAAAAAACCACGACATGAATATTTTAATTGCAGATGATAATTCTCCTGACGGTACTGCAGAAGATGTAAAAAAGCTTATGGGAAAATATAAAAATATAGAACTTAATCAAGGTGAAAAGCATGGCCTAGGAGCAGCATACGTAAGAGCAATGACCTATGCAATAGAAAAAATGGATGCAGAAGTAATGTTTGAAATGGATGCAGATCTTTCTCATGATCCTAAAAAAATTCCGGATTTTCTTAAAAAGATTGATGAAGGATATGATTTTGTAATTGGAACAAGATATAGTGAAGGGGGATCAATTCCTCTAAACTGGGGGTTACATAGAAAAGCATTTTCAGTTTGTGGTAATTTACTTGTAAGATGTGTTTTAATGCGTTTTTCAATTCACGACTGGACAGGTGGGTTTAGAGCAATAAAAAAAGAAGCTTTTCTTAAAGAAAAAGAAGAACTAACTGCATTTAGAGGATATACTTTTCAGGTTTCATTTTTACACAAAGCAGCAAGAGATGGATTTAAGATTGCAGAAGTTCCAATTCATTTTACAGATAGAACTTTAGGTAAATCAAAAATAGCAACAAGTGAGTATATTGTTGATCTCTTAAAATATATTTTTGCTGCAAAAATAAAAGAAATTATTTATGGATCTTTTGGTAAATTTTTAGTTGTAGGAGGAATAGGATTTGTAATACAGTTTGTAATTTATAATTTATTTATTAGATATACTAGTTTTCCACTAGCTCTTGGTAGTTGGATTGCAGCTCAGCCTGCTATTTTTTCAAATTTTAATCTTAATAATCTTTGGACATTTAAAGAAGACAGAAGTAAAAGCTTTATAAGCTATTCTAAGAAGATAATTGGATTTTTTATGACATCAAACATAGGAGTGTTACTTATTCAATCGGGAATTATTTATCTTGCAGAATATTTATTTGGACGAAAATATGCAAATCTTTATTTTATCTTTGCAACAGCAGTACTTTTAGTCTGGAATTTTTCCATGTATAGATTTGTCATCTGGCGAAAAAAACCTCACAAATGAAATTTAAATTCTCAAGTATAAAATCGTTTGTTATTAAAAATTGGCTAATTATTTTAATAATTATTCTATCTTCCTTTTTAAGACTTTATAGGATTGCAGATTACATGACATTTTTAGGAGATGAGGGTAGAGACGCTTTAGTAGTTTATAATATTTTACATGGAAAACTTACCCTTCTTGGTCCTACAGCTTCTGTTGGTGGCTTTTTTCTAGGCCCCATTTATTATTACTTTATGGCGGTTTTTACCTTACTTTTTAATTACAGTCCGGTAGGTCCTTCGGTAATGGTTGCTTTATTTGGAATAGCAACAGTTTACCTAGTGTATAAGGTTACGAATGATTTTTTTGGTGAGAAAGCAGGGATTATTGCTTCTTTGCTTTATGCTTCGTCTCCTCTTGTTATTGCATATTCCCGTTCTTCTTGGAATCCAAATCCTCTGCCTTTTTTCTCGCTTTTAACATTATATTTTCTATATAAGGCAGTTCTAAGTAATAAAAAAAAGCTTTTTATCTTTTGTGGATTCTTGCTTGGTATTGCAATTCAGCTTCATTATCTAACAGTTTTTTTAGGAGTAATTGTTACTCTTTATGTTTTGTTTTCAAACCTATTTTTTATTAAAAATAAGCTTTTTTCTTTATATAAAACATTAAATCAATACTTTTTTCTTTTAATAGGGTTTTTGGTAGGGTGGCTGCCGTTTCTTGCTTTTGAATTTCGTCACGGTTTTGCAAATATAATTAGTATTTTTAACTTTGTGTTTCATTCGGGGGGAACAGGTGGCAATATTGACTTTTTAAAAACAATTCAAGATGTTTTATTCAGGCTTTTTGCACGTCTTGTCTTAACTTTTCCTCCGCCTGAACAAATATCAAGTATTGATAAATCTTTAATTTCATTTTGGGAAACATCTGTAGTTATCTTAGTCGTTGTAAGTATTGCAACTCTTTTATATAAACTTTGGAAGTCTTTTAAAAAAGGAAAAGAAGAGTTTTTAAAATATTTCCTCCTTTTTACTTGGTTATTTTTTGGAGTAATCTTATTTGGATTTTACAAGAAATCAATTTATGATTATTACTTTGGTTTTATGTTTCCTCTTCCGTTTATCCTTTCTGCTTTAACAGTTACATTCTTATCAAAAAAGATTCCCAGAGGAACATTTTTTGCAGGGATTTTAACTGTAATAATTTTTCTAGTGAATATTAGGGGACTTCCTTTTAGATATGAGCCCAATAGGCAGCTTGATCAGGTTCGTAGGATTTCAGAGTTTGTATATGAAAAAACAGAGGGAAGGCCATTTAATTTTGCACTTATTACAGGTGGTAATTCAGATCATGCTTATCGTTACTTTTTCACAGTTTGGGGACATTCGCCTGTGACAATTGATGAACCAAATAAAGATCCGGAAAGGAAAACAGTAACAGATCAGCTTTTAGTAGTTTGCGAAAGTTTACCTTGCAAACCGTTAGGAGATTCTTTATGGGAGGTTGCAGGATTTGGTAGAGCAGAGATGGCAGGAGAATGGGATGTGTCAGTAGTAAAAGTATTTAAGCTAGAGCATTATAAAGATAAATAACCTCAAATAAAAACCCCTCAAAGATATGAGGGGTTTTATTGTTCCTTGAATAATTCCTTCGAAGGATGTTCAAGAAAATTAGGCAGATCCAATTTTGTACATTCCTGTACTACAAACTGGACATTTACCTTTGAGAGCTGGTTTACCATTTTTCATGGTTACCTTTTCTGCATTTGCATCTTCTCTCTTAGCTCTGCATTTTACACAATACATCTGTGCCATTGTTAATCACCTCCTCTCATCCGCAACTGATAATTCTAAAAGCGGATTTTATTTTAAGTAAATATTTTCTCATATTTTTTTAATAAATAAGTCCTGGTAACATTAATAAATGTTTTTGTAATGAGAAAAAAAGAGTGAATTGTGCTGCGATAATAATTAAGGTAAGTATTCCTGTTTTTCTTAGATCAGCTTTTAAATATGGGTAGGCAGTTGTTGCAACAGGTTCTTCGATTTTCCTTTTAATCTGGGGTTTTTCATCAATACTTTTAGAGGATAAAGTATACTTATTAACGGTTTCTTTATCTAAAGATAACTGTCGACGATAGTCTGATATCATCTTTTGTTTTCTTGTTTTCCGTTTAGGCATGTTCGAAGCCTAGGTTACACTACTTGACACTACCCTGTCAAGAGGCTAATATATATGAATATCTATGTTACCCAATTTAGTTTATATCGGCTTCGGAGTTATTTTTATTTGGCTTTTAATAATTACAGTCTATTTTTTTCGTCTTTCCTCTCATTATGATCATCTAACAAAAGGAGCTAATGGAAAAAGCTTAAGGATAATTATGGAGAATTTGTTAAAGGATATGGACATGACAAAAAAGCAAATAGAAGAATCAAAAAAGTATTGTAATAAACTTGAATCAGATGGACTTTTTCATATTCAAAAAGTAGGACTAGTTAGGTTTAATCCCTTTAAAGATACTGGAGGAGATCAAAGTTTTGTGCTATCCTTAATAGATGGAAATGATACTGGTGTTGTTGTTTCCGGTCTTTATTCAAGATCTGGAACAAGATGGTATGCTAAGAAGATAAAATCAGGCAAAGGTGTTGATTACGATTTATCAGAAGAAGAGAAAAGATCAATCAAAGAAGCAAGAGTAGCGTAAATATAATGAATAAAAAAGCTTTACTTTCAATTACATTAGTAGTTTTTATATACTTAATAGCAACTGGCCTTTCCTATTTTATTTTCTCTCCGGGAGGTATTGCTTCTAACGGTTTAACTTCTCCAGTTGCTGCTCCTCAAAAGTCAGGTTCAGGACAAGTGGTGTTTGATGAAAATCTTCCCAAGACAGAAAATTGCCCTATAAACGGTGCAAAGTATTCAAAGCAGCAAAGAGCTTGGTGGGAAAAGCATAGACCGCTTGGTGTAATGATTGAGAATCATGAAGAAGCACGTCCTCAATCAGGGCTTTCTTTTGCAGATGTTGTCTATGAAGTGGTGGCAGAGGGTGGAATTACAAGATTTATGGCAATTTATTATTGTCAGGATGCAGGACAAATAGGTCCTGTAAGATCTGCAAGAACTTATTTTTTAGATTTTTTATCTGAATATGGAGATTCTCCTTTATATGTTCATGTAGGAGGAGCAAATCAGCCAGGGCCTGCAGATGCTCTGTCACAAATAAATGATTATGGATGGGGAGGATATAATGATATGAATCAATTCGCAATTGGTTTTCCAATTTTCTGGAGAGATTATGATCGGTTGGGACACACTGTTGCAACAGAGCATACTATGTATTCAACAACAGATAAACTTTGGCAATATGCAGAAACTAGTAGAGACTTAAAAGATAAAGGAAAAGACGGTGTGCATTGGTCAGAAGGGTTTACCCCATATGAATTTAAAGATGATGCTAAAACTTCTGAGAGATCTTCAAGCCAGCTGGTTCATCTTGAATTTTGGGAAAGAGATGCAAGCTATTTTGTAGATTGGACTTTTGATCCAAAAACAAATACATATAAAAGATCAAATGGAGGAAAACCTCATTTAGATAAAAATACTGATAAGCAGCTTGAAGCAAAAAATATTGTAGTTTTGTCAATGATAGAAAGCAGTGCAAATGATGGCTATGCAAACAATCAGCATCTTTTATATAGAACCAAGGGATCAGGAAAAGCAACAATCTTTATGGATGGTAAAAAAATTAACGGTACTTGGACGAAAAAAGATAGGACAGGAAAAACTATTATTAAAGACAGTAATGGTAACCTTGTTAAATTTAACAGGGGACTTATATGGTTTGAGATTCTGCCCACCGACGGAGTAATCACTGTCAAATAAGGCAGATTATGTTTGCAGATTTAATTACATCAAAAGCAAGGGTTAAGTTACTAAGCGTTTTTTTAGCGTCTCCTCAAGAGATGTACCACGTAAGAGGATTGGTTAGGAGAACTGGAGACGAAATAAATGCGGTAAGACGAGAATTATTCTTTTTGGAAAAAAAGGGAATTCTTGAAAAAGAACCTAGAGCAAATAGGGTTTATTACTCTTTTTCTAAAAGTTATCCATTTTACTACGATCTTTTAAAGCTTGGCTCAAAAACAATAGGACTTGGTGCGGGTATTCTTAAAAACAGAGTTAAACTTGGGAAAATAAAGTATGCTATGTTTTCAGGAAAATTTACTAGAGGAATTAAGGAAGCAGCAGATGAAATTGATCTTTTAATTGTTGGAACAGTTGTTTTACCAGAGCTTGCACTTCTAATAAGGGAGGAAGAAAAAAAGATTAATAAAGAAATTAATTATACAGTTATGTCTGAAGACGAATTCACATTTAGAAAGAAAAAACGTGATCCTTTTATCGTATCTATTCTTTCTGGTTCAAGAGTAATGTTAATTGGTGACGAGGAAAGCATGCTTTAATGAAAAATCCCCGCTCTCTTTTATGGTTGATAGTTATCCTAACCGTTATTGCGGTTTTTATTAACTTGCCTTCTTCTTTTAAGTTTTCGATAGGTCCTATAAAAGACTTCTCTTTTAATCAAGCAGATATTCTTTCCAAAATAAGGATTAATAAAAAGCTTGATTTTAGAAAAGGGCTTGATCTTGAAGGAGGAACAAGTATTACCTTAAGAGCTGTCATGAAAGAAATTCCTTCAGGGCAAAGAAAAGAAGCATTGAATTCTGCGCAAACTGTTATAGAAAGAAGGGTAAATTTGTTTGGTGTTGCAGAGCCAATTGTACAAACTTCTATTGCAGGGGATGATTATAGAATAATTGTTGAGCTTCCAGGAATAACAGACTTAAATGAAGTTAAAAAACTGATTGGTACTACTGCTCAGCTCACTTTTTGGGAAGAAATAGGAACTCAGTCAGCAGAAGTTGCAACCTCTTCAGCAAATTATCCTTTAAATCTGCCTCCAGGGTTTGAGAAGACTGATCTTTCTGGAAATGATTTACAAAAAGCAGATGTAGGTTTTAGTCAAAATACTGGCGAACCTCAGGTTTTACTTACTTTTAGCTCAGACGGAGCAAGAAAATTTGCAGAAATAACCAAAAAAGTAACAGGAAAAAGACTTGCAATTGCATTAGATGAGCTAGTAATTGAAGCACCAACTGTTAATGAGCCTATTTTAGGGGGAAATGCTGAGATAACCGGAAGCTTTACTGTTGATACTGCAAAGTCATTAGTAACCCAATTAAACGCCGGAGCTTTGCCTGTACCGCTTTTAACACTGCAAAGTCATGTAATTGGTCCTACTCTTGGTTTGTCTTCTCTTCAAAAGAGTCTTTTTGCAGGAATTTTAGGCTTTTTAGTGATTGTAATCTTTATGGTAGTCTTATATGGCACTTTAGGGGTTATCGCAAGTATTGCTCTTATTCTTTATACACTTTTTGTTTTGGCAATTTTTAAGGCAAGCTCATTAACTCCTTATGGGGTAACTTTAACCTTATCAGGAATAGCTGGTTTTATTTTGTCTATTGGAATGGCAGTTGATGCAAATATTTTGATATTTGAGAGAATGAAAGAAGAGTTAAGAGCAGGAAAAACTAGAAAAATTGCAATGGAACTTGGTTTTTCAAGAGCTTGGACATCAATAAGAGATTCAAATATTTCAACTCTTATAACAAGTGCTGTTTTGTATAGGTTTGGAACAGGTACAGTAAGGGGATTTGCATTAGTTTTGGCTTTAGGAGTTTTAGTATCAATGTTTTCGGCAATTGTTGTAACAAAAACACTCTTAAGATTAATTTATAAATAAAATTATGGACATTATAGGTAAAAGGAATTGGTATTTTTTAATTTCACTTTTAGTTCTTATTCCTGGAATTATTTCTTTGTTTGTGTTTGGGCTTAATCTTTCAATTGATTTTACAGGTGGATCAAGGATAACTTTTTCACTTCCAAAAGTAGCAAGTAGTGTTGAAATAGATAAGATAAGAAGTGCTTTTGAAGAAGAAAATATAAAAGTATCAACAATAGAGAAATCAAGCAATTTAGTATTTGTGAGAACTCAACCGATTGATCAGGTTCAAGATACAAAAGTAATAAATAAATTAAATAGTGAAATTAAAAACTTTAAGCAGGAAGAGTTTGAAACAATTGGTCCAACAATTGGAGCAGAAACTACATCTAATGCTGTAAAAGCCGTAATCATAGCCTCTTTTTTAATAGTTTTATATATAACGCTTTCTTTTAGAAAGGTTCCAAAACCTGCTAGTAGTTTTAGATTTGGAGTATGTGCAATTATTGCTTTAGTTCACGATACCTTAGTAGTAGTGGGTGCATTTGCAATTTTTGGTTATTTCTTTGGTGTTGAGATAGACAGTCTTTTTGTCACAGCAATTCTAACTGTAATTGGATTTTCTGTTCACGATACGATTGTTGTTTTTGATAGGATAAGAGAAAACTTAAAGAGAATGGGAGCAACTTCATTTCCTCAGGTTGTAAACGATTCAATATTACAAACAGTAGATAGATCTTTAAATACTTCTTTAACAGTAATTTTAGTGCTTTTGGCAATGCTTTTATTTGGAGGAGCAAGCATAAAATGGTTTGTGGTTGCCCTTTTAGTTGGGATTACAACAGGAACTTATTCTTCTATTTTTATTGCAGCAGCATTTTTAGTTGTATGGCAAAATTGGAGTCAAAAAAGAAAAGCTTTAAAATAATTAGGAGAGTCTTTCACGAACTATCTTACTTATTACACTACCGTTAGCTTTTCCCTTTACCATTGGCATTAAAGCTCCCATAACTTTTCCCATGTCTTGCATTGAAGAAGCATTTGTCTGAGAAATTGCTTTAGTAACTAATTCCTCAAGTTCTTCATTATTCATTTGTTCTGGTAGGTATTTTTTTAAAAGTTCAAGTTCTTGCTCTTCTTTTTTAACAAGCTCATCTCTTCCAGCAGATTTAAATTGTTCTATGGAATCATTTCTTTGTTTTGCTTCTTTTTGAATTATAGATAAAACATCTTCGCTATTTGCTTCATAGTCTTTGCCTTTTTGGATTTCTAAATAAGAAAGGGAGGAAAGAAGCATGCGTAAAACAGAAGTTTTTAACTCATCTTTTGCAAGCATTGATTTTTTTAGCTCGTCTTTAAGTTCCTGCTTATTCATATTTAAATTTTAGCACATCCTCCTGTATAAATTGGGGCTAAAGGATCATTAAGAAGTCTATTTACTGTAATTCCTGCTTGAAATACAAGAATTTCATCTCCATTTTCCCTTGCTTTCCATAATTTTTCTGCAAGAATTGTTTCTGCGGTGTCTGCTCCTTCAAGATCTCTTCTTGATGCTATAGCAAAACCTTTTATGACTTCTCCTAATCCTGTGCCAAAGTAATCAATAATGTCTGTTCTTCTTCTTAGAGCATTAATTCCAGGAATATTTGGATTTGTAATCATTCGGTATAGCTTTGGAGGATGTGTTCTTCTTTTTGTTTCAGGTGAGCTACTCATATTTTTTTGCAAGTTCTTTTAATTCCTCTGCTTTATCAGTTTTTTCCCAAGGAAGGTTAAGGTCAGATCTTCCAAAATGTCCATATGCTGCAATTTGTTTATATATCGGTTTTCTCAGATCAAGGTATTTTATAATCATGCCAGGTCTTAAGTCAAAAGTTTTAAGAATAATTTCACTTAATTTTTCTTCATCTATTTTTCCTGTTCCAAAAGTATCTACTAAAACAGACATTGGTTCTGGTTTTCCAATTGCATAAGCAATTTGAACTTCGCATTTATCAGCAAGCTTGGCGTAAACAATATTTTTTGCAATGTAACGCGCCATATAATTTGCTGATCTGTCTACTTTGGTTGGATCTTTTCCTGAAAAAGCTCCTCCTCCATGTCTTGCATATCCTCCGTAAGTATCAACAATAATTTTTCGACCAGTAAGACCAGTGTCTGCTTGTGGTCCTCCTGTTACAAATCTTCCAGTGGTATTAACATAAAAATTTGTTTTTTTATCAAGTAAGTTTTTTGGAACGACTTTTTTTATTACTTTCTCAATTATTTCTTTTCTTAGTCTATTTGATTTTACTTCTTCATCATGCTGAGCTGCTATTAGTACAGTTTCTACTCTTTTTGGTAATCCGTTTTCGTACTCAACCGTTACTTGAGTTTTTCCATCAGGCCTAAGTCCTTTTATAATTTTTTTCTTTCTTACATCAGCAAGTCTTTTTGCAAGTTTATGAGCAAGAGTAATTGGAAGAGGCATTAGTTCAGGGGTTTCATTGCAGGCAAATCCAAACATGAGTCCTTGATCTCCTGCTCCTAGGTTTTCTAAGTCTTCATCTACTATTTTTCCTCCTTTTGTTTCCTTATAGCTATCAACTCCTTTTGCAATATCTCCTGATTGTCCATGAATTGCTGTTACAACTCCGCTTGTTTCATAATCAAAGCCATGCTTTGAATCAGTATAGCCAATTTCTTTAATTACACTTCTTACTATTTGTTGAATTTCAATATAACTATCTGTTGTTACTTCACCTGCGATAAATATAAGACCGTTAGTTATGAAAGATTCAATAGCAACTCTTGATTTTTCATCTTTTGCAAGTATTGCGTCAAGAAGAGCGTCACTTATTTGATCACAAACTTTGTCTGGATGTCCTTCGGTAACTGATTCAGATGTAAAATATTTTTTCATAATAGTTAATTTCAAGAGTTTAGCAAAAATTAAATGGTTCGTAAAGGGTTTATCTTGGTGTTTTTATTTTCTTAATAAGATATTCTCGGGTATTTTTTGAAAGATCTTCATCAACTTCTTCAAATAGTTTTTGCAAAATTTCTCCAATTTTTGGTCCGGGTTTTAGTTTTAGTTCTTTCATAATGTCATTTCCGTTGATTGCCAAGTTTTCAATAGAAAAAGGCTTTGGACCGAGTTGCTCTTCTATCCTTTTCTTAAAAAGCTTAAGTCTCCAGCTTTCTGCAGTTTGGGTTCCTCCGCCAAGACGGTCACCAATTCTTAAGTCAATAACATCTTTTACATTTTCAACGCCTACTCTTCTTATAAATCTTCTTATAGCAGCATCTGTGATATGCTCATCAACTGTAAACATATGCCAGCGAATTAAGTTAACCACCCTGTTTTTATCTTTTTTAGAAAACTTAAGTTTTTCACAAATTTCTTTAGCAACTCTTGCTCCAACGGTTTCATGATTATGAAAAATAACTAAACCTTTTTCATCTTTTGCTAATACTTCGGGTTTTCCAACATCATGAATTAAAGCTGCAAATCTTACAATTGGATCTTCTGATGGGCAGTGTTTTAAAGACATTAAATTGTGTGTTAAAACATCGTCAGTATGATGTCTTCCTGGTCTTGCCTGAGAGATATCTTTTCCCTCTAAGAGTTCTGGGAGAATATATTTTAAAAGTCCACTTTCTTTAAGAAGAGTAACTCCTTCGTAAGGGAAATTACTGGAAAGAATTTTTAAAAGTTCATCTCTTATTCTTTCTTTTGAAATTTGATTAATAAGCTCTGCGTCTTTTTTTACTTCATTCCAAGTTTTATCTTCTATTCTAAAATCAAGCTGAGATGCAAATCTTATGGCTCTTATTAGTCTTAAGGCATCTTCTTTAAATCTTTCTTCTGGTTTTCCAACAGCTCTTATTAGTTTATCTTCGATATCTTTTTGTCCTGAAAAGGGATCAATAAGTTTTGCATTTAAATCCATTGCAATTGCGTTAATAGTAAGATCACGCCTTGCTAAATCTTCTTCAATTGTTTTTCCCCAGGTAACATTTGTTGGATGGCGAAAATCTTTAAATCCCTGTTCTGTTCTAAAAGTTGTTATTTCTACAACTTGTTTATAAGGTTTTTCAACAGGTACTCCAACAGTCCCAAACTTATTATCATAAAAGGTATCTGGAAATAACTTGATAATATCTTCAGGAGTAGCAATTGTTGCAAGATCCCAGTCTTTTACATCCTTTTTTAAAATTAAATTTCTAACGCATCCGCCCACAAAAAATACACTAAAACCCGAGTCTTTTATTTTTGAATAAATTTCAATAATTTCTTTAGGTATTTTACTTAACATATATTGCATTAAATACTTACTTTGTTATAGTATAGCAGAAGCTAGATGACACCTAAAGTAAAAAGTTTAAAATCAATAGAAGAAGTAATAAAAACTCTCCTTGAAAATAGGGGAATAAAGACGAAAAAGGAAATAGAGGAATTCTTAAACCCTGATCTTACAAATGTTACTCCTGAAAATGTAGGAATTAATTTAAAGGAATTAAAAAAAGCAGTCCAAAGAATAAATACTGCTATAAAAGATAAAGAGCAGATTGTAGTTTTTGGTGATTATGATGCAGATGGTTTATGCGCAAGTGCCATACTTTGGGAAACTTTAAACAGTAGCGGTGCAAAAGTATTACCATATATTCCAAGTAGAGAAAAAGAAGGATATGGAATCTCTGAAAAGGCAATTGAAAATTTAGTAAATAAACTTCCTGAGACAAAACTTATAATAACAGTTGACAATGGAATTGTTGCAAATGAAATAGTAGAAGATATAAAGAAAAAAGGAATTGATGTAATTATTACAGATCATCACTTGCCAAGTAAAACACTTCCTAAGGCTTTAGCAATAATTCACTCAACAAAATTATCAGGAGCAGGAGTTGCCTTTCTTTTATCAAAAGAAATAGAAGGAAAGGAAAGTGAAGATCACTTAGCTTTGGTGGCAATTGCAACAATTGCAGATCTTGTTCCCCTTACTTTTGCAAATAGGACTTTAGTTAGATTTGGAATTGATAGTTTAAGGAAAACAAAAAGAGTGGGTCTAGTAGAACTTATAAATGAGGCAGGAATAGAGCTTTCTAGAATTGGAACCTATGATATAGGGCATATAATTGCACCAAGATTAAATGCAACAGGAAGAATAGGAGACGCTTTAGAATCATTAAGGCTAATATGTACAAAAGACAATAAAAAAGCTAGTCTTCTTGCACAAAAAATAGAAAGAATAAATAAAGAGCGTCAAGATATAACCTTAGAGGCAATGCTTCATGCAAGTGAAAAAGTAAAGAAAGATAATCTAAAAGATAAAAAATTATTATTTATTGCTGATGAAAGTTATCAGCAGGGAATAATTGGCTTAATAGCAGGAAGATTATCTGAAGAGTTTTACCGTCCATCAATTGTTATATCAAAAGGAAAAGAGTTTAGTAAAGCTTCTGCAAGATCTGTTAAAGGATTTAATATAATTGAATTTATTCGTCAGGCCTCTGAATTTTTAACAGCTTCAGGCGGACATGCAATGGCAGCAGGTTTTACAGTAGAAACTGTTAATTTAGAAAAACTTAAGGAAAAATTAGAAAAGCTTTCTGAAAAATTAATTGATATAAAAAAGCTAGTAAGAGTACAAAGAATAGATTGTGAAATTCCCTTAGAGTTAATTAACTTAGAGTTTTTTAAGGAAATAAAAAAACTTGAACCATTTGGAATGAATAATCCAATGCCTGTTTTTTATTCCAGTGCAATTATTGAAAATATAAGGTTAGTTGGAAAAGATGGAAAGCATTTAAGGTTAAGTCTTAGAACAGATTCAGGTTTTAGAATTGATGGAATTGGATTTGGGATAGGAGAAAAGTATAGCACTCTTGCTCTTGGAAAAAATGCAGATATAGTTTACACAATAGATGAAAATGAGTGGAATGGAGAAAAAAAGCTACAGTTGAAGATAAAAAATATTTCTAGTTAGGTCTTTATTTACCGCTATTATTTCGTCTTAATGTCTCCCTTTTTAAAAGAGCATTTGATATTTTTTGTGCTCCAGGATCATCCGTGTGATTGAACCTTGAGGGTGGCCTGGGTAGAGGAATACTTATTTTTTCTTCAGGAGTTTTTTGTAACGGAGAGCTTATGTAAGAAACGTTTCCTTTTTTTCCTGCTACTGCTTGTGCATGATCGTCTACCCAAGGAGCTTTTTCAGGGGCAACAACACCGTCCATTGATAATACTGGGTCAGCTTTTGGTTTTACTTCAGGAATGTGACTTGTTGAAGTACTCTTAAAAGCTGGTTTTCCGTCAGCTCCAATGATTTCATCTCTTAGTTCAGGGTGTTTTATAAAGTCTTTTTCTCTAACTCCTTCTTTTTTTACCTCATCAAGAACTTCTCTTAATATTGAAGTTGTTAACGAAGCATTTCCTTTTGAACCCTCTGCGGTTTCATCTAGCATAATAATTCTTTCTTCTATATTCATTTTAAATTAAAAAACTTCTTTTTTGCAAGCATTGAGTTTATTTCTTAAATAAACTCAATAATCTTAAATAAAGGAAGTATTAATAAACTTAAATTTAGATAAACTCAATTCCACGCCTAAGCTGAAAATACCATAGGGGAAATAGCTTGTCAAGTTTGACTAACTCGTGTATTATTTAGCTATGACAAGGGTATTATCAAAAGACGCTTCAAAACATGCAGGAAAAGAAATTATTTTTAAGGGTTTTATAAGACTAAGACGTGATCATGGAAAACTTATTTTCCTAGATGTTCGTGACCTATTTGGAGTTATTCAAGTTGTTGTAAATGCAAAAGTATCTGAGGCAGCATATAATCTTTCAAAAAAATTAAGACCTGAAGATGTAGTAGAAATTATTGGAAAAGTAAATAAAAGGCCAGATAATGCAGTAAATAAAGATTTAATTACCGGTAATATTGAGCTTGAAGCAACTGATGTTAAAATTATTTCCAAAGCAGAGACCCTACCTTTTGATATGGGAGGAGAGAATCTTAATTTAGAACTCCCAACACTTCTTGACAATAGATCTTTAGCTTTAAGACATCCTCAGGTTTCAGCTATATTTAAAATTCAAGAAACAATTGCAGATACTTTTAGAAATGTTTTAAAAGAAAAAAACTTTACAGAAATTTTTGTTCCAACTATTGTTCCCTTGGCAACAGAAGGAGGAGCAGAGGTTTTTGAAGTAAAATATTATGATAAAAAAGCTTTTCTTGCTCAATCTCCTCAGCTATACAAACAAATAATGGTGTCAGTTTTTGAAAAAGTATTTACCATTGCTCATGCGTACCGAGCAGAACCTTCTGTTACAACACGTCATTTAAGTGAATATGTAAGTCTTGATGCAGAAATTGGTTTTATTAATTCTTGGGAAGAGTTAATGGACCTTTCAGAAGAAATTGTTAAAAAGATTATTGCTTCAGTAAAAGAAAAAAATAAAGAAGAATTAAAGTTATTCAAAGTAAAACTTTTTGATATTAAAAATCCGTTTCCAAGAATTACTCTTAAAAAAGCACAAGATATTATTTTTGAAAGGACGAAAATAGATCACAGAGGAGAACCTGATCTTAATCCAGGTGATGAAAAAGAGATTTGTAATTGGGCAAAAGAGGAATATGGATCTCCATTTGTTTTTATAACGCATTATCCAGTTGAAAAAAGACCTTTTTACACAATGCCTGATCCTAAAGATGAAAAACATACTTTAAGTTTTGATTTACTTGGAATACAAGAAGAATGGGTTACGGGAGGTCAAAGAATTAATGACTATGATTCTCTTTTAGAAAATATGAAGAAATGGAAAATAGATCCTAAGAGTCTTGAAATATATCTTCAAGCTTTTAGATATGGTATGCCAAAAGAAGGTGGCTTTGCAATGGGAATAGAGAGAATAACAAAAGATCTTTTAGGTCTTAAAAATATCCGTGAAGCAAGTTTATTTCCAAGAGATATGGAGAGAGTAGATGAAAAACTTTCGGATATTAAATAAAAATTTACTTCATAAAACATTTTTTTTGTTTTTGCCACTGTTTTTAGTAATTGTTGTTCTTGTCTTTTTTACACTAAATCTTTACTTAGAAGAAAGTATAAGTAAATTTACTTTTATTAAAGTTCCCCTTCCTGAAGTATCAGGAGAAAAATATCCAATTCTCAAAAAAACTTTTACTCCATATCTTTCTGCAGAAGGAGTAGTTATTATGGATCCTAATACAAAAGTAGTTTTGTATGCTAAAAATCCAAATTTGCGTTTTTCTTCTGCTTCTACTACTAAGATAATGACAGCTTTGACTGCTCTAAAGTTTTTTAAAAAAGAAGATATTTTAACTGTTTACACACCAATTACAGATGGATCGATTTTAAGACTTAAAAAGGATGAAAAAATGACTTTTGAAAATTTACTTTATGCAATGCTTCTTCCTTCTGCAAATGATGCAGCTTTTACAATCTCTCAAAATTATCCTGGTGGAGTGAAAAACTTTGTAAGTGACATGAATAAAAATGCAAAAGAATGGTATTTATATAATTCTCACTATGAAGATTCTTCTGGTCTTGACGATGGGAATTATACAACGCCTGTTGATTTGGCAAGACTTGCCTCAGTTGCAAAAAAAGATCCTGAGATATCAAAAATAGTATCAACAAAAGAAAAAATAATTACAGATATTACAGGAGAAAATGTTTACAAGTTAGAGAATTTAAATAAGCTACTTGGAATAAACGGAGTTGATGGGATTAAAACAGGTTATACAGAAGAAGCAGGTCAAGTACTTGTTACTTCACAAACATATTTTGATAAAGCTGAAAATAAAGATAAAGTAGTGGTAATAGTTGTAATGGGAAGTAAGGATAGGTTTTATGATACGCAAGTGTTATTAAATCTTATTTCAGGGAATATCAGATATTTATCCATTCATCCGTAACTGCGGAAACATAGGCAAAAAAACCGTTATCTCCTTCAAAAATAATAATAGGCATTAAGTAATTTTGTTTTTTATCACCAATATAATAGCCAACATAAACATCTTTTATTGAAATTTCAGTTAAGTTTTGAGGATAAGATGCAATATAACCTCTTCCTTCTTTTAACTCTTCAAATGCTTGCTCGGCTGTTTTTATTGGATAAGTTTCAGATTCATTGGTAATTTTTTGATAAAAATAACTTGCTTCAGAAATTTGAGGCTGATTGTCTCCACCAGTAATAAGAGTATTAATTGGAGAGGTTTTTGGGTTTGAATAAAAAATTGGTTTTTCGTCTTCATTACTTTGGAAAAAATAGACACGTGCTGCTTGCGCATTGGAAATGCTTGTTGCAGGAATTAAAACGGAATTTTTAATTGAAAAAAGATTAACAATAGTTCTGTCAAGATTAATTTCTTCTTCAGGAAAAGAGTTTAAATTAGAAAAAAAACTGCTGGCAACATCAGTTATAGTGGTTTCTTCTAAAGGAAAACTTTTTCCAGAGGCTGCATTTTCATTGCTTAAAAAAGAGGATGTAAGATTAAAATCAAGAGTTAATATATTATATGATATTGCTTTTGAAAAAGGTTTATCAGAGGTCCATTTATAGACATTTTGTCCTATTAGAATAGGATTTTGAAAAAAGCCAGCTTCATACATCTTATCTTTTGCTTTTCTTAAAGCAAGAAGATCAGGCTCTGCTTTTGCAATTTTAAAGATTTTTGCTCTATCAGAAAAGTCAGGAAATTTTCC
>DASRON010000003.1:0-2900 GCA_035646815.1 Patescibacteria group bacterium | reverse complement strand
CTTTAATTAAGTCAATTAAAAGAATAAAAAGGGAAGATTTTTTTCTTGAAACTGTAGTTGTAGATAATGGGTCAAAAGAAATACTTTCTCTTCCTAAAGAATTTGAAAAAGACACGCTTCTTATAAGATCAGAAGAAAACACTGGTTTTTCCGGAGGATACAATATTGGAATAAAAAAAGCCTTAGGAAAAGACGCAGATTACGTCTTAATCGTTAATAACGATACAGTTGTTGACCCTTTAATGATTAAAAACCTTTTAAAGGTTTTAGAATCTGATAAGAAAATTGGAGTAGTAACTCCTAAGATATATTTTGCAAAGGAACATGAATTTCATAAAGACAGATATTCAAAAGATGAATTAGGAAAAGTTTTTTGGTATGCAGGAGGACGAACTGATTGGGCAAATGTAACTAGTATCCATAGGGGAGTAGATGAAGTTGATAAGGGTCAATATGACAAAGTTGAGAAAACTGAGTTTGCAAGCGGATGCTGTATGCTCTTTAAAAGAGAAGTTTTGGAAAAAGTAGGAATGTTTGATGATAAATTTTTCTTATATTATGAGGATGCTGATTTAAATGAACGGATTAAGAAGAAAGGCTATGATATTTATTATGTTCCGGAGGCAGTTCTAGTTCATGTTAATGCCGCATCATCAGGTGGTGCTGGAAATCCTTTGCAAGATTATTATATTACCAGAAACAGAATGTTGTTTGGAATAAGATACGCTCCTTTAAGATCAAAAATTGCTTTAATAAGAGAAAGTTTAAGAATCTTAAGAAACGGAAGACCTTGGCAAAAAAAAGGAATTGTTGATTTTTATAAAGGAAAATTTGGAAAGGGAAGTTATAAATGAGTAAATTATCAACTGTTATTATTGCAAAAAACGCTGAAAACTTACTTGCTGATTGTCTTGATTCAATTTCTTTTTCAGACGAAATTATTTTAATAGACTCTGGATCAACTGATAGAACAAAGGAAGTCGCAGAGAGGTTTAAAGCAAAAGTGTATGAATTAAAAACAGATGATTTTTCAGAGATAAGAAATCTAGGTCTTAAAAAGGCAGAAGGAGAGCTTGTCTTTTATATAGACGTTGATGAAAGAGTAGATAGCATTTTAGAAAAGGAAATAATTAATTTAAAATTAAAGAATATAAAAGATATTCAAGATTCTTTCTTTGTACAAAGAAAGAACTACTATCTTGGATCATATGAGTGGCCAAAGACTGAGAAAATACTAAGGCTTTTTAAAAAGGACAAATTAAAAGGGTGGAAAGGAAAACTACACGAGTCCCCTATTGTAGAAGGGGAGAATAGCACTTTAAATGGATTTTTATTGCACTTTACACATAGAGATTTATCCTCAATGCTTAATAAAACTATAAAATGGTCAAAGACTGAAGCAGAACTTCGTTTTAATACAAATCATCCTAAAATGACCTGGTGGAGGTTTCCAAGAGTAATGATAACAGCGTTTTTCGATTATTATATTAAGCAAGGAGGATATAAAGTTGGTACTGCAGGATTTATAGAAAGTATTTATCAGGCATTTAGTATTTTCATAACTTATGCAAGGCTTTGGGAATTACAGCAAAAGAAAACAAATGAAAATAATTAAAAAATACTGGTCACTGCTTTTTCTATTTTTTTTCTGGTTTACTTTTGCAGCCCCTTATTTCATAAAAAATAAAGTACTTTTTCCTTCTGCATATCTGGTTAATTTTTTTGCTCCTTGGAGTGCTTATTCTGAGTTTGCAGGTCCAGTTAAAAACAATGCAATGTCTGATATTGTTTCTCAAATTTATCCTTGGAAAACATTAATAATAGGTTTATACAAAATGGGTGAATTTCCTTTGTGGAATCCTTATAATTTCAGTGGAATGCCACTATTGGCAAACTATCAATCAGCTGCTCTCTCTCCTTTTAATTTATTATTTTTTGCTTTACCTTTTATTGATGCATGGAATGTTCTTATCTTGCTTCAGCCACTTCTAGCAGGATTATTTATGTATATCTTAATAAGAGCGTATGGTCTTTCTAGACTATCAGCGCTTGTGTCATCAATTTCTTTTATGTTTTGTGGGTTTATTACTGTTTGGATGGGATACGGAACATTGGGATATGCAATTCTATACCTTCCTCTTGCTTTTTTCGCAATAGAAAAGTTTTTAAAAATCCGTAAAAAAAGATTTCTTGCACTTTTGTCACTTTCCATATTTTTATCTTTTGTTTCGGGTCATTTTCAAATAAGTATTTATTTTTTTATAACTGTATTTTTTTATATTTTACTTAAATTTTTTATTTCTAAAAATAAAAAAGACACTATTTTGCTTTTAGCATATTTTTTCGTAGGATTTTTGCTTGCAATGCCTCAGATATTTCCTTCAATTGAACTTTATAATGAATCTCTTAGAAGTAATATATTCCAAAAAATGGAAGCGATTCCTCTTTCTTATATTGCCACCCTTTTTGCTCCGGATTTTTTTGGAAATCCTGTAACGAGAAATGATTGGTTTGGGCACTATGCTGAATGGGCTGGATATATTGGAATTTTTCCGTTAATGCTTGCTTTCTATTCGATTTTAGGTAAAAAAACTATTCAAACAATTTATTTGTTCTTATTTGGTATTATAGGTTTGTTTCTAGCTTTTAATACACCCTTGCTAACATTACTTGTTAGTCTTCACGTGCCTGTACTGTCTACGAGTGCGGCAAGCAGAATAATTGTAGTTTTTAGCTTTATTTTTTCTCTTCTTGCTGCTTTTGGAATGGATGAATTATTAAGAGATATAAAAAGCAAAAAAAATGTTAGAAAGATTATCATTTGGCTTCTTTCATTCTTTGCTGTTTTTGTTTTTCTCTGGGTTGTAATTCTTTTTAAATTATTTATGCCTTTAGATAAG
>DASRON010000002.1:0-29755 GCA_035646815.1 Patescibacteria group bacterium | reverse complement strand
CTTCTAAAGTATCCCTATCTATGCTTTTTACTTCTATAATACTGTCTTTTATCTCTCCTTTAAATGCACCTGCATTCCCTCTTATTGCTCCTCCTATTGTGCCAGGCAATCCTCCAGCCCATTCAAATCCGGACAAGGAATGCTTGAGACAATAATCAAGCAATTCTGATGCTAAAACGCCTGAACCTACCTTTAGGAAGTCCCCTTCTATTTTTATTCCCTGAATGTTATTGTAAATAACTAAACCATCATAGCCATTATCACTAATTAAGATATTTGTTCCGCTCCCAAGCACAAAAGAAGGTTTATGATTAATTTTATTTATTTGCTTCCAATTAAATAATCCCTTTTTAAATTCATCTATTGTTATAACTCTTAAAAAGTATCTTGCCTCTCCTCCAATATCAAAATTACTATATTTCTTAAGTGATACATTTTCTTCAATATTCATAACTGTAAGTATACTATAAAGCTTAATTGGGATAAAGTTGCGGAAAAATTTATTCTTTAAAACAATCGTCTAGTAAGCTTATTTCAACAGTTCCTCAACTGCTTTTTCAAGTTGTGTATCATGAGTTGGATTTTTGGGATCAAGTTTAACCTCGATGTCTGGTTTTAACCCTTCTCCATTAACCCAAATGCTATCTGGAGTAAGCCATTTTGCAATTGTTACATGAATACCTGCACCCTTACCTAAATCTTCTGCTTGTTGTATTGTTCCTTTTCCAAAAGATGTTTCTCCAATAAGTTTAGTTTTTTTATTATCTCTTAATGCTCCTGCAACAATTTCACTTGCTGATGCACTTCCTCTATTTATTAAAATTACCAAGGGAATATTTGTTAACTGCCCATTTCTGTTTGCAGAAAGAGTTTTCTTATTTATTACATCATCTTCTATAACTACTGGTTTCCCCTGGTTTAAAAACTCTGAAGCTATAAAGACTGCATCTGTTAAATATCCGCCTGGATTATTTCGTAAATCAAGAATTACTCCTTTAACATCTTTATCTGTTCTTATTTGTCCCGCAAGTCTAATAATCAAATCTGTCCAATCTTTATTTGTATTATCACCAAACTGTGAAAGTCTAATATATGTAACTTTTAAGTTTTTCTTATCATCAGAAACCTTAATATTTTCAATATCTCCTACTTTCTTAATATAACCTTCTACACTTTTAACTGTAATTATGTCTCTTATTATTTTAATATCAACTTGTTTATTATTTGTATCTTTATGAATAACAGTTAAGATAACTTCTGTTCCCTTCTCTCCTCTTATATTCTCAACCGCTTGTGTGATACTCCATCCGATAATTGATTTTCCGTCTACTTTTACAATTACATCTCCTGCTTTAATACCAGCTCTTTCAGCAGGAGTTTCACTCAAAGGAGACATCACGATAATGTTGCCCTTGTCAGACATAAGCTCTGCTCCAATTCCTGAAAACTGTCCTGCAAGCCCTTGTTTAAAGCTATCGTTTTGAACAGGTGGAAGATAAACTGTAAATGGATCATCAAGGCTTTGAAGAGCACCAGCTATTGCACCGTTTAACATTTTTTGTGGATCAATTTTTGTCTTATCGTAATAATCTTCCTCTATTTTTTGCCAAACTGTCCAAAAAGGAGAAAAATCTACATTTGAAATTCCTGAAGGAGGCTCTTTACTTGCTATCTTAATCTGTGGTTTATAATTTTTCCAATCGTAGTTTATTTTATTTATCCCAAAAAAATAACCTATAAAAAAAGCTACTAAAACTAGTATTCCTACTTGAATTACTTTTACTCTATTTTTCATAAAATAACTATTATTTTGTTCACTGCGTCTAGATAAACTTCTTTTCCATTTGCTTTTGTAAGTTCTTCAAAAGACTTATCATCTACCTCAACCATTAATGCTTCTATTTCTCTATTTTTAAAATGCTCAATATCTTCATCTAGGATAGTATTGCCTATTGCAGCTAATGATCCAAGTCCAAATGCCTTTGAAAGAGCTGATCTGTCAAATGATTTTGCAAGGATTACTTTTTTAGCAATTTTTTTATCTATATCTTCAAGCTCAATCTTTTCTTTACCTAAAAAAACTAATTCTCCTTTTGTGTCTTTTCCAAAACTCTTTACGGTAGAGAATGTTTTCTTTTCAGTTTCAATTACAACCTTACCATTATCGCAAAAATTTATCCTTCCATCAACAGGAGATTTCAATTGCACCACTTCATCTTTTAATTGAGACTTAATAAGTAGATTTCCTGTGTCCTCTTCGAGTTTTAAAACAGTTCCTTCAAATTGACTAATCGCTCTTTTTACTTTAATTATTCCTTTTTTTTCTGCTAAGATATCTCCTTTTTCAATTTTATCTCCAGGTCCTTTTTTTAAAATGCTAATTACATTTTTGGGATCAATATCAAACTTTTCTGCAAGTGGAACAATAACGTTTTTTACAACTATCTTTTCTGCAAGTATGTCTCCTATTTTTACAACAGCATCTTTTGAAGTTTTTAATGAGTATCCATCAGGAAGAGATATAGGCAGAGAAAACATTGTTAAATTTTTGCCACAAATGAGAACAGAGCTAAATGTCTTGCGTATTTTACTGAAGTAGATAGATTTCTTTGATGCTTTGCACAAAGTCCGTTTCTTGATCTTGGCACAATTTTTCCTCTTTCTGTTATAAATCTTTTAAGAACCATTGTGTCTATAAAGTCCGTTTCTTTTTTTTCTGCACAAAAAAAGCACTGTTTTGGTGCCACATTTTTTTGCATTCTTTTTCTTGATTTTGTATTTTTTGGTTTTGCCATATTTATTTTCTAAAACTTAAAATGGAATATCATCTGGAGCAATTTGCTCTTCGTCTTCCTTTTTAACATCTTTTTTAGAAACTTTTTTAATTTCTTTTACCTCTTTTACTTCCTTTTCTTCTTCCTGATTCATATCTTTGCTAGGCTCTTGTTTTCTTGAATCAAGTAAGATCATATCTGAGATAACAATTTCTGTAATTGATTTTGCAGTACCGTCTTGAGCATTGTAACTTCTGGTTGAGATTCTTCCCTCCAAAAATACTTTTCTTCCTTTTGTTAAAAATTGACTACAAAGCTCTGCAAGCTTATTCCAAGCAACAATTTTATGAAATTCTGCTTCATCATGTTTTTCTCCAGTATCAGTGGTCCATGCTCTATTGGTAGCAATGCTAAAAGAGCAAACGGCTGCTCCACTTGGAGTATACCTTAACTCTGGATCTCTTGTTAAATTTCCTATTAATTGAGCTCTATTTAAACTACGTGCCATATCTAATTCTTTTTTGTTTTTACTTTTTTCTCTTCTTCTTTCTTCTTAGCAATTTTTTTTGCTCTTATTAAAAGGTGTCTTAAAACTTCATCCTGATTATATAACTTTTTTTCAAAATCTGAAGGAATAACTTCTGTTTCTAAAAAATAATTTAGATAAAAACCTGCAGTCTCTTTTTTAATTGTGTATGCAAGTGCTTTTTGTCCTATTTCTTCTTCTTTAGTAAACTTAGCATCTTTTAACCAATTTTTAATTGTTTCAGATGTTTTTTTTCTTTGAGATTCTGATAAGGATGATCTTAAAACTAATACTAACTGATAATTTCGCATGTCATTAATTTTACCTTTAAAAAGTGAAAATTGCAAGAGCTGCTTTAGGAAAAATTAAGGATAAATTTAGGATCCAATCTTAAACTCAATAACATCTCCATCTTTTACAATATATGTCTTCCCTTCAAAACGAGTTTTTCCTAACTCTCTTGCTTTTTTCCATCCGTTATTTTCTATAAAATCTTCAAAAGATACAACTTCTGCTTTTATAAATTTCTTCATAAAGTCAGTATGAATTGTACCTGCTGCATTGACCGCATCTGTTCCTTTTTTTATTGTCCATGCTCTTACTTCTTTTTCTCCAGCTGTAAGAAACGAAATCAAATTTAAAAGCTCATATCCTTTTTTAATTATTCGCTCAAGTCCTGATTCTTTTAAACCTAACTCAGATAAATAATCTTTTTGTTCTTCTTCTGTAAGCTGAGAAAGTTCAGATTCTATTTTTGCAGAAATTGCAATTGCATTATCTCCATAATTTTTTCCTAAGTCCTCTTCATCTACGTTTGCTATAACAACCATTGGTTTTAAAGTTAAAAGCTGAAGTTCTTTTATTTGTATTTTTTCTTCATCTAGCAATTTAATCTCTTTTGCAAGCATGCCTTTATTTAATCCTTCTTTAAGTTTCTTTATTCCTTCCCATCTTACTAACTCTTCTTTTGTAGCGATTTTTTTTGGCCCTATTTGTTTTTCTAAAGTTTGAAGATCTGCAAAAATAAGTTCCATATTTATTATTTGAAGATCGTTTTCTGGATTTGGAGTACCTTCTACATGATGTACGTTTGTATCTTTAAAATATCTTGCAACTTGAAAAATTGCATCCACCTCTCTTATATGTGATAAGAATTTATTTCCTAAACCCTCCCCCTCTGCTGCTCCTTTAACAAGACCTGCAATATCTACAAATTTAACTGTTGCAGGAACAATTGGAGGTAGGTTTGTCATTTTATATTCTTCTTTTTCAATTTCAGAAAGTTTTAACAGTCTACTGTCTGGAACAGGAATTATTCCTATGTTTGGCTCTATTGTTGCAAAAGGATAATTTGCAACAAACGCAGTTTGCTTTTTTAAAAGCGCATTAAATAGTGTAGATTTTCCAACATTAGGAAGACCAACAATTCCAATAGATAAATTCATGATGAGATTATAACAAATTAATTAAAGCTTTCAAGATTTTATCACAATGAGCGAAGATAATCAGCCATACCATCATCATTAACTGATTTAACTATAATATCTGCAGCATTTTTTAGTGCTGGAACTACATTGAAAAGATGGATGTCATATTCTTTCTTTCCGAGGTCTTAGAAGCTTTATCTTGAGCTCAAATGAAATTGAATGCTAAGCTGTGACTTGACTGTTTCCATTGTCAAAGGCATGAAAATTGTTAATTCTATTTTATTAAAGCCGAATGTTTAGCTTACGTCCTGATTAAATTAAATTTTATTTTAAACAAAAATTGTACAAAAGAACATTTTATTAAAGAGACTCTACCCTTTTTTCAATTGCCTTTTCTAATTTGCCGCGGTGGATGTCTGGTAAAAAGTAAGCGGGAATCTTATATTTATCTAAAATATTCAATATGTTTTCTAAAGTTTTTTCTTCGAATTTCCCATGTTTTAACTGAATGGAAACTCCTAGTGGATTTTCTTTAGTGTTAAGAGAATTAATATGTTTAATTATTTCTTCAAATGAAGGATGATTAATAGTAAGTCCTCCAAAATCTATTCCTAGGGTAACCTTGTGCTCTCCTAAGTTTATTTCATGAGAAAGTCCATGAAATACTAAATTTTTCCCCTTAATGTGGGTTATATCTATGTCAAGCACAGTTGCGCCCTCTGAGAATGCTTGGTTTATTTTAGGGATAGTATTTCCGGATCTATGTTTCCATCTTAACCGTCTCCCTTCGACAAAAAACGAATAAGGATCATATATAGGAAATGCATTCATTTTGATATCTCTTACTATGTCAAGATCACGCCAAGTTGGCCCTGGGTAATTTTCCATAAACTCACCAGTCCCATATACCAAGAGCCCTGTGGTTTTTAACAAAAATTCTCTTCTCGTATGCAGCTGTTGTCCTGTTTGTGAAGCGATCTCTTTCATATAAACTGGCTTGAATACTACCAGAAGAGGCAGATTAAACCAAATAATTTCTAAGCATCCAAAAAATAATTGAAGAAAAATAAATATGTTTTACACATCGCTGAAGCTAAAAAGAGAAAAAAAGTGTATAATGTATACTTATCGCTAAATCTAAACCAACAATTATTTTTATTGGCACTTATCCTCCACGAGAATGTGGCATAGCAACGTTTACTCAAGATTTACTTATATATAGTCAAAAGTTATTAGAACCCTTTGTAGACTGTAGAATTGCAGCACTAAATCTATCACCTCTGGATACATATAAATACCCAAAAGAAGTTAAATGGAGAATTGATCAAAACAATAAAGAAGAATTTATTAAACTTGCAGAAGCAATTAACAATGATGGATATATATCAGGAGTCATCATTCAACATGAATATGGTATTTTTGGAGGGTTAGAAGGAGAAATGCTTCTTTTTTTCATGGAAAAATGCAAAAAACCAATGATTGTAACACTTCACACCACCCTTCCTAATCCTAGTTTTAAAATGAAATCAGTAACTGAAAAAATTATAACATTTGCAGATAGTATTGTAGTTTTAACACAAAAATCAAAAAATATCATAGAAAGTCTTTATCCTAAGTCTATTAAAAAAATATTTATTATTCCTCATGGAATTCATCCTTCTGATTTTTCTTATTCAAAAGCACTTAAGTCTAAACTTGAGCTTAAAAATCGTATCGTATTAAGTACTTTTGGATTATTAAGTCGAGGAAAAGGAATAGAATATGCTATACGAGCCCTACCTAAAGTCATTAAAAAATATCCTGAAGTTTTGTATCTTATTTTAGGTGAAACACATCCAGTTATTAGAAGAGCTGAAGGGGAAAAATACCGCTTGGAATTAGAAGAATTAATAAAAAAATTAAATTTAGAAAAACATGTAAAGTTTTATGATCAGTATTTTAGTCTTCCCGATATATTGGAATTTTTAAAAGCAACTGATATTTATATTGCAACTTCAATTAATCCAAATCAGACTGTCAGTGGCACCCTCTCATATGCCCTAGGCACAGGACTTGCTACTATTAGCACTGAATTTGCTCAAGCAAAGGAAATTATTACTCTTGAAACTGGGAGACTTGTTCCTATAAAAAATCCTCCTGCATTTTCAGAAGCGATTTTAGATTTACTTAGTGATAAAAAAAGATTAAGGCAAATGCATCTAAATGCCTATGAAATGACACGTTCTATGTTATGGAGCAATGTTGCTAAGGAATACTCAAAGCATCTTACAAAACTTGTTATACCAAAAATAAAACTAGATCATCTTTATAATATGACTGATAATTTTGGATTATTTCAGTTTGCATCTCTTTCTACACCAAATAAAGATTTCGGATATGCCCTTGATGATAATGCAAGAGCACTTATTACTTGCAGCTGGTTAATAAAACAAAAACATACAAAAAAATTAGATTCCTTAATAAAACTTTATTTATCTTTTATTAAAAAATGTCAGCTAACAAACGGTTCTTTTATAAACTATATTGGATTTAAAGACAAACTCCCTACTCCACAAAATAATAAAGAAGACTTACAAGATGCGCAAACACGAACACTATGGGCATTAAGTGAAGTTATGATTAATCAAGCAATTTCTCAAAATATTAGAAATCAAGCGAAATCAATGTTTATTTTAAAATTAAATAGAAAAACAAAATTAACTCACTTACGTGCCATGGCTTTTGCTATTAAATCTTTTGCTCTTGTTTTACCAATTCTCCCTGAAAAAAAGAGTGAATTATTATCTCTCATGAAAAATTATGCTGATTCTTTACTTAATGCACTGTCTGATAATTCAATAAAGTCATGGAAATGGTTTGAAAGTAATCTTAATTATAATAATGCTTTATTATCAGAAAGTTTACTAATAGCAGGAAATATTCTTAAAAATAATGAGTATAAAACGCAGGGTTTTCATTCTCTAGACTTTTTAATTAGCAAAACTTTTTCTAAAACATATATGCCAATTGGTCATTCAGACTGGTATGAAAATAATGAAAAAAGAAGCAGTCATGATCAACAGCCAGAAGATCCAGCATCAATGATTCTTGCTCTTGCTAGTGCATATCACTATACTAATAATGAACGGTACAAAAGATTAGCAAGGAAATGCTTTAGTTGGTTTTTGGGAAATAATAGTCTTAAAAAAAGTCTTTATGACTATAAAAATGGTGGTTGCCATGATGGCTTACATCCGGATCGCGTTAACTTAAATCAAGGAGGAGAATCTCTTGTTTCATACCTTATGTCTAGTCTTACTATGTCTCAATTAAATTAATGATTTCTTATTTAATATATTTCTCATTTTACTAATTTTAAAGCTAAAATGCTGATTCTTTCCTTACTCCTTTCTTTAAGACTTTTAGAGAAAGGAAAAAGCAAATTACTGTAAAAAAGCTTCCTGCTAAAAAAGGATAATGTACAGCAAGAGTTGCAAGCGATCCTCCTAAGATAGGTCCTATCATTTGCCCCATACTCATATATGATGAATTAAGTCCTAGAATCGATCCCTGTGATCTCGGATCTGTTTCTCTTGAAAGAACAGTTTGTGTTAAAGGACTTACGAATGAATTAAAAAGACTAAAAAACACAACAACAAAAAGAAACTGTATTAAATTTGCTACAAAATACATAATAAAAAAAGCAATTGAAACAAAAAATATTGCTGAAGAATATGCTCTTTTTAATCCTAGATATTTTGTCACTGTCGGAATAAGAATTGCTTGAGAAAAAATTCCAATAAGGCCAAACATTGTAAATAAAATAGAAATTTGACTGACTGTCATTTTTAAAGATTTCAGCGCAAAAGGCTGAAAGGTATAAACATACATTGAGAAAGACAAAAAGTAAAAAAATGAAATTAATAAAGTTGGACCAATGTTTTTATCTCCTAGTGCTTTAAACATCTTTACAAAATCAAAAATCTTACTTTCTTTTATTTCTCCTATATGTTTATTTGTCTCAGGCAAAATTATATAAGTTAAAAGAAAAGCAAGAAAAGAAACTGTCCCAGCAATAATAAAAGGAAGAGCTTGGGAAAAACCTATTGTAAAAGCTGAAATTGCCGGTCCGAAAACAAAACCAAAACCAAATGAAGCTCCAATTATCCCAAATCCCTTTGCTCTATTTTTTTCAGTTGTTGTATCAGAAATTATGGCTGAAGCAACAGTAATATTTCCTGATGTAATTCCATCTAAAGCTCTTGCAAAAAAAAGCATAAATGCACTCTGAGCAAATGCCATTATAAAAAATGAGATTGATGTTCCTAATATGGAAATTAATAAAAGAGGTCTTCTTCCATACTTATCAGAAAATCTTCCTATAAATGGCGCTGAGATAAACTGACAGATTGAAAAAACTGAAAAAAGCATTCCATTTTGAAAATCTGTTAATCCAAAACGCTGAGAATAGGAATACAAAATTGGAATGATAATTCCATATCCCAAAGCATTTACAACCGCAATAAGCGCAACAATAAATAGATTTTTATTTCTTTTTATTCTGTCCATATTTGGAATTAATCTTAAGAGGATTTCAAAAGATCTTGTTAGTTAATTATAGCAGATAATTTAATATTTTAAATTATTTTATTTAAGAATTAAAATTTAAACTTAGAGTTTTTCTATTACTCCACACCCCATTCTCGGACCCCCTGAAATTCCAAAACCATGCTCACCAGAAATAAAGACAGAAGAGTCTCCTTTTACTACTAATTTCACATATTTTTGTGTTCCTTTTTCAACTTCTACAAAATCTGCTGTTCCTACTATTGCTCCAATAATATTTGCATGTGCTCTTAATGTTTCTTTTTCTTCTGTATTTATCATAATAAAAAGGTCTATAAATACCAGCATTAACGTAGCACCAATAATTTATAAAGCAAACGAATTTTTGACTTTTTTTACCACAAGAAGTACACTAGAAATATTATGAAAGGTACTGTTGATAACATTGAACAAAAAGCAAAAGATAATAATTATTTTAGAGAAGTTTTAGAAACAGGAAAAAGTACTCAAGTAGTTATAATGAGTATTCCTCCAAATACAGATATTGGTATGGAGACTCATTTAGATAATGATCAAGTTCTATATTTAATAGAAGGTGAAGGAAAAGTTATCTTAAACGAAGAAGAAAAACCATTTAGAAAAGGTGACCTTGTTTTAGTTAATGCTGGAGTTAAGCATAATTTTATTACCATAGGAAATACTCCTATGAAAATAGTTACAACTTATTCCCCTCCGCATCATCCAGAAGGAACAATTCATAAAACAAAAGAGGAAGCAGAAGCTTCAGAGCATTAATCACTTCCTTATTTTTCTTCGCTAAACTTACTATCTACTTTGTGTTCTTGATTTAAAATACTTTCCTCCCCACTATTACTCTCATTTTTAGTTTCTAGTGATTTTACTTCATTATTTGATTCCTGACTTCTATCTTCAAGAACTCTTTCTATTTCTTTTTTATCTTCTTCTGAAACGTTTTGCTTTGCTTCTTCTAAATTCTTCTTACTTTCATCTATTTTATCTGTATTTATACCGTTTAAATCTTTTGCTTCTTTTTCATAATCATTAACAGTTTGCTTAATAAGACCTGATTCTTTTTTCTCTTCAGAAAGTCTTTTTACCTCTTCACTTCTTCTCACAACAACTTCTCCTTGAAAAGAAGGATCTACTGCAGTTCTTGCTTTTTCTGTTAACCTCTTAACTCCATAAAGTGAATCTCCTGGAAGACTCTTTTGTGCTGCGACTGCAGTAGAAACTACTCCAATTAAAAAGATTAAAGAAAAAATAGCAACTTTAGCAAAAGCAAATCTTGGAAAAAATAGAAATCCTTTATTTTCTATTGGATTTCCCACTAAAAACTTTCTTTTTAACTCGTATGATCTTTCTATAGTCTTAACTGATGAAAGACTTTCCAACATAACAGATAATTCCTCTGTTTCTCTATCAGAAGCTCCAGTTTCTTTTAATTCTTCAAGTAATTTATATTTTTTATTATCTTCCATTTTTAAAAATTCCTTTTAACTTCATTAATGCTCTGTATTGTAAGACTCTAACATTCCCCTCTGTAGTCTTCATTATATCTGCTGCTTCTTTTGCCGAAAGTTCTTCTATGAAGCGCAATATTACAACTTCTTTTAAGTTACTGGGTAGAAATTGCAATGACTTTGTTACTCTTTTTATATTTTCATCTATATGCATTCTCTCAATTAGATCTTCATCATATGATGGTTCAATTCCTTTTTCCATAGCTTTCTCAAGTGATAATTGTTTTTTATTTTTCTGTTTTCTAAAATAGTCTATTAGAATATTTTTTGCTATTTTAAATAATAACGCTTGAATATAATCTTTTTTTAATTCCTTCCATTTTTTCCATGCTCTTAAAAAAACTTCTGCTGTTATATCTTCTGCTAGATAAGGATCTTTTGTATTAAAATACAGATATCTATAAATCTTATCTGAATATCTTATATAAATATTTTCAAATTCTTCATTAAAACGCATCCGTTTATTTTATCACGTGCAATATATGTAACGAAATTTTTTCACTTTCGTTATACTTTTACAATGAAAAAAATAATTGCAACTACAATAATCGCTACAATTTTGCTCGTTGCACTTATAACAACTGCGACTGCAGATGAGAATAAAAATGAAAATCAACTTGAGGTAAAAACTCAAAACATAGAAACATCAAACGAAAACGATACAGATCCTACAAAACTTCAAATAAAGGTAAAAAAACATGAAGGAGGACAAAAGAAAAATTGGAAAGGATTTGAAATGCGCGGAGTAATTTCAAATCGAATAACAACCTCGTTTAAGTTAAATAACATAACAATAAATATGAACCCAGCTATAACAGAAAAGATACACATAAAAGGAACTTTGAAGAAAGGTGCTTTTATTAAAGTTGAAGGGAAAATAATAGATGGAAATTATTATGCTAAAGAAATAAAAGTTGAAGAAAAGGACGGAGGTGGTAAAGATGAAAAACAAGATGAAGACGAAAATGACAATGTTATATCGCCAACTATTTCACCAGGTACATCTTTAATATCGGAACCTGAAGTTTCAGTAACCCCTACTCCAGACGCAAGCAAGTCAGTTAAGGAAACGTCTGATAAGATAGATATAAAAGTAACAGGTTCTCTTGAGGATATAATAAGCATTTTGGAGGATTTAATTAATCTTCTTAAAAATCAAGTAAGTCTAAGCTAACTCAAACTACCTACTCTGCTTTATCTTTTCCAATTATTAAAATTATTTCTCCCGAACCTTTTAATATTTCAGTTGCATTTTCAAGCGAGTATTTTTCAGAAATAAATGATTCTAATTCTGTTAAAAAATCTTTATCTATGTCTTCTTTTACCTCTAAAACTGACTTTTCATAATCAAACTTATCTGCATTCCCAACTGATGACACAGTATATCCTTCATCCTCTAAATATTTTTTAACCTTTCCTGCTTCTCCTGCTATACCGCTACCATTTAAGAGTTTTATTGAATATTTTGATTTATCAATTTCTACTTTTGTTGGAGTAGGTGTTGGTGAATTAGTTGGAGTAACTTTTGTAACTTGTTTTTCTTTTGGTGTTTTATTTTTAGCTGACTGTTTGTAATATATTGCCCCACCTAAGATTATTGCTGTTAGAACAATAATGCTTATTATAAACAAAATTATGCTTTTTCTTGATTTAGTATCGTATGTTATTTCTCTGTTTATCATAATTTTAAAATACCTAGCTTATTTCAAATAATTTATTTTTCAATCTTTCCCCTCTTGTAAGAATTATTCTCGAAGGGCTAATTCCTAAATGCTTAGCAAGTGCTTTAACAACTGCATCGTTTGCTTTGCCTTTTTCAGGACCCTCGGGCACATGAACTGCAAAATGCTTCGCATCCAAAATCATTACTTTTGTTTTTTTTGCCCCTGTCTTAACATTTACTAAAATCTTCACTTTATCTTAATTACTTCTACATCAAAAATCAAGGTTGCATTAGGAGGAATAGCACCATTGCCTGCTCCCTGTTGACCATATCCTAAATCACTTGGAATTACAAGTCTTCGTATTCCCCCTTCTTTCATACCAATAAGTCCTAAGTCCCATCCTTTTATTACACTACCTTCTCCAATTTTAACTTCAAAAGGCTGACCACGATCATAAGAACTATCAAACTTAGTGCCATTTTCCAAAGCACCTGTATAATTTACAACAATTGTATTACCAGTTTCAACTTCCCCACCAGTACCTTCTCTAATATCTCCAATCATAAGTCCCCCCTCTAATGTTTCCATTGCCGAAGGAGAAGCTTGCAAAGGTATTGTTGGAATTGGCATAGCAGTTGGAGCGGGAGTTATAAATTCTGCTTTTTGTCCAACAGCAGGACTAGGCGTAGCATTTAATTTATCGAGTACTGTTAAAGGAGATTCTTTATTTGACTTATCTTGAAGAATTAATGCAGTTGCCAAAAGCCCAGCAATGACAACCATAATTATAATAAACCTTTTATCCACCAAAGTATTATACACAAATATGGTGTATTGTAAAAGAGATAATTTATTCTTTTAAATATCTTAAAATCCTATTTCCACTTATACGTAACAAGCATGTAAACCGCTGATAATCCCACTAAAACATATGTTAAAGTTTCAAGTGTTGGTACTGATCCAAAGAGTGTGGAAACAAGATTAAATTGAAATAAACCAACAAGCCCCCAGTTCAGTCCTCCTACGACGACCAAAACAAAAGCGAGTGTTTTTAGAAAGTTCATGTTTTATCACCCCCTTCCTAACCCTACTTAAAGCATACGAGAATTTATTAAACAATGTCAATTACTGAAATGACTAGAGGGCTAAACTATTTAAGCTCTAAGTAGTAGTTTATCTTGGCTTTACTTCTAAGATCGGTTACGAAGGTATTAGACTCCTGGCTTAATTTTTGTTGCTCAATTTGAGTTTTTATTTCTGTTTTTAATTTTTTCTCATCCATATCCTTAGGAAGAGACTCTTTATTTTTCTCATAATAATCATTTATCTCTTTATCTGTTACTTTAATCTTATCTACGAGTAATTTTTTAACTAAAACTTGAATTTTTACTTGCTCCATAAGATCATTCCTACTCATTCCTTGATTTTTCAAAAGAACTTCTAGCTCTTGTCCTTGAGCTTTAAGAGAATCTTCTATTCTTTTTACCTCATCATTAAGATCCTTTTCCGATACTGAGACATTCTTTTTAGAAGCCTCCTGATTTATTAAAGCTTTTGTGATTAAAACGTCTAAAGTTGTTTTTCCTGACTGCTTCTCAAGTTCATGAATAAGAGCAAAGCGTGATATAGGCTGTCCATTTACAGTTGCTACTACAAACTGATTTCTAAAAACAACCAAGAGAACAATAACTACTATTACCAAAAGCGCAATTACTGCTTTTTTTGTAGAAAGACCAAAAGACTTAAAAGAGGTAGTAAAAGACTTTTTAGATGCTGAATTTTTAACTTCAACTGGTAACGAGACTGTCTTATTAGTTTTTGCAGGTTTTCTTGCTACTGTCTTTTTTAGTGCCATTTTGATATTCTAACAGAAATTAAAAAAATATGTAAAGAGGCAATTTTACTTGAAACAATAAATCTTTTCTTGATAATATAGATAAATGATACTTCCTAGCACAAAAAAAATTAAACAACTTGAGCTTATTGCAAATAAGACAAGAAGACTTGTTATTGATAGCCTGTATCACGCAGGATCAGGCCATCCTGGAGGATCTTTAGGGATGGCAGATGTTTTTACTTCTTTATATTTTTACGTTTTAAAACATAATCCTAAAAAACCATTATTAAAAGAACGCGACAGGCTTGTTCTTTCAAATGGTCATATCTGCCCTGTTCAATATGCATCTCTTGCACTTTCTGGATATTTCCCTATAAAAGAATTAAAAACATTAAGAAAGATTAACTCTCGCCTTCAGGGACATCCCCACCGCACTTCTTTGCCTGGAATAGAAACAACTTCAGGACCTTTAGGAGAAGGCCTTTCGCAAGCGATAGGAATAGCTCTTGCAGCAAAAATGGATAAAGAGAACTATTACGTTTATTGTCTTTCATCAGATGGAGAGCATCAAGAAGGAAATCAATGGGAAGCAGCTATGCTTGCTGGAAAAAATAAGTTAAGCAATTTGATTCAAATTATTGATAGAAACCATATTCAGATTAGTGGATTCACAGAAGATGTACTTCCTCTTGAGCCATTAAAAGAAAAATATCTCTCTTTTAACTGGAATGTTTTAGAAATAAATGGAAATAATATTAAAGCTATTATCGAAACCGTTTTTAAAGCAAAAAGAGAAAAAGATAGGCCTACTGTTATTATTGCAAAAACTGTTCCTGGCATGGGAGTATCTTTTATGGAGAATGACTACAAATGGCATGGTAAAGCACCAAGCAAAGAAGAGGCTCAGAAAGCAATTGCGGAATTAAAAGCTTTACAAAAAATGATAAAACATAAAAAAAACTAAAATTTACTTATGCTAAATCCTAAATTAAAACTTAATAAAAATCTTTTTGATAAAGATACTGAAAAAAAAGCAACTAGAGACGGCTTTGGTCAAGCAATAATGATTTTAGGAGAAAAAAACAAAAAGGTTGTTGTTCTATCAGCAGATCTTGCCGAATCATGTAAAGTAGATGGTTTTTTAGAAAAATACCCTAAGCGTTTTATTGAATGTGGAGTAGCTGAACAAAACATGGCAGCTATTGCAGCAGGACTTTCAGTATCTGGAAAAATTCCATTTATTACATCATTTGCAGCTTTTTCTCCAGGAAAAAACTGGGAAACTATAAGAACAACTATTGTATACAACAATGCTAATGTAAAAATTGCAGGACATCATGCAGGCATTGTTACAGGAGCAGATGGAGCAACCCATCAAGCAACAGAAGACATTTCCTCGGTAAGAGCTTGGCCTGGTTTAAATATTTTTATTCCATGCGACTCAATTGAGGCAAGAAAAATAACTTTAAAAGCTGCAGAAATTAATGGACCAGTATATCTTCGATTTTCAAGAGAAAAAACACCAATAATCACAACTGACGAAACACCTTTCTTGGAAGGAATACAACTTTTTTGGGAAGAAGAAAAACCAAAAACAACAATTCTTGCAACAGGACATATGGTTTATCAAGCACTGCTTGCAGCAAAAGAATTAAAAAAACAAAATATTAATGTTTTAGTTGCAAATGTTTCAATTCTAAAACCAATTGATAGGAAAAGTTTAATTGAGTTTGCAAAGAAAACAAAAAGTATTGTTACTTGTGAAGATCATCAAGTAACGGGAGGTTTGGGAGGAATTGTTTCTGAGGTTTTAGCACAAAACCATCCTACTCCCATAGAGTTTATAGGACTAAAAGATACTTTTGCAGAATCAGGCGAAGTAAAAGATCTTTTGAAAAAATATCAGATGGACAGTAGTGCAATAATAAACGCTGTTAAAAAAGTTATAAGAAGAGTTTAAAGAGGAATTACTTTAATGCCTTTTTTACCATCTTCTACTTCATATCCCATCTTTTTTATTTTGTTTCTCATCTGATCTGCTAAATAAAATCTTCTTTGTTTTCTTAATTTTTCTCTTTCATTTACCATTCTTATTACTTCTTCAGGTATCTCCAGTTTTTTACCTCTTACTTCTTTTGCCTTGCTAAGATTAAGGCCCAGAATCTCATCATAATCTAAGATGCTCTTTACTTTTTTTGAATTACTTTCATCTGATTTTAATAATTTCCACAAAACAGCAAGTGCTTTGGGCATATTTAAGTCATCATTTATTGCCGCAAAAAACTCATTATCATATTCTTCACATCCTCTATCCGCAGGCTTACCCAGTAAGATAAGTTCATCTCTTAATCTATTTAAAGCTTTTTGTGATGCTTTTAAAGAATCAAGGGTGAAGTTCATCTCCTGTCTATAATGAGTTTGTAAAAATAGATAACGAAGCGAAAGCGGATCATAGCCCTTAGAAGCAAGACCTCCAACCCGATAAAGGTTTTCTAAACTTTTACTCATTTTTTCATTTTCAACAGCTAAGAATGCATGGTGAACCCAATAATTTACAAAAGGTTTACTACTGGCTGCTTCTGATTGAGCAATTTCATTAGTATGATGAACACTAATAAGATCTATGCCTCCAGTATGAATATCAAAATGCACTCCAAGAGCTTTCATTGACATCGCACTGCATTCAAGATGCCATCCTGGAAAACCTACTCCCCAAGGACTTTTCCATTCCATTTGCCGTTTTGTATCTTTTGGAGAAAATTTCCATAAAGCAAAATCTGAAGGATTTCTTTTTCCCTTAATTACTTTTACTCTTATCCCTGGTTTTAATCCTTCAATTTTTTGCATTGACAACTTGTTATAGTCAGGAAATTTAGAAGTATCAAAATATACTCCATCATCTGCTTTATATGTATACCCTTTTTCTTCAAGGATTTGTATTAAATCAATTTGATCTTTTATATAATCTGTTGCATGCATTATCTCTGTTGGGTCTTTTAAATTTAAAACTTCCCAATCTTGAAAAAATGCTTTTTCAAATTTTTTGGCAATATCCCAAACACTCATGTTAAACTTTTTTGAACCCTTCTCCATTTTGTCTTCGCCAGTATCTTGATCTGAAGTAAGATGCCCAACATCAGTTATATTAATAACGTGTTTTACTTTATATCCATCATATTCTAAGACTCTAACTAAAATATCGTCATTTACATACCTTCGCATGTTGCCAATATGTTGATAATCATAAACTGTTGGGCCACAAGCGTACATCCTTACATCTGAAGAATCAATCGGATGAAAATCTTCAATTTTTCTTGTTAATGTATTGTAAATTCTTAGCATTCTTATTTTTTATCCTCCAATTCCTAATTTTCGCTCAGGACCTTTTCTAGGAGGTGCAATTGGCGCTTTTTTACGCTCCTCTATTGCGCCCATCTGTTTTTTCTGATCTTCTTTCTGGTCTTCTTCTTCAATTCTATCTTGAACTGTTTCCTCTCTTCTTTCAGACCTTCCCAATTCTTGCACCTCTTGATGAAGCCTTGATCTTAATTGCTCAAGTTTTTGTTTTTTTAATTGTTCTTCTTGAGATAAAGGTTTTTCCTCTTCCGCTCTACCCTCTTGAGAACCTAAACTTTCCAAAGGACTACTGAGATCACTTGGAGCACTATCAATATCGCCAGCATGTTGCTCTTTAATCTTTGAATCACTACTGCTACTTTTCCCATATAATCCTTCTAGTAGTTTTTTCCTTTCCCCCTCATCAACTGATTTTTTTAAAACATCTGAGTTTTTTTTACTTCCATCAGTTTCTCCACCTGAAACACCAAGCTGTTCAAAGGTTAATTTAGCAATACTTTTTACCTCACTTCCTACTGCTTTTCCAAGTCCTTTTCCTAAATCACCTAATATTTTTTTATTATCATCCATATTTTAATATTCCATTCTTCCCTCAATTGCTCTTTGCAGGGTTATTTCGTCAGCATACTCTAAATCAGCTCCTATTGGCAAACCTCGTCCAATTCTAGTAACTCTAATTTTATCATTCTTTACTCCAGTATTATTCTTAATACTTTTAGAGATATACATTGCAGTTGCTTCTCCCTCCATTGTTGGATTTGTTGCAATTATTATTTCCTTAATAGGTTCTTCTTTTGAAAAAGATTTATTAACACGATTAAATAATTGGTTAATAAAAATTTCATCTGGTCCAATATTATTTAAAGGATCTATTTTCCCATGCAAAACATGATATTTCCCTTTAAACCTTTTGCTTTTTTCTAAAGCAAGAACATCTAAGGGTTGTTCAACAACACAAAGCACTGATTCATCTCTTTCTAAATCGCTACAAATAGAACAAGGATCACTTTCACCTATCATATGACATACAGAACAAAGCATCGTATCTTTTTTTAAAGATTCTAAAGAATTTGCAAATCTGTCAAGTTCTGATTGTGGAACATGTAATAAATAGAAAGTGAGCCTTTGAGCACTTTTAGGACCAACGCCTGGCAATCTTTCAAAAGAATCAATTAAGTTTTGTATTGCTTTTGGAATTTTCATAAATTTATAAGAATTAAAATTAAGATGTAACTTAGGACTTAAGTTCTTTTGCAATTATACCTGCTACGGAGAGGATTTCCAAGTTATCAAACTGTTTTCTGTCAGGAACTCCAATTGTATCAGTAATAAATATTTTTTTAGCATTTGCACTTTTTAAGACCTGCACTGCTTCTTTACAAAAAACAGCATGAGTTGCAAAAACATAAACTTCTTTTGCACCTTTTTTTCTTAAGAGATTACAAGCTGTTAAAATAGTTCCCCCTGTTGAAATCATATCGTCTACTAAATAAACATTTTTTCCTTTAACATCTCCTGTAATTTTTTCCGCTACTACATGCCCTGTTTCTAAATCTCTATTTTTTTCAATACTTCCAAAAGGCATTCCTTTCAAAAGCCCTGATAGTATTTTTATTCTTCTTATTCCTCCCATATCAGGAGATATTAAAACTCCATTTTTACCATCAATTTTATTAATTTTTTCTGCAAATAAAGGAAGAGCGCTTAAATGAATAACAGGAATTTTAAAAAGATCAGGAATTCTTGGAGTATGCATGTCAAGAGATATAATCTTATCAACACCAACTGCTTCAAGAGTTCTTACAATAACTTCTAAAGATACTGCTTCCCCACTTCTAAAAACATGATCTTGTCTTTGATAACCAAGATATGGAATAACTGCAGTTACTGTTTTTGCTCCACTTCTTTTTAAAGCGTCTACTATAAAGAAAAGCTCCATATAGTTTTTTTCTGCAGGCTTATTGGTAGATTCGATAACAACAGTATTTAGATCTAAAACTTTTTCTACAACTCTTATTCTTCTTTCGTCATCGGGGAAAATAAAGACGTCTAATTCGGCAAGTTTTTGCCCAAGCTCTTTGGCAATTTTTTCTGAAAGTGATTTATTTGATAAGCCACTAAATATTTTCATACAGATATCTTACAGTGAATATTGATACTATTTCAACTACTATTTTCTAAAGACTTCTTAAGTCTATCAAATATTCCATCTTCAGTTATTGATATTTTTTCCCTAGAAACATGTAAATCACTTGCTAACTGATTTAACAAATAAGGTGGAGTTCCTAATTGGTATCTTACGAAGTATATTAAATATTCCATATTACTTAATCTTTCTATAAAATCATCTTTGGGAAATTTTTCGTAAACTTGACTAAGAATTTCACTGTTTTCTAAGTATTTTTTATTACTACCTGACTTAATAGATCCCTCAATACCAGGAATTATGAATAATCTTCTTAAAACAAATATTGCAAAAGGAGAAATAGAACTTTCCAAGGTGCTTATTCTTTTTGCAATATCTTTTGAATCAATTCCATTTAGAAGATAAATGTTAAGCTTTTTCTTAGGTTCTTCACCCAAGGCTTTTTTTGCTTTTAATACTTCTCTTAAAATAGTTCCCTTAGCGCCAAGAAGTCTTAGTTTTGTATCAACAATGTCTTCTTTAATGTTTTGCGTAGACATTTCAGAAGAAATGTTTCCCTCACCGGTCATATTTTTTTATTTATTTCCTCCTAAAAGACCACTAAGTCCTCCTCCAGATTGAGCTAACTTTTTAGCAGCAATTTCTTGAGATTTTTTAACAGCTTCATTAATTGCTTCTTTTATGTCATTATCTGATCTTCCGTTAGTTTTAATTTCTTTAATTTTTTGATCTCCTGTTATTAAAATCTCTACTCCGTTTTTTTCAACACTTACTTCTTCTGCTTGAAGAAGTCTTTGAATTCTCATTGCTTCCTCACGCATTTTTTTGAGTTCACCTAATTGTCCAAGTGGGTTAAACATAAAATCACCTCCTTTAAACTTACTCCTTTTTTAATAATATTAAAACTTTCGTCTTTTTACCAGTAAGTTCTTCACACGCTTTTTCAATAATTGTTTTTGCCTTTATTTCTTCCAGTTTCTCTTTATGAAACTTAAAACCTGTTTCTATTGTGATTACTTCATTACTCCAATCTTTTAAACTTCCCCCTCTTAAAACTCCTGCAATCGAGTGATTATATGTTTTTACTTTATCTATTAAATTTTGCCAAACATCATTATTATCTTTTTTTGCAAAAGACGATTCATTTTTATTAGCAGGCTCCATTGCTATGTTTTTATTTAGATCTTTATTAGCACTATCTTCCTTATTACACCACTCTACAATTAATAACTCTAGAGGCAACTGAGGTAAAACCGAATATTTAAGATCATATGCAGCTTTTTCTAAAAGCACAGCAATTTGTCTTATATCATCTAATGAGAAATTATCCTCTGATAAATTATTTTCCTTTTCTAAAACCCCTACTTTTATAAGCAGTGCTTTATGAATTTTTTCTGCTAAAGCCTCTGTAAAGTATTTTAAATCAATTCCCTGTTCTGCTACTTTAGTAACTAAAATAATGCTTTTTTTTAAATCCTTAATTCCCAAATATTCAAACATTTGTAAGACTTGTTGATTAACATTTGAGGTTTTGTATTTTTTCTCAACTAACTCCTTTGTTATTTTTTCACCCTTTGCAAGAGATCTTATCTCTTCAAGCACTTTTACACCGTCTCTAAAACTTCCATCTGATAAATTTGCAATCAGTTCCAGTGCCTCTTTATCAATTGTTATTTTTTCACTCTTAGCAATTCTTTGAAAAGATCTTTCTAGTTCTTCGTTTGTTGCAGTTTTAAATGATATTTGAAAACAACGTGATGAAATAGTTTCAGGTACTTTATGTGGTTCTGTTGTACAAAGAATAAAAAGTGCATGAGAAGGTGGTTCTTCAAGTGTTTTTAAAAGTGCATTAAAAGCTTCTGTCGTAAGCATGTGCACTTCATCAATTATATATACTTTTTTAGAAGCTGAAGCAGGAGACAGTCTTATTTTTTCCCTTAGATCTCTAATCTCATCAATTCCTCTGTTTGATGCTCCATCAATTTCTAAAATATCTATATTTGTTCCATTTGTTATTGATGTACATTGAAAACATTTATTGCAAGGTTCTATGCTCTCATTTGTCTTTGCTTTTTTATCTTTATCATTTTTATTATTTTTTTCACAGTTTAAAACTTTTGCAATAATTCTTGCCGTTGAAGTCTTTCCCAAACCTTTTGGTCCAGTAAATAAAAATGCATGCGGAGTAGATTCATCAGTAAAAACCGAATATAAAGTATCTCTTACGTCTTTACTGTCAAGCTCTTCTATTTTCTGAGGTCTATATTTTCTATAAAAAACCATATTTTTTTCTGTGTAGTAATATTACCAGCTTTATGTTTAAAATTCCACAAACACTAATAATTATTATCTTTGTAGCCTAAGAATTAATTATGATGAATACCGAGCAAATGCAGGAGACCATGTTCTACTAGCTCATCTATCTTATCATCTACTAACACTTCTTCTTTTGAAGCTTCTCTTATAACTTCAGGAAAAGATATAATAATATCACCAAGTCGAAGATTGTTTAATGGATTTTTTGCAAATTCCCCTTCTGTTTGAGAAAAAGTTAAAACATTTCTGGTCTTATCTTCCCCTTTATATTTTCTACTTAATTCTCGCATTTTTCGATCTCCTACTATTGCAACGGAAATCTCAACTGCTTTATTTATAGAATGCTTACTTAAAAGATTAACAACCGTAGATTTTATTCTTTTTCGATTTACTTTATATCTACTTTCAACAAATATTGGAACTTTAATGTCCACTTTATTTAAACCCTCCTGTTGACCAAAGCTTTCGAGCTTTTCGGGATTCTTCTTGTTTTAATTTCTTTGCAAGAGATGGTTTTAAATGAAACTCTCTTCTTTTTGCTTCCTGAAGAATTCCTTCAGAAAGAACTTTTCTTGAAAATTTTCTGATTAAAGCATCATCACTATCTCCTGGTCCTTTTTTTACCATTACCATAATTTAAAAAACACCCCCTCTATTTGCTCTTATTTTACCTTAAATACCCTTAAGTGTAAAGAAAGAAGAGATTTTAGTAGCTCTTTACATTTTTTCCCAGAGGTCCAAGTAAGTGAATATGTAAGTGATTAATAATTTGCGCTCCTCCTCCATTAATTGTAATCCTATATCCTTTATCTTCTAATTTTTCCTTAACTATCATTTTCTGAACCACTTCTCTTAGTAAATTTGTAATATTATTATCTATTAAATTAGAAAAATCAGTAATATGTTTTTTAGGAACAATTAAAAGATGTATTTCTTTTAAGGGGTTTAAATCAGGAAAAACCATTACGTTTTCGTCTTCGTAGGTAAAATCTTTTTGGATTATTCTATCTCTGATTTTGCAAAAAATACAATTATCCATAATTTACAGTTTTTTAAGCTCTTCTATTATAGCATTTAGGCTTAATTTGGTTGGTTTAAAATCAGGTGACTTAGCAGAACCGTTTAAAAGCATTTTTTTTGAAATATGTAAAAACCAATGTGCATTAGAATCTAATTTTTTTAAACTTTCAAATACGCAAGTTAAATCAATGGAATTTTTTTTCTTAGCAGAATCTGGCATTGTTTTAATTCGGACATATCCTTTTCTTGGATCTTTCCTAACAACAATTATAAATCCCATTTTCTGAGCAAGTTTAATTACTTCATCGTTTATTGTTTCAAGTCCAATTCCTTTTCCAAAGCGAGTTTCAAAAATAGTTCCCTTATTTTTTATTTCATCTTCTGCCCAAATCTTATTCTCAAATTCATGCAAAAGTGCATCCAAAGCTTCCATTCCAAACTCTACATATTTTTTGTCCTGATTTGGTTTCTCAATTTTTAATCCATCTAAAACATTGAGTAATGAAAAATCATGATGATCATTCGCAGAATCTTGCCAGAAAATTTCCTGAAAATGATCTATGTCTACAACAACTCTTGTCATTCTCTCTAATGCCTCTTTTTTATACTTCCATTTGTCATGCTTTACCATTTCAGGATTTGATTTTGCGTATTCTTTTAAAACGTATTCTTTAGTAAGACTTGCAGCGCTTATTTCTACAGAATCTACCTGGTGATGATCTAAAAGTCCAAGTCCTGTATCAACATGTATTACTTCATCTTCTCCATTTGTTTCAATAATTTTCTCTTTATTATCAAAATCTTTTAATCTTTTCCCTGCTGACACAAACCTACATATTGCCTCGTTCCAAGAAGGTAAGTATTTTTTAATAAGCCAAATTGAAGTAATTGCATCTAAGTCAGGTGATACGTGAGTTACTATTATTTTCATAAATTATTTTCTTTTAAGATTTTTTAAGTATACAATTTTTATTATTTAAAAGGAAGTGCTCTTGACAAATTTTAAAGAATAGTTAAAAATATAAGTAGGTTTATTCTGCCCTATGGATAAAAATGCACCACAACTTGATCCAAAGCTAAAAGAAGCATATGACAGAGTTATGGGAACATCTGTAAATCCTCCTTCTCAAAAACAGGAAGCAACTCCTCTTCCTCAAAACCCCACACCTCAAGCACCACAACAAACAGTACAAAGTCCTTCTTCTTCTGTACAAAAAGCTGTAGCTTCAAAAAAAGGCGGATCAAAGGCTCTAATTATATTTCTTGTAATTATTGTTTTCTTTATTATCTATGGACTTGTGTGGATAAAGATGTTTGATTTAAAAGTTCCCTTCTTAAACCAGTAATCTCCTAATAACTTCCTTAAATTCAATTACCTCTATCTCTTTTGAGGATCTTTTTTTCCATTCAATATCATTCTTTGTCTTATCACTTACAACAAGTCTTACAGGAATTCCTATTAAATCACTGTCTGCAAATTTTTGTCCAGGAGAAACTCCCTCTCTATCATCAAAAAGCACTTCAATTCCTTCTTTTACTAGCTTTTCGTATATTTCTTCTGCTTTTTTATTAAGTCCAATTAGATGAACTTGATAAGGCGCAATTGACTCTGGCCAAACAATACCTTTATCATCATGAAATAGCTCTACAGCAATTCCGATAAGCCTAGTTACTCCAATACCATAACTTCCAAAGTACGGAAAACTCTTTTTCCCATTTTTATCAGTAAAGCTTGCATTCATTTTTTCACTATAATATGTTCCAAACCTGAAAATATTTCCTGCTTCAATTGCCTTTCCTATTTTAATTTCACCTTTACATTTTGGACATTTATCGTTTTTTTTAACAGTTAATACTTCTTTGTTTTGAGCAAATTCACAGTCACTACAGTAATAAATAATGTCTTCACCTGATTCGCATAACACTTGGTACTCATGAGTTTTATTATCTGTAAAAACTCCTCCTGATGCTTCTGTAATTTTTACGTCAAAACCCACTCTTTTAAATACTTTTACGTACGCATCAGATATTTTCCAATAATAATCATCTAGCTCTTTTTGGGTTTCATGAAGACTGTAAAGATCTTTCATAAGAAACTCTCTTCCTCTTAGAATTCCTGATTTTGCCCTTAATTCACTTCTAAATTTAGTTGAGAAATGATAGATCTTAACAGGAAAATCTTTATAGCTTAAAATATGTTTTCTTATTAAATCAACTACTATTTCTTCATGAGTAAAAGATAATGCATATTCTTTATCATCTTTTGAAAACTGATACATAACTTCTTTTGCACTATCCCATCTTCCTGTTTCATTCCAAATATTTTTAGGGTGAAGAAGAGGCATAAGCATCTCCTCTGCTCCTGTTTTATTCATTTCTTCTCTTATTATTTGTTCAATCTTTTCCTTAACTCTATAACCTAAAGGTAAAAGAGAATATGAACCTGCCATAAGTTTATCTATAAAACCTGCTCTTAGTAAAAGTTTTGCGTTAATAGAAACTTCATCTTTTGGTGATTCTTTAATGCTTTTTCCAAAAAGTTTGGAATATTTCATGACATTAGTATATCATTTTTAAAATGAATTTAAAGTGGGCGTATTACGCAGTCAAATTATAATTTGTTTTTATCCATATATTTTGTGTATGGACTATAATCTCTTCCAAATATTTTTGCACAAAGTTCAATTGATAGTTCTGCTGTTTTATTATCAATATCTTTTAAGGGATTATACTCTACTAAATCCACGCCAACTACATTACAATTTTTCCCAATATATCTTGAAATAACTGAAACCTCTCTATATGTAAGCCCGCCTGTATTTGGAATTCCAACTCCAGGAGCGTAAACACAATCTATTGCATCTAAATCCAAACTTACCCAAATATTATTAACTTTCTTATTTAAATCATCAATCATTTTAAATAACGGATTTAAGCCTTTTGCTAAAAGATCTGTTATCGTAAAAGCTTTAATTTTTTCTTTTTGAATTAATTTTTTTTCTTCTAAATCAAAATCATTTCCTCCTGCCAAAATTATATTTTCTTTTTTTACCTTTTTTCCTCTTTTGTATATATCAATAAGTTTTTTTTCTCCAAATCCCAAGATGCTAGCAACGTGCATTCCGTGAATGTTTCCAGAAAGAGTTGTTTTATCTGTATTAATATCACCATGTGTATCAATATATATAACTCCCAAATCTCCCTTTAATGCTGATGATGCTCCAGAAATTGTGCCAAGTGAAATCGCATGATCTCCTCCAATAGCTAATACTTTGTTTTTTTCTAAAATAGCTAAATCTACTTTTCTTGCTATCTCATTTGAAACTCTGATTATTTCATCTAAATATTTTAAATTTTTATTACCAACTTTTAAGTTATCTTTTTTAAAAACTTCAATATCTCCTTTGTCAAGGATTTCAAGTCCTGAACTTTTTAGCTTATTGGTAATTCCTCTTTTACGAAGTATTTTAGGAGCTACATCTACTCCTAAGTTTTCTGCTCCCAAATCAAGTGGCATTCCAAACAAAGAAACATTTACTATTGTATTTTTCATTTATTGAATATTTGGAAGAATAGGTTGTCCACTAAAAAGGCGGACCAAATCATGAGCAGTTATTAAAATAATGAGTCCTAAAAGAAGTGCCATGCCAATTGCATGAGCATATCCTTCAAATTTTCTATTTACTTTTCTACCAGTTACAACTTCTATTAAAATAAACAAAAGTCTTCCTCCATCAAGAGCAGGAATTGGCAAGATATTTAAAATGGCAAGATTAAGCGAGAAAAAGGAAACAAATGACATTAAAGGATATATTCCAAGCTTTACAAACTTCCCTGTTAACTGAGCAATTCCCACAGGACCTGCAACATCACCAGGAACACTTCCTGAAACAATTAATTGATAGAAAATCATTCCTATTCCTGAAATAATTAAAAAGGAGATATTTAAAGCTTCTTTTACTCCTACTAATGGTGCTTCATACCATGGATATTTTTTAATTTCTACATTCTGTGAAATTGAAACTCCCATTGGCCCCTCATCTTTTGGATACTCTTTTCTTGGAGTAATTTCAACATCTCTAACTTTTTCATTTTCATTTTTTACTTTAATGCTTATTTTTTCACCCAAGTATTTTTTTGTAACAGTTAATATTTGTCCTGCATCTGTAACTTTTTTACCATTTATTTCTTCTATTGTGTCTCCTACTTTAAGTCCCGCCTCAATCGCTGGTGAATTATCTGAAAGGTTTGTAATAACTACTTTCTTACCAGGTGTTGAGACACCTACAGCTGAAAAAAGATAAGAGAAAATTACTACTGCCAATAAAAAATTCATTACAACACCTGCAACAACAACCAATAATCTTTGCCAAGCAGGACGAGCAAAAAATGCTCTATTCATATCTTTTGTTTTCTCTTTTTGTCCTTTAAGTTTTAACTTTCCACTCCCTGCTTCATCTTCTCCGAAGAGCTTTACAAATCCGCCAATTGGAAGAAAGTTTATAGAATAAATTGTTTCACCTCTTTTAATACCAAATGCTCTTGGAGGAAGACCAAAGCCAAATTCTTCTACCTTAATTTTCAAAAGCTTTGCAACAATGAAGTGTCCAAATTCATGAACGAGGACAAGGATGCTTAAAACAACAATGATGGCAACAATTGTAACTAACATAATTTAGATAACCTACCAATACTATAATAATACATAGAATATTGCAAAAGGATTTTTCTTATTCTTGTCTATATGTAATTTAAAGTACAAATATTATTGCAGCAAGTTTTATACCTGGAGAAGTTCTGCTTTTTTCTTTTCACCTAATTCCTCTATTTGCTCCATTTTATTATCTGTTTCTTTTTGTATTTCTTTTTCAAGTCTTTCCTTATCGTCTTCATTTATTTTTTTATCTTGTTCTTGTTTTTTTATATCATTCATTGCTTCATGTCTTACTTGTCTTACTTGAATTCTTGCACCTTCTAATTTTTGTCCTACTAAATGTACTAACTCTTCCCTTCTTTCTTGTGATAAAAGAGGAATAGAAATTCTAATTACTTGTCCGTCAATATTTGGAGTAAGGCCAACATTTGCCTCCATTATTCCTTTATTTACCTCTCCTATAATAGATGCGTCATATGGTGTGATTTGTAGAGTTTGCTGATCAGAGGAAGCAACATGGGCAAGCTCAACAACTTTTAATTTTTGAGTTCCTCCATAAGCACTAATAATAATATTTTCAACAAGGGAGGGTGTGGCGCGGCCAGTTCGAACAGTTGAGAGGTCATTTTTTAAAACCTCAAGAACTTTTTCCATTCTTATCTGAGCAGATGAAACTAATTCTTCCATTATATTTCTAACCTGGTAATTTTTTTAACAGTAATGTTCTCACCTAGTTTTCCAATTGTACTTTTTACTAATTTTTCAATTGTTTGAGAACTGTCTCTAATATACTCTTGTTTTAAGAGAGTTTCAACATCTTTTGGATTCATGGCTGCTACTTGCATGGCAATCTCATGAGCAAGTTTTTTAAACTCATCTGTTCTTGCTACAAAATCTGTCTCACATAAAAGTTCAACCATTGCTCCAACTTTTCCATTTTGATGAATATATGCTTCAACTAGACCTTGTGAGGTAACTCTGTCTTTTTTCTTTTCAGCTTTCTGTATTCCATGTTTTTTTATAAACTCCAAAGCTTTTTTGTAATCACCTTTTGTTTCTTCTAAAGCTTTTCTGCAATCTGCAATTCCTGCCTTTGTTTCTTCTCTTAACTTTTTAAGTAACTTTATGTCTACCATATTATTTCTTTTTTGCTTTTGTTTTAAGAGGCTTTTTTACTTCTGGTTTTTCTTTTGATTTTTCTTCTTTTTTAACTTCTTTCTTTACCTCTTTTTTAGCATCTTCTTTTTTAACTTCTTTCTGTTTTGCTTCTTCTGCTTTTTTTACCTCTTCTGCTTTTGTTTTTAAAGCTTTTCTTCCTTCTTCCCAAGCTGAAAGAACATATGAAACTATTAATTGCACTGATCCTGTTGCATCATCGTTTGCAGGAATTGGATAATCGATAATATGTGGATCTGCATTCGTATCAACAATTGCAACTGTTGGGATATTCATTCTTTTTGCTTCTTTTACTGCTAGATGCTCCATGTGGGAATCAATAATAAACAAGGCATCTGGTTTTTCTTTCATTTCTGCTATTCCACTATAGAAATTCTCGAGTCTTTGTTTTTCTTTTTCAAAAAGCCCTAGTTCTTTTTTTGTATATTTTGCTTTTTCATTAGGATCTACTAAAAGTTTTTCAATATCTTTAAGCTTTTTAATATTTTTTGAGATTTCAGAAGTATTAGTTAAAATTCCTCCTACCCATCTTGCAGTAACGTAAAAAACATTGTTTTCAGAATGCCCCGCATTCTTTACTCCTTCTTCAACTATTTGCTGTGCTTGTCTTTTTGTTCCAACAACTAAAAGACTTGCACCTTTTTTAGCAAGATCTCTGATATATTCTGCAGCTTCTTCTAAACCTTCCTTTGTCTTAGCAAGATCAATAATTTGAATATTATCTCTTGCTTCAAAAACAAAATCGCGTGCTTTTGGATTAGATCTAATTACT
>DASRON010000001.1:0-9852 GCA_035646815.1 Patescibacteria group bacterium | reverse complement strand
CTAGTTGTTGGGTCTTAATTGACTTAGTAACGCAGCTAACGCGTGAAGTAGACCGCCTGGGGAGTACGGTCGCAAGACTAAAACTCAAAGGAATTGACGGGGACCCGCACAACCGGTGGAGCGTGTGGTTCAATTCGAGACAAAGCGAAGAACCTCACCAAGGCTTGACATGCAACTGGAAATCCTAGGAAACTAGGACCCCCTTCGAGGCTGTTGCACAGGTGCTGCATGGCTGTCGTCAGCTCGTGCCGTGAGGTGTTCCCTTAAGTGGGGAAACGAGCGCAACCCCCATCCAATGTTAAATATTCATTGGAAACTGTCCCGATTTTATCGGGGAGGAAGGAGGGGAAGACGTCAAGTCAGCACGGCCCTTATGCCTTGGGCTACACACACACTACAATGGCGAAAAACAACGGGCAGCAAGCCGGTAACGGCAAGCAAATCCCTGAAATTTCGCCTCAGTTCAGATTGAGGGCTGCAACTCGCCCTCATGAAGTCGGAATCGGTAGTAATCGCGGATCAGCAAGCCGCGGTGAATACGTTCTCGGGTCTTGTACACACCGCCCGTCAAGGCAGCAAAGTCGGTAGCTATCGAAGGCTGGTTTTTTACCGGACGAGATAGAGATTGGCGATGAGGCTTAAGTCGTAACAAGGTATCCCTAGCCGAAGCTGGGGATGGATCACCTCCTTTCTAAATTACTTTTGATTTATATCAAAAGGAAACGATTGAGAGATGGTATATAACTCGTCACATCAATCCGCAAGGTGCGATCAATAACGGGGAAAGTACAACATACACCTCCAAGCCTGAATAGAGCTTGTTAGTCTTTAGGATTAGAGAATCTATTTAACCCTACCACTTCTTGGTTATTGCAATAATTTTGCAAATAAAGAAGGTTTGAATTCAAATGCTTAAAAACCACTCTTAGACGAGTGGTTTTTTTGTAGCCAGAATAATATATAATTAAAAACTATATGATAAAACAAATTATTGCCTTAACAGGGCCAATTAGAGCAGGTAAAAGTTTGGTTTTAGGACTTTTAGAAGAAAAAGGATATAAGGGATATAAATTTTCGAATGCAATAAATAAAGAAATTAAAAGAAGAGGGAAAAAGATAGAAAGAAAACTTCAGCAAGATATTGGAGATGAGCTTAGGAAAAAATTTGGTGGAGATTATTGGGCAAAAGAAATATTAAAAATTGCAGAAAATGATAAATCAGAGCTAGTAGTAATTGACGGAGTTAGAAATCCTTGCGAAGTTAAATACTTAAGAGATAGAGGAGCTTTAATGATTGGAATTGACGCAGATTACAAGATAAGAAAGATAAGATTTTTTGCTAATTCAAAACCAAGCGATCCTAAGAATGAAAAAGATTTTGATAAAATTGATAGAAGAGATAGGGGTATTGATGAAGAAGATTTTGGTCAACAAGTAACTAAATCATTAGAGCTTTCTGATGTAGTTATCATTAACAATTGGGATAGTGTAGATTTGCTTAAAAAAGCTTTTACAAAATTACTTAAAAAACATAAAGTTATTTAACTAGCTTTTAAGCTTAAATTCTGTTAAAATTGAGGCTAATAGTTTTTGGCGCGGTGGTGAAGTAGCTAACACAGCTGTTTGCAGAACAGTCATTCGGGGGTGCAAGTCCCCCTCGCGCCTCAGAAAAATATTTGCTAGAATAAGTGATTGAATGGGTCGTTGGTTCAGTGGCTAGAACGCGTCTCTGATAAAGACGAGGTCGATGGTTCGATTCCATCACGACCCACAGATTAAGCTACTTGTTCTATTCTTTTTATTTCTCCGGCTCTTGTTTCAGCAACGATTAATTGATTTGGTTCTGTTTTAAGCCATTCTTGCATCCAGCGTTTTCTTAAAATTGTTTTGGCAATTTCAACTGAATAATCAAAAGATCTAGTTTCAATATAAAAGGTATCTGTTTCACAAAAGCTTGTTCCTGGTTCTTCGCAGTTTTCAATAGCATGTTTTAACGGATATTCTGCTTGTTGAATCGCTTCTTCTAAATAGACAGCTTCTATTACATAATCTCGATCATCTATCTTTTTTCTTGGAACATTTAATTTAAAAATCATATTTGGTTCACCAAATTTATCAAATTTTACTCTTCCTGATGGTCTTATATCCGTGGAAAGCGTAACAATTCTTGGATTTATGATTTTTTGAGAATCATAAAAATCAGGTCTTTTCTTAGCAAATCTTTTTTGAGCATCTCTGTATTGTTCAAGAAAAGAAAGCAAAGCGGGATTTATTTGTCTATCTGGTAAATAGGGAACAGTTTCTTCTCTATAAATATCTTCAGGATTATATCTTCCATAAAAGATAAGATCAGGATCAATACACATGACATATGCGCTGTCTTTTGCTGAAAATCCACCTAAGGGATAAATATTTCCTGTCCTATGATCCTGAAGCGCTATGTTCACAACTTTATCTGTTGCTCTTGCAATCATTGCTGCAGAATGATAGGCCTGCAAAAGAGGATCTGGATGAGGAATGCCTTTTTTAAGATAAGTTTGAATATCTCCTTTTGGTTCTTCTTCTTGACCAAAAACCTTTGCTTTTGCATCTAATCCGCCGCATCCAGGAGGTCGTTTTCCAACCTCATAGGCTTCACTATCAAAGTGGGATATAACTAAAATATTTTTAACACCCCTATCATTTAAAAGTGGAACATATTGTTTTACTTCTTTTCCTCCTGCAGCAATTTTCCTTACTTCCTCCGCTTGCTCTGGATTTGGAGTTATTTCTCTTGGGTCGGCACAAAGAAAAACAAGGGTTAATCTTTTTCCAGCTCTATTTTCTCTCCATTTGGAGCGAGCTGTTTCTGCTTCATTAGAATGATTATCATCATAAAGAGTTTGTGGGGTAATAATAATTGATTCTTTAGGGGTTTCCTTAAAAGGAGCTGCGTCAAATACAGGGATTTCAAATCCCGAAGGAGTTTTCTTGGTTGGTCCGCTAATTTCTTTTCTTTCTTTGCCCACAAGTTAGATATTCTAACAAAACCTATAGCTTTTTACAATATTGAAAAGATTTCTTCTTTAAGTTATATTATTTTCTATGTCTAGCTTAGGTGAAACATTTTTTACATCAGTAGGATGCATGGATGGAAGGGTTCAAGCTCCAATAGAAGAATATGGGCAAAAAAGATATGGTGTTAAATATCCAGACACGATTACAGAAGCAGGAATAGTAGGACTACTTGGTCAGGATAATGTTGATTCATCTTTTTTAGAGTCAGTTAAGAAAAAAGTTTTAATTTCAGTTGAAAAACATCATTCAAAAGGAATTATTGTGCATGGACACGAGGAGTGTGTAGGAAATCCGATTGAAAATGAAAAGCACAAAAAAGAAACAATTAAGGCAGTAGAGAAAATAAAAAGTTTTGTGTCAAGTGAGTTAGAAGTAAAAGCAGTATTTGTTGAGAGAGAAAATAATAATTGGGTAGTTAATGAGTTATAGGTCTTAAGGACAATATCCTTTATCAGTACCGCTTGTGCAACTAGAATCTTTTTTATATGTAGTTGCTCCAATTATCTTGTTTCGATCACAGTTAGAATCTCCTTCTTTCCAGTAGGCCTTACAGTACTTATATGTTGTGCTACATCTTGAACATTGCTTTGTTGCAGCTTTTGTAGTAGTTGTGCTCTTTGGATAATAATTTCCGACACAGCACTTAATATTACTTTTCCCCGGACAAAGGTTGCTTTGAATACTGCCTCCATTTTTTAGACATCTACTAACTACATTTGTGAATTCAGTATTAATACAGCTTCCTCCTTTAGCTGCGCAGCTTGAAGCAGCTTCCTGCTCAGTATTTTGCTGTTTTTGAGACATAAAGACAGTTAAGGGGATTGCAAGAACGATTGCTGCAATTGTTAAGAGTTTGGCAAGTTTCGATCCAGTAATACCTTTTAGGAGGTTTATGCTGTTATTCTTTGATTTTTTTGCCATTAACTTAATTAAGAATTAAATCATAATTTTTGTCAAGTACATATATAAATTATGAGTTTATATATATTGTAAGAGAAGAGTTACTATGCTACACTTTTGACTATGGTTTTGTCAGATAGGGATATTAAAAAAGCAATTGAAGATAAAATAATTGAAATTACTCCAAAACCTGATTTTAAAACTCAGCTGGGTTCTTGCTCAATAGATCTTCGCTTAGGTAATCATTTTCGTATTTTTGATCATAGCAAGAACGCTTTTATTGATCCTACAAAAAAAGACTACAGTAATGAAATAACAAAAGAAGTAAAGATTAAAGATGGTGAACGTTTTGTGATGCAGCCAGGCGATTTTGTTTTAGCAGTTACTCTTGAAAAAATTAAAATTCCAGACAATCTTTTGGGAAGACTTGAAGGAAGGTCTTCTTTGGGAAGGTTGGGGATTGTTGTTCACTCGACAGCTTCTGTTTTTGATCCTGGTTGGGATGGTCAAGCAGTTTTGGAGCTTGGAAATTTAGGGAGAATTCCAGTTGCGCTTTATCCTGGAATGCGAATTTGTGCTATGACTTTTGAGCAATTATCAAGTAGAGCCCAAACTCCTTATGTAAAAAAAGAAGTTGCTAAATACCGTTTTCAAGATGGACCAGTTGAATCAAAGATACACGAAGAATAATTATGAAGCATAAAGTAAATTTTGAAATTGAACTTAAAAAAAATCTATATAAAGGGAAATATATAGCAATTGAAGGAATAGATGGGTCTGGTAAAACTACTCAGGCTAAAATACTTGCGGATTATTTTAAGAAAAAAGAAAAAAAAGTTATTTTAACTCGTGAACCAAGAAAAAAAGGAATAATTGGTGATTTAGTTCAAAAAGTTTTACTTGGTAAAACAGAAATGCATCCTAAGGCTTTCCAATATCTTTTTACAGCAGAAAGAGTTATGCATTATGAAGATACAATAATTCCTGCATTAAAAGAAGGTAAAATCGTTATTTCGGATCGTTGTTTTTGGTCTGCAATAGTTTATGGAATATTAGATAGAATGGATAAAAAATATGAGTATAGAGATGCTGATCAAATATTAATTGCTCAATCGATTCTTTCTATGTATCATCAATTCATAGTCCCTGATCACACTTTTTATTTAAAAATCTCTCTTAATACTTCACTCAGAAGAATTGAAGAAAAACACAAAAAAGATAAAAAAGAGATATATGAAAATAAAGAAAAATTAACACAAATTCTTAAAGGTTATGATTGGCTTTCTGAAAAGTTTAAAGATAAAATAACTATTATTAATGGAGAAGAAAAAGTAAGTAAAGTAACAGAAGAAATTCTTAAAAAAATAAATATTAAATAATTATGATACTTGGTCCTAAAAAATTATTATCTTTAGTTAAAAAAATAAAATTGGTCGAAAATCTTTCTGAGCGAGAACTAACAAATCCTGAAGGAGCAGGTTTTGACTTAAGACTTGGGGAAGTATATAAAATTTCAGGAAAAGCATTCTTAGGAGAAACTGAGAGGCATACAGCAGACATTAAACTTATTAAAGAATACAAGAAAGGAGAAAAAAGAAGTGTCTTGTTAAAACCTGGTGATTTTTTGTTAACTAAAACAATAGAAAATGTTAATATGCCGGATAATTTAACTGCGTCAATTACTCCTAGATCAACAACTTACAGAAGTGGGCTTATGATAAGAACGGGAAATGTTCCTCCTGGGTATTGTGGAGGTTTAACTTTTGGTTTAAAAAATGAAGGGGCAGTGCCGGTAACAATTGAGATGGGAGCACGCTTTGTGCATATTCAGTTTTCAGAAGTTGAAGGAAAAGGGAATATGTATCGTGGACAATGGCAAGGAGGACGGGTAACTACAACAAAGAAAGAAAAACAGGTTTAAGCTTAAAAAGGGATATTATCATCAGTAGCCCAGCTTGGTAAACCAGCCTCTTTTTCATCAACTATTGCCTTTCTTTGTTTTTGAGTTTTACGGCTAATGTCCTTTTTATATACAAATACATCTGAGCCTAGAATGGGAGCATCTTTTTTATCAGTTATTTTTACGATACGTGCATCAAATCCTCTTTTTCCTTTAGATTTCCAAAGCATTTCTCTTGTAACATCTTCATGAACAATAATCATAATAGCTGCTGAGCCGTTAAGGGCAAATGTTCTGGTTGGATAGTCAGATTTTTCTGGGTCATCTTCATAAACATAAATTGCATTGCCGTCTTTATCCTGAGAGCTAGTAGTCATAAATATTCCTTTATATCCTCCTTCTGGTAAAGCAGGTCTAATAATTTCCATAGGTGTTTCGGGGAACTGCATTTGTCCTTCTATTCCTTCTGTCATGGTCTGATTATACCAAAAATTAGTTGATGTGGTTTGATGTATTGCAAAAAATCTCTTAAAAAGGTAAAAAAGATAGTGTGAAAACTAAAAGTAAACATCAGGAATATCAATATTTAGATATAATGAAAGACGTTTTAAAAAACGGAGTGATTAATGTTGACCGTGGGACAAATGTTAAGTCTTTAAGTGTTTTTGGAAGACAATGCAGATATGATTTATCAAAAGACTTTCCTCTTCTAACTACTAAAAAAGTTTATTGGAAGGGAGTTTTGCATGAGCTTTATTGGTTTATGTCAGGACAATCAAATATTAAGTATTTAGTAGATAATAACGTTAAAATTTGGGATGACTATCCATACAAGGCATATAAAAAACTAGCTGATCAAAAAAAGGTAAAAGAACTTACCAAAGATGAGTTTATTGAGAAAATAAGAGAAAGTAGCACTTTTGCTAAAAAATGGGGGAATCTACCAAGAATTTATGGAGAGCTTTGGAGACGTTGGCCAACAAAAAGAAATAGAACCGTTGATCAGCTTAAATGGGTAATAAACGAATTAAAAGAAGATCCTTTTGCAAGAAATGCAATAGTTACTTCCTGGAATCCTGAATATTTATACAAAATGGCAGATTACAAAGATACTTCACATTTTCCAATTTGCCACAACATGTATCAGGTAAGTGTTAAGGATGGAAAATTATCTCTTCAGCTTTATCAAAGAAGCGCAGATTTATTCTTAGGAGTTCCTTTTAATATTGCAAGCTATTCACTTTTAGTTTTAATCCTTGCTCAAGTTTTAGGATATAAACCGGGTGAATTTATTCACACTTTAGGAGATGCTCATATTTACGAAAATCATATAAAGCAAGTTAAAGAACAGCTTAAAAGAAAACCACGTCCTTTTCCAAAAGTAGTTCTTGCTAAGAAAATAAAAGATATTGATGATTTCAAACCTGAGCAGGTTGTTCTTTCAGGCTATGACCCCCACCCGATGCTTACCGGAGAGCTAACTGTTGCCGGTGGTTACTTCGAAGAAAAAAAGAAAAAAGCTAGATAATATAAATGAAAATTTCTTTAATTGTTGCTCTTGATGATAAAAATGGAATTGGTAAAAATGGGAAAATGCCCTGGCATATTCCTTCAGATTTAAAAAGATTTAAAAAATTAACTCTAAGTCACCCCGTAATAATGGGAAGAAGGACTTTTGAATCAATAGGTAGAGCTCTTCCTGGGAGAGCTAACATTATAATAACCAGAAATCATTATGAACAAAAAGACCTTATTGTAGCTCATTCGTTAAATGAGGCAACTAAGAAAGCAGCTAAGGAACTTGGGTTTGAGGAAGTCTTTGTTATAGGAGGAGGACAGTTATTTAAAGAAGCAATAGAAATCGCCAATAAACTTTATTTAACAAAAATAGAAGGTAATTTTGATGCAGATACTTTTTTTCCAGATTATTCTTCTTTTACAAAAAAAACCTACGAAGAAGAAGGAAAAGACAACGGATATAGTTTTAAATTTATTGACCTCGAAAAATAGAGCTTGAATTAATATTAAATTCTGCTAAAATAGCCTATAATATTATGTCAATTACTGAAAGATTTTTTCATGAAAGACAAAAGCCTGAAATTAGTCCGTTAGCTCATATTGTTGAGGGTAGGATTAATGCTGGAAGACAAATCTCTTTTAAAGAATACATGGATATTGCTTTATACGGAGGTATAGATAAAGAGGGGATATTTATACCCGGTTTCTATTCGGGTAATAGCGTAACCATAGGAGATAATGATAGACAGATTGATGCAGGAAAAGCTGATTTTATAACTTCACCTGAATGTTCTCCTCTTTTTGGATTCTGTATTGCAAAACAAGTTTTAGAGATGTGGGAGTTAATGGATAAACCAGAGGATTTTACTATTGTTGAAATGGGAGCAGGAAATGGCACTCTTGCGCATGACATTTTGTATGGTCTTAAATATCTAGATCGTGGAACATCCGACTCAATAAGGTACCTAATAGTAGAAAACAGCCCAACATTGATTGCGAAACAAAGGCAAAAGTTAAAAGATTTACCTGTTAATTTCGTACAGCAGTCGGCGGTTGAATTTAACCATGAAATTACAGGAGTTTTTTTATCAAATGAGTTAGTAGATGCATTACCGACGCATATTGTTAGAAGATGCAAAAAGGGATGGGAAGAGCTTTATATCGGAAAAGGAGGTGCCCAAATTTTTGCTGAAGACTGGAAAGTTCCTGAAGCTATGGTGTTAGATTCTTTTGACAGTTATGCTCCTGAAGTAAATATAGGAAGTATGATTCCAATAAATTTAAATGGGCGAAAATGGATGGAAAATATGGCAAAGTCTTTAAGAAGAGGATATATAATAACGTTTGACTATGAGATAGAAGATAGAAAAATTCCTTTGCGTGCTTTTTCTGCAGAAGACAAAGGATTTAAAAAACGTTACCATGCGTATCGTGATAAACAGCATTTGGGGGAATTTGATATTACCTCAGATGTTGATTTTCAACCCCTTGCAAATATTGGAGAAAAAAACGGACTCGTTGTATTAGGAGATGTAACGCAAGGTGGATTTCTGCAAGGGACAGAGTTTCATAAATTAAGAGATGAATTATCTCTTCTTAATGATCTGGCAATAACAGGAGGAAGAGGGATTGATTTTATGAGAACGGGTAGGCTTTTGCAAAAATCTTCTGGAATGAGAGTTCTGATTCAAGGGAAAGACATAGATGAAGATCAAGTGCTTTTAGGAGTAAAGAACGTTTATCATGACCTAGAGACTGAAAAAAGATTTAAACCTCTTTCTCAGGGAACTCCGGTTCTGGGAAGATAGTATCACTCGCTGGTAATGTTAATCCTTCGTCTTTTTCTCTGTCATAGACTCTATCTTTTACCCTTTTTTGCACAAGACCCATTTCAAGTAAGTAATCATGCATTGTTTGAAGGGCCACTGCTCGATCATAATGAGTGTTGTCTATAATATAGTCATAATATTTAGGATTATGAGGATCTATTATATCTCCAAAGACTGAAAATCTTTTTGTTCCCTTATAAAGCCTAGTGTACCATTCAATATCTAGTTTTCTTCTTTCTTCAGTTTCTGCTGTTACTATTTCTACAGGTTTACTTGTTCTTTCAGATAATCTTTTCATTCTTGCGTTTTTTGAAGCAGTAATGTAAAAGCTTGCTGCTTTAATACTTGAAACATTCTCTCTTGTTGAATAAATGGCAAGACCAATTAATCTACTATCAACTACTCTTGGTTCTTGAGAAGGGGATTCAATCCAACCAAATTGCATATTATCAAGAGCAATGTCGTCTTCGTCTGTTCTTTCAATAAAATTTGCTTGATTTTCAGTATTTACATCCGTATCTCCTCTAGACTTTTTTTTCTTTCTAAGTCTTTCTCCTGCACGACGTAAAGTTTGTCCTCCTGTTAAAACATTTGTAAAAGGTACTCCATATAAGACAGCTAGGTCGTAGAGTAATTGAGTTTTTCCTG